>CAZHKT010000178.1:0-6296 GCA_964533045.1 uncultured Acidobacteriota bacterium | reverse complement strand
GCAAAGCGTTCGTTCTTTCCTGGACGGGCCACTACGCGGAATCGCGCGCCATCTTCCAGAGCCTGGCCAGCCGCAAACCGGACGACGCCCAGAACACCGAAGCGCTCCGCCGGATCGAGTCCGCCGAGGAGGAAAAGAAGTGGCAGGCCCTTCGCCCCGGCAGCGATGCCACGCCGGAAGCCTGGATCGCCTATTACGACCAGCGCCTGGCCGCCTACCCCGGCGAATTGTCGTCGCTCAAGGGGCGCGCCTACCAGCTCAGCAAGGGATCCGACCACCCCGCCACCATTGCGGCTTACCGGCAGGTCCTCGCCGCCAATCCCGACGACGTGAGCGCCAAACGCGAGCTGGCCCGATTCCTGGCCCGCGAGCGGCAGTATGACGAAGCGATCCGCCTCTACTCGGAAGTGATCGCGGCTGAACCGGATGACCTGTCGTCGCTCGAGACACTCGCCCGCGTTCAGGGCTGGGCGGGACGCGAGAATGACTCCCTGGCCGGATACCAGAAACTGCTCGCCGCCAAGCCCGGCGATGTCCCAACCCTGATGGAGATGGCTCGGCTCCAGTTGCGCAAGCCGGATTACACCGCCGCTCGCACCACGCTGAACCAGGTCATCGCTGCCGAACCGCAGAACCGCGACGCTCATTTGCAGCTGGCGCGGCTCGACCTGCGCGAGGCCAATCGAACCAGCGCTCTGGCGCACTACGAAGAGGTGTTGAAGCAGGATCCCAACGACCCGACGGCGCTGCAGGGGAAAGCCCAAATTCTCTATCACCAGGGGAACAAGAAGGGCGCCCTGGCGTTTGCGGAGAAGGCTGTCGCGGCAAACCCCAACAGCTTCGACTCGGTGTTCCTGCTGGCCACCATCGAAAGGTCGCTGCGGCACAAGAAGCGGACCAACGAATTGCTGGACCGCGCCGAGCAGCTCAGCCCCGGCAATTCGGAAGTCGCCGCCATGCGCCGCCGCATGCGTGATGAATCGGCCGTCACGCTGAGCACGCGCACTGCGTTCGCGCGCGAAATCGGCCCGGAAACCCAGATTGGCGCCCAGACAGGTTTCCCCAATCAGGACTTGCGTTCATTCTCCTACGGGGCAACGCTGGGATTTTCCTTTCTTCCGAACACCGACTCTTACGTGGCGTACTCCGCCAATCCGACGGAAGCTCCCCCGGGGCCGCGACGCGATTCGAGCGGGAACCAGATCCCCACCGGCATTACGGGCACCGTGGTACCGCACCTGTTCCTCTACCGTCAGCGGACTCGGATCAGTGATCAGTGGACGTTCCGAGCTGGCGTCGGCGCCGTACGCTTCGGCCCCGGCACTTTGACGCGCATCGCGGGCGTCCCCGGCAGCTTCGGCCTTTCGGCCAAATCCGCCCCCGTCGGCGAAGTGGGCCTCACCTACCGCCCCAACAAGCACCTCACCTGGGATATCGTGGACATCGGACATACGCCCATTACCCACACGCCCACCGCCACCAAGTATGGCGTCATGCGCTCGCGCTTCGGCACGGGCCTGACCATCGATTTCGATGACCGCACCGAGCTGACCCTGAGCTACGACTACGCCCACTACCGCTCGGCCACCATCAGCGGCACCGACTATCGCGATAATTCTCATTTTGGAGAAATTGATTTCAACCGCGTCATCGCCACTTCGCAGCCCATCTCGCTGGACCTGGGAGCGGAATTCGTCCGCTACGGGTTTGCAGGACGTGACCGCGGCGTCTTCATGGGCTTCTATAACCCGGAGATATACCAGCGCTACCTCCTGACCACCAGAATCTACGGCAAGCTCTCCGGCCCGGTTGGATATGAACTGGCCGGAGGATTCGGCATCCGTCAAAGCGACCGGAACGGACCCTATAAGGCGGGTGGCCGCATCAGCCCTAGCTTTACCTTCCGGGTCAATGACCATTTCTCCTTCGGCATTGGGTACACGCACTACAACGACGCCCAGGTGCTGGGCACCCTGCGGGGCAACGCCTTCCGCCTTACCACCGACTGGAAATTCTAGGCGGGAACCATCAGCAGAAAAGGCCCGGAGTGGAACTTCTCCGGGCCTTTTGTTTTGTCACGCCGCGCTCAGATATTCTCCGGCAGGTTGCCAATCCCCTGAGCAAGGAATCCGCCGTCGATGACCAGGGTGTGTCCCGTCACAAAGCTGGCGCACGGCGAAGCAAGGTAGATCGCGCCGCCCACAATTTCCGACAGGTTGCCATAGCGCCGCATGGGCGTGCGGGAAAGAATCGACCGGCGCCGCGCCGGATCCCGCAGCACCTCGCGGTTCAGCGGGGTCTCAAAGACTCCGGGCGCGATGGCGTTCACCGTGACGCCATTCAGGGCCCATTCCGCCGCCAGGGCGCGCGTGATCTGGAGCACAGCGCCCTTCGACGCGCAATAAGGCGTCACCTCGTGCACGCTGACAAATGAGGCGAGTGAGGCAATGTTGATGATGCGCCCATAGCCTTGCTCCACCATCATCCGGCCCGCCAGCTGACAGGCATACCAGGTGCCGTTCACGTTCAGGGCCATGATGCGCTCCCAATCGCTGTCCTGGAACTCCAGCGACGGGGCGCGCTTGGTGGTGCCGGCAGAATTCACCAGAATATCCAGGCGACCCCACGTGCGCTTCACTTCGCCCATCACGTGTTCCACATCGGCCCGACGCGTGACATCTGCGGCGATTTCGAGCGACTGCCGGCCCTGAGCACGAATTTCCCCCGCCGTCTTCCGCACTTCCTCGATGCGCCGGCTGACCGGCGCCACGTCCGCCCCGGCCTCGGCAAATCCGAGTGCAATCGCCCGCCCCAGGCCGCTCGTGCCTCCAATGACCAGCGCCTTCTGGCCATCCAGACTCAAACCCTTGTAGTAAGCCATGCGAGCGTCTCCAATCAGGATTGATGAAGCGGAAATCCTATCACAAACGCTGAACGATAAGAGACGAACGAGAAACGATGCATCCCGGCCATAAAATCACCACCCCGCGTTGATCGTTTCGGATGCTTCGTGTTTCTGCGGTGAACGGTCAGACCCACTCCAGGGCGCCGCGCTTCCAGAGCCAGACGTAGCCGATGATGAGGATTCCGAGGAAGACCATCATCTCGACCAGGCCGAACAGGCCCAGCACCTGGTACTGCACGGCCCAGGGAAAGAGGAAGACGGTTTCCACGTCGAAGATGACGAACAGGATGGCGATAATGTAAAAGCGCACGGTGTAGCGCCCGCGCGCGTCCGATTCCGGCGTGATGCCGCACTCGTAGGGCATCACCTTTTCCGGCGTGGGACGGAACTTAGGGCGGATGAACTTCATCACCCAGAGTGTCACGATGGGAAACGCCGCGGCAATCACGGCAAAGATCAGAATGGGTCCGTAGGAATTCAGCACAGGGGCACTCCCTCAAGCATTGAAGCTGTCATCTTACCATAAGCCCCGCGCCTTGGGCGACCGCTCTCAGTGCCCGGTCCGCCCATGCAGGAGGTCCACGACGTGCGGCAGCAAGTCAATGATGCTTTCGAGCGATTGGGCGGCGCCCTGGGGGCTGCCGGGAAGGTTGACGATCAATGTTTGCCTGCGGACGCCGACCACACTCCGGGAGAGCGCCGCTTTTCGGGTCGTCCTCAGACCTTCCGCCCGCATCAGCTCGGCAAGGCCGGGGATTTCGCGCTCAATGACGGCGCGCGTGGCTTCCGGCGTCACGTCGCGCGGCGCCACGCCCGTGCCGCCGCAGGTGAAGACGGCATCGAATGCATCCGATTCGGAAAGTTGCAGGATGCGGTCGCGAAGGTCGTGGTAGTCGTCGGGGAGGATTTCAATTTCAGCGACCGTCCAATCGTGCGACTCGAGGATCTCCTTCACTGCGGGACCGGAGAGATCCTCGCGTTCGCCACGCGCGGCGGAGTCGCTCATGACGAGGATGTGGGCGCGGAGGGTGGAGGGCATGAATTTGTCGCGGCGACCTTCCGGTCGCCACAAAGCACAAGCGATGGCGGGCTGAAGCCCGCCGCGACGGAAGCACCGGCGATCGCAGATCACCGCGACCGCTACCCCGCGTCGCGGTTGGCTTCGTCGAGCAGCCTCAAGCCTTCCATCATCAGGCCCTGAGTGGGCATGGTGGTCGTGCGTTCGGTGGCGGTCATCTTGAAATCGAGTTCCCAGTCGCCTTCGGTCCAGGTCAGCACCTTGAAGACGGCCTGATCACCCTTCAGATCGCCGTAAACCGCGTGCGACACCTGGCCCTCGTCAAAGAACATCGTACACTGCTCGGCGCCCCGGCGCAGGATGAGCGCGCAGGTTTTGCGGCCCTGTTCGAGCGAGGTCATCCAGTCGAGCAGATTCATCTCGCTGAGGCTGCCGCCCATGCGGCCGCCGCCGGCGCCCTTGGCTTCAATCTTGGCCTGCTGAAAGCGGGCGGTCAGGCGGCGGGCCCGTTCGCTGAGCTCTTTCACAAAGAACGGTTTGACGAAGTATTCCTCGACGCCGTCCACCACCATGCGCAGGTGCTCGTCGATCTCCTTCTGCGAGGCCACGAAGCAGAACGGAATATCCTTGGTCTCTTTGCGCGCGCGCAGCTTCTCGAACAGGGCGCGGCCGTCCATCACCGGCATGGAGTAATCGGAGAAGATCAGGTCCGGCTTGACGTCAATGGCCTTCATCAACGCATCGGCACCGTCGGTGGCAGTGATAAGTTCCCCGCACTTCTCCAGGCTCTGCATCAGCAGCCGGAGCACAGTGGGATTGTCATCGACAACCAGAATTTTGAGACCGGTAGACATACGATCCAGTATTCCTGACTACCTTCGTGCACGGTAGTTGCCGCTTTTACCGCCGCTCTTCTCCAACAACCGCAGGCGCTTGATCTCGATGCTTTTGTCGAGAGCCTTGCACATGTCGTAAACAGTAAGCGCCGCGACGGCCGCGGCCGTGAGCGCTTCCATTTCCACGCCGGTCGGCCCGGTAGTCCGGACCTCGGCCGTGATCCGCACGCCATTCTGGCATAACTCCGCGGATACATCAACGTGGCTGAGCATGAGCGGATGGCACAACGGAATCAGCTCCGAGGTCCGCTTGGCCGCTGCAATGCCCGCGATGCGCGCGACCTCCAGCGGGTTTCCCTTGGGATTGCGCGCCAGCGCCCGCCGCGTGGCCGTCTTCATCTTGACCAGCACGCTAGCCACGGCGCGCCGCGCCGTCGCAGGCTTGGCCGACACGTCCACCATGCGGGCGCGACCGGTCCTGTCGTAATGGCTGAGTCTCCGCTTCAACGGCGTGCCTCGATCCAACACTAACGAGCCCCCAACAGGTGTGAAGTCTGAAGTGCAAAGGCCGAATGGCGCAGAGCTCGAACTCCCTCCCCCCACCCAGGTGGACCCGCGTCCTTTATACCATTGATACCATTCCTCTCCTGCCAACTATCACTCGTCACAGCTGTCTGGGCAACACGTCCACCCATTCTCCCACTGCCAGATCCCTTTGCTCCGGATGGACCACCAGGAAGCAATTGGCCGCGGCAACGCCGACCAGATCGCCCGAGCCCTGCCAACCTATCAATCGAACGACCGGCTCCCCTCCGCGCGACTCGACCCGCGCGGGCATGAATACCGTGAGCCCCAGGCTTTGCCGGAAGGGTTCCGCCAAGCGCGCGCGCAGGAACACAGCCTCCTCCCAACGGCCGCCGCCCATCGTAGCAAGGGCCGGACGGACGAACACTTCAAACGTCACGTAGGTCGAAACGGGATTGCCCGGCAATCCGAAAAATACTTTCCCGCTGACGGTGCCGAACGCCAGCGGCTTGCCGGGGCGAATGGCGACGCTTTCGATGGCGAATTGCGCCCCCAACGCCCGCAACACTTGGCGGACGTAATCGTACTTCCCCTTGGAAACTCCTCCCGTCACAATCAGCAAGTCCGACTCGAAGCCTTGTTCGATCAAGCGGCGAAGCTGAGAGGGGTCGTCGCGCGCAATGGGAAGGAGGCGTGGCACGCCGCCGACGGCCGCGACCTGGGCGGCGAGCGCATGCGCATTGCTGTTGCGCACCTGGAACCATTCGGGCGTCTGTTCGACGGGCACGACTTCGTCGCCGGTGGGGAGAATCGCCACCTGCGGCGGACGAAAAACCTCCACTTGCGCCCGGCCCACGGAAGCAAGTAAGCCAATTTCGCCCGCTCCCAGCCGCATTCCGCGACGCAGTACGATGTCGCCACGCCGCGCCTCGCTCCCCTGCATCACCACGTTTTCGCGAGCCGCTACCGTCCGCGTCAGGGTCACAACGGGTCCCGCTGCCTGCGCGTATTC
>CAZHKT010000177.1:0-6305 GCA_964533045.1 uncultured Acidobacteriota bacterium | reverse complement strand
CGCGGATGCCCTCGCGCGTGAAGCTGATCTGCTCGCCCAGCTTGACGCCGTGTTCTTCCGCCTGCTTGGGGATGAGGTGGCGGATGGCGATCTGGATCTTCTCTTCCTCCGTGTAGCCCTGAAGGTCGAGCACCTCCATGCGGTCGAGCAGCGGCGGCGGAATTGTATCGAGCATGTTGGCCGTGCAGATGAAGAGCACCTTGGAAAGGTCAAACTGCACGTCGAGATAGTTGTCACGGAAATGGGAGTTCTGCTCGGGGTCCAGCACCTCGAGCAGCGCGGCAGTCGGGTCGCCCCGGAAGTCGCGTCCCACCTTGTCCACTTCGTCCAGCATGAAGACGGGATCCCGTGTCTCGGCCCGGCGGATGCCCTGGATGATCTGGCCCGGCAGGGCGCCGATGTAAGTCCGGCGGTGCCCGCGAATTTCCGACTCGTCGTGGATGCCGCCCAGCGACATGCGCACGAACTTGCGGTCAAGGGCGCGAGCGATGGATTTGCCCAGCGATGTCTTGCCCACGCCCGGCGGTCCGGCGAAGCAGATGATGGGACCCTTCAGTTGCGGCTTGAGTTGCAGCACCGCCAGGTAATCGAGGATGCGTTCTTTCAGCTTCTCCAGGTCGTAGTGATCGGCGTCCAGCACTTCCTTGGCTTTGCGGATGTCCACCTTGAGCGGGCTGACCTTCGTCCAGGGCAGGGCGACGAGCCAGTCGAGATAGGTTCGCGTGACGTGATAGTCCGCCGCGGCGGGCGACATCTTGGCCAGACGGTTCAATTCGCGGTTGGCTTCCTTGCGGGCCTCCTCGGTCATGCCGCTGGCTTCGATCTTCTTGCGCAGCTCTTCGATCTCCTGCTGCTCGTCCGCCTCGCCCAGTTCCTTCTGGATGGCCTTCAACTGCTCGCGCAGGTAGTACTCGCGCTGGCTCTGAGAAACCTGGTCCTGGACTTCGGTCTGAATCTTGCTGCGCAGTTGCAGCACCTCGACCTCACGCGCCAGCAGGCGGTGCAGCCGCTCCAGGCGGCCCTTGAGTTCCAGACTTTCCAGCAATTCCTGCTTTTCCGTCGAGGAAAGCGAAGGCAGATTGGCGGCGATGAAGTCGGCCAGGCGGGCGGGGTCGTCGATATTCATCACCACGGTTTGTAGGTCGTCGGATAGCGTGGGCGACAGCTGCACCACCTGCTGGAAGAGCGCCGTGACGCTGCGCACCAGCGCTTCGAAGTCAGCGGTGATTTCCTCAGGCGCGCCGTCGCTCAGTTGCTGCACGCGCGCCCGCAGGTAGGGCTCATGCTGCACCATCTCCAGCACGGCGATGCGCTGCAAGCCCTCGACGAACACGAACAGGCTCTGGTTGGGCAGCTTGATGATTTTGTGGATAAAGGCGGCGGTGCCGACCTGGTAGAGATCCACGGCCTGCGGGTTGTCCACACGCGGATCACGCTGCGCTACCACGCCGATGAAGCGCTGGTCTTCCTTCAGGTCGCCGATGAGCTTCAGCGAGCTTTCGCGGCCCACCGTCAGCGGCAGGATGGCGTTGGGGAACAGCACCGTGTCCCGCACGGGCAGGATGGGCAGTTCGGTGAACTCGGCCGTCTTTTTCTGATGTTTAGTCGCCATCGCTCCCCCTCTCCTTCTTCCGCCGCGCCCATCCTCCCTCTTTCTATTTTACCCCTCGGGCCGGATGGGGGCCGCCATTCTATCACGCCGGGTCGCGGATTGCGGTCCAGGGTCTCGCCGAGGGGTGGCGGAAGGTATAGCGCAGGGCCCGTCGCTGTCTTGCGGTGTTCTTTCCCTTCTCAGCCATGCCGGCAGACTGACGGCCGAGCCCTCCGCAGGGGGTCACTCGGCGGCGCCGGTCGCGCCGGTCTTTTTCAGGACGAGCACGAGGATGCGTCCGTCGGAATAGAACTCTCCGCCCGTAGCCGTCCGGGCGGAGGTGAGGGGATCGGCGGGGGTTACGTGATTGCGCTGAATCACCAGGCCGGTTCCGGTCAGGGTGCCGTTCACGTACTCGCGTTCTTCGTCAATGTTGGGATCGATCTTGTGGGTGATGCTGTTATTCCGTTGGTCGCGTTCCAGCCCGATGTCGTGCGTGGCGGCCATGCACCAGAGCGGGCGCCCGCCGATTTCGAATTCGGACTTCCACAGCCGCAGGTGGTGGCGGGCCAATACCACCTTGATGGGTTCGGCGTGCGCGAAGCCGTAATCCTGCGGGCGGCCGAAGAGGTAGAGCGTGCTCATCGGCATGGTGACGTAATCCTGCTTCTTCAGCGTCAGCAACACCGCGTTCACCACCGAATCGCTGGTCGAGCTGTCCACCTTCACCCAGCCGGCGGTGGTGAAGGCCCGGACCATTTCTTCCTCTGTGCCCACAATGAGGCCGTTGACCATGTCGCCGGGATTGCCGTCGGCGTCGGCGATGCGGCGCGGAATCCTGGCCAGCAATTCCGGCGTGATGCCCTCGATGGGCGACTCGGCCAGACCGCTCGAGCCGGCGGCGGCCGCCGCGCCCTGCTCAAGAATCTCCACCTTCGCCTGGTAGCCTCCCTCGGCCGACGAGGCATCTTCCGCCCCCTGGTTGATCCCCAGGAAGAGTCTTCCCCCGACGGGCACGTCAAATTCCTTCTTCGCACCCAGCAAGAACGGTTGCGCGTATTCGTCGGAGCCGATCCGCCCGACGAGCGCGCCTCGCCCCGCGTCTCTTACTCCGTAGTGGCGCAGCATGTCGGCCCAGCCGCGCGGCAGGCCGTCCGGCCCGGCCGTCTGCGGCCCCTTCGGTTTTCCCCGGCCCTTCTTCTCCGCCGGATAAGTGATCTGGCCCGAGGCCGTGATTCGAACCTTGGACCCGCCGAGCAGATCAATGCCCGTGTCCATCCAGAGCTTGGTTCCCAAGACTTCGATCTCGTGCGTTTTGCCCTGAGTTGACGGCGCGGTCGCCGCAGGCGTGGGAGCGGCTGGAGAGGGCGCCACCGCACCGGGCGCGGGAGTCTCTGCCGCCGGGACTTCGGCCGGAAGCATGAGTTCCCGGTCTTGCGCCCCTCCGCGCGCGGTCACCATGCCCAGAACGCCCAACATCAGCGCCGCAGCTCCTATCGCTCGTTGGCCCGTCCGCTTGTCCACCGCCCCCTGTTCCATGCTCATCCCACCGCGCTCCCTTGCGGCCACCTCAATTCTACCGCGAACCACCCCTGCGAAGGGCGGACATGACTCCGTTTGCCGTGGAGGCGGCTTCACGCCGCCAGACGGCGAGGTAAACCCGCTGCTGTCATACCAAACGGCATTCCGGCCGCCGCCCAGGCCGGTTTGACATTTCCGGCCTCGTTTTCTAGACTGAATAGCTTCGGCAGAAAGGTCTGGACACCATGTGGTCCGCCGCGCGGTCCGCCCTGTAGTCTTCTTCTCGAAGCATATCCTCATCCATCAGGAAGAGAACCATGGCCCTCATATCCAAGCAAAGGCTCTTCACTCCGGGTCCCACGCCCCTGTTGCTCGAGGCTCAGGCGCGGACGCTCACCGCGGCCAATGTCCACCACCGGACAGAAGCCTTCCGCAAGATCATGTCGGAGACCATCGAGCTGCTGAAGTACTACTACCACACTCAGAACGACGTGCTGGTCTTCGCCAGTTCCGGCACCGGTGTAATGGAAGGCTCGATCTCGAACGTCGTCTCACCCGGAGAAAAGATCCTGGTGGGCACCGCCGGTAAGTTCGGCGAACGCTGGCTGAGCCTGGCCAAGGCCTATGGCATCGAGGCCGTAAAGGTGGAGTCACCTTACGGCCACCCCGTGGACATGGAGGCGATGAAGCGCACCCTGGCCGAGGAGGGGCCGTTCCGCGCCGTTTATATTCAGGCGACCGAGACTTCCACCGCCGTGATGAACGACGTAGCGTCGCTCGCCGGCGCGGTGAAGAACTATCCCGAAACTTGCTTGGTGGTGGACGCCATCACCGGCCTGGGCACCACCGACCTGCGTCCCGACGAGTGGGGTATCGACATCCTGATCGGCGGTTCACAGAAGGCCATTATGATTCCGCCCGGCCTGGCTTTCGCCAGCTTCAGCGAAAAGGCGTGGGGCATCATCGCCAAATCCAAGCTGCCGCGCTTCTATTTCGACTTTGCCAAGGAGCGCAAGAACCAGTCGAAGGGCGAAACGGCTTACACGCCCGCCACGACGCTGGTCATCAGCCTGCACGCCGCGCTCGAATACGTGAAGCAGATCGGGCGAGAGAATCTGATTGCCAACGCGGCCCTGCTGGCCGCTATGACGCGCGACGCAGCCCAGGCGCTGGGCCTCAAACTCTTTGCCGTCGCTTCGCCCGCCAATGCCGCCACCGCCATCTGCGCGCCGGAGGGAATGGATTCGGGCGCCATCATCAAGGAAATGCGTAACCGCTTCGGCGCCATCGTCGCCAACGGCCAGGGAGATATGAAGGGCAAAATCTTCCGGCTGGCGCACCTCGGTTATTTTGACGTCGTGGACTTGTTCGCGGCGATTGCGGCGCTGGAAGTGGCGCTGCTGAAGCTCGGCCAGAAAGTGGAGTTGGGCCGCGGCGTGCGCGCCGCGCAAGAGTCGTACCTGAGGATGGCCCATTCTTAGATACCTATCCCCTTTGCTTTGGCTGCGGCTGCGGGAGGGTCTTGCCCGACGGCGGCCGGGCAAGAATGCGGAGAGCCCTTATGAAGATCCTGGTTGCGGATAATGTCTCCCAGCATGCGCTGGAAGTGCTGCACAATGAAAGCTCGTTTGAAGTCCTCTTCCTTCCCGACAAGGCGGGCGCCTCGGTGGCGGAAGAAATCAAGGATGCCGACGCCCTGATCGTGCGCAGCGCGACCAAGGCGACCGCCACGCTGATCGAGAAGGCGGCCCGCCTGAAAGTAATCGGCCGCGCCGGCGTGGGCGTGGACAACGTGGATCTCGAGGCCGCCACGCAGAAGGGCATCGTGGTGATGAATACGCCCGGCGGCAACGCCGTGGCCGTGGCCGAGCACGCCCTCGCCCTGATGCTGGCGCTGGTGCGGCGGATTCCGCAGGCTGACGCCGCGCTCAAGCAGGGACGCTGGGAAAAGAAAAAATTAATCGGAACAGAACTGCGCGGCAAGACGCTCGGCCTGATCGGCCTGGGCAAGATCGGCACGGAAGTGGCGCGGCTGGCCCGAGCCCTGCTCATGGAAGTGATCGCCTACGATCCCTATGTTTCATCGGCCCTGGCACGCGAACAGGATGTGCGCCTGGTGACGCTCGACGAAGTGCTGGCCGGGAGCGATTTCCTCAGTGTGCACGCCTCCGCGACGGCCGAGACGCGCCACCTGATCAACGCCAGGACCCTGGCGAAAACCAAGCCGGGCGTGCGCATCATCAACTGCGCGCGCGGCGAATTGATTAACGAGGCCGACCTGCTGGCAGCGCTCGAAAGCGGTCACGTGGCCGGCGCGGGGCTGGATGTCTTCGAGACCGAACCGCCCAAGGACTTTAAACTGGTCAGCCACCCGAACGTCGTCGCCACGCCCCACATCGCCGGTTCCACCGAAGAGGCTCAGGAAATCGTGGGGGTGCGCATTGCCGAGCAGGTGCGCGATTATCTGCTGCTGGGCGTAGCGCGCAACGCCGTCAATATGCCCGCCGTCTCACCCGATGAATACAAGAAGCTGGAACCCTACATTCAGCTCGGCGAAAAGCTGGGGGCCTTCACCGCCCAGATCGCGGGTGAGCGGGTGGAGGAAATCCGCATCAGCTACGACGGCGGCCTGGCCGAACTGAACACCCACTTGGTGAAGAATGCCGTGCTCAAGGGCATCTTGAGCAAGGCGCTCTCCGGCAAGGCCAACCTGATTAACGCCGGCCAGATCGCGCAGGCGCGGGGCATCCAAGTCATCGAAGTGCGCAGCGCCCGGCGCGCCACCTTTTCCAACTCGCTCGGCATCGCGCTCCAGACTGAAACCGATTCCGCCTCGGTGCTGGGTATGGTGGGCCCGCGCGGAGGTCTGCGCATCCTCGGCATCAACGAAATTGATATCGAGGCCCCGCTGCGCGGCGTGCTGCTCTATATTTGCAACCGGGACGTGCCCGGCGTCATCGGTCGCGTGGGAACCATCCTGGGGGACCGGAAGATCAATATAGGCAACTTCGCCCTGGGTCGCGACGCGAAAGCAGCGGAAGCTATCGGCTTGGTGAACATCGACAATCACGTTCCCGACGACGTGCTGGCGGAGATTCGCGCCATCCCCGCCGTGCGCCAGGCGCGCGTCGTCGACCTGACCTAGAGAGAATTACATAATATAGTGACATCAGGGAGCATTTCGTGTATACTT
>CAZHKT010000176.1:0-6374 GCA_964533045.1 uncultured Acidobacteriota bacterium | reverse complement strand
GAGTCGTTCACGTCGATATAGCGAAACACCGGGAAGCCCAGGAAGCTCATGGTTTCCTGGCGATGCACCAGCAAAATCACCCGCGAATTTCGCTGCCGCTCGATCCGGGCGATTAATCTCTGCCGGGACGCCTCCAAGAAGCGCTGCTTCAGCACGGGCTGCAGCGCCGACAACACAAAGAACATCCAAAGCACATCCGTGGGGGTCATTTACCACGTCCTCCAGTAGCGGGCCGGCACCCAAGCGTTTTCAATCCCATATTCATCACGGGCCGGGCTCCGATAGGCCGGCCGGCGTCGGACGAAAACGAAATGCAGCGCGATGCCCGCCAGAAACCCGCCGACATGCGCCCACCAAGCCACCCCGCCGACGGACGCCGAGCCTATCAACGATAGCGTCCCGCTGAAAACTTGGCTGAGCGCCCAAAACGCCAGGTACGTGACGGCGGGCAGCTCAAAAAAGAAGGGAATGAATAACACGGGCACCAGCACAATGACTCGCGAGGTTGGAAAGAGGAAGAAGTAGGCGCCCATCACGCCAGCGATGGCGCCGGAAGCGCCGACCGTCGGCATGGTCGAGTCAGGATTCGTAAGCCAGTGGACCAAGCCGGCGGCCAGCCCGCAGAGCAGATAGAACACCACAAAGCGGACAGAACCCATCCGATCTTCCACGTTGTCACCGAAGATCCACAGTGTCCACATATTTCCGATGATGTGCATCCAGCCGCCGTGCAGGAACATGCTGGTCAGGAAAGGCCAGTAATTGTCCACTGGCAGGCCGCCCCAGAGAGCCCAGTCCGGATGAGTGTACCGGGCAGGAACGATGCCGAAGATAAAGAAGAATCGTTCCAGGATGGGGGCGGGCATTCTGAGCTCAAACAGGAAGACCAAGCCGTTGGCCAGGATCAGCAGCCAGACGGCAACGGGTGGATTCCTTCCCGGAATAGTGTCGCGGATGGGCAGCATCTTCTCCTGTTGATTCCCGCCGGCGGCGCACGCCGTGCCCTGCTGGGATCGCAGCCGTCCCGGCTGCAGGCAGGATGCCTGCGCTCCCAGGGCCGCTACGCTTTTGCCGCTTCCTTCATGCGGTGGACCATGCCGCCCGGACGGGCCATGGCGCCGATATCGGTTCCCCCCAGCGCGGCCGGGGCGGTCCAAATCGACCAGTTGAACCAGTAGTCCCAGCCGTGGGTGGCGCAGACCCCGGCGCTCTGGGGTCGGCGAGGTCACGAAGAGACAGGATGCTCGCTGCGTCCATGCTGCCAGTCGCTGCGCGAAATCACCCCGAATTATCGGGGTGCCACCCGCGAAACCTGCGATTAGTTCCTGCCAAGGAACTCGATCAGTTCGTCCCGCGAAAATCCCGCTTCTCGCAGCAGCGAGAGCAGGGTTCCCTTGGGGATATCGCGATTGTGTCGGGGCACAACCGCGCGACGGCGTGAATCGGGATGATAGAAGATGAAATGACTGCCGGAAGTGTGATCGAGGACAAACCCCTTTCGTTCCAGAAACTGGACGACGACGCGTGGCTTCACGCTAGGCAGTATGGACATACTCAAGGTCGAGCGAGGTCATCAGAGTGTCCTCGTCGGTGGGAATGGGCTCGCCGTGCTTCCTCAGGCTGGCGATATAGCCGGATGCGGCGTCCCGGGCCATGGCTTTGGCTTCGGCCAGCGTGCGGCCGTAGGTCACACAACCGGGAAGCGCCGGCACCAGTGCGGTGAATCCACCCTCCGGTTCGGGCCGGAGAACAATGTTGAGATGGTAGCGCGCTTTCTTCATGAGCCAAGTTTACACCAAATTGCCAACGAACTTGTGGTCAAAGTCAGCCGTGGGTGGCGCAGACTCCGGCACTCTGGGGTCGGCGAGGTCACGGAGGGAGAGTATGCTCGTCGCGAATATACTGCAAGCCGCTTCGCGAGTTCGCAGACATGAAACAGCGACCTTTGCGCCACCGGCGGAAGTCGCAAACATCGTACGGTCGGCAATGTGCGCGCCGGAGAGCGGGGGGGCAAGCACCGCCCTTACGGGTGCAATTGGGCGGCGCACGCCGTGCCCTGCTGGGATCGCAGCCGTCCCGGCTGCAGGCAGGATGCCTGCGCTCCCAGGGCCGCTACGCTTTTGCCGCTTCCTTCATGCGGTGGACCAGGCCGCCCGGACCGGCCATGGCGCCGATATCGGTTCCCGCCAGCGCGGCCGGGGCGGTCCAAATCGACCAGTTGAACCAGTAATCCCAGCCGTAATTGACTTCGCCGGTATCGCCGGCGCCGCTGCAGCAATTGGTGCCGTCCCAGAGGTATCCCCACTTGCAGTAGGAAATCTCCAGATTCTTGCGCATCAGTTCCAGGCCGTACTCGCGCTGGCCCTCGTAGATGAAATTGATGGAATTCCACAGCACCTGGTGATTGGTGTAGATGTAGCGCCCGGTCAGGTATCCGGTGGCATCCGAGCCCCAGTGCGTGCCGTCGGGATTGGCGTAGATGGGCGGCATGCCGAGCGAGCTCAGCCTGGCCATCTTGTCGCGTTGCACGGCGAGGACGGTTTTCACGCGATCCTTGGGAAACGGCGGGCGCACGCCGTTGAAGCGCGCGAAGTAATGGCCATTGAGCATGGGCGAAAAGTAGGCGTCGAAGACTTTTCCGGTCGTGGTGTCGTTATAGATGAGGTAGTGGTCGCCCTTCCACATGTATTTCTCGAGCGCGTCTTTGCCCGCGGCGATCAGCCGGTCGAGCCACTGGACAGTCTCCTTGTCGTGCATGATTTGGGCCCAGTCCTTCAGCATTTCGGCGGCGGCGATGCGCAGTCCGCCCGGATGCGCCACGTAGCCGATCATGGGGCGGTCCTCGAACCACTCGGAGTCGTTCCAGGTGCCCGGCCGGAAGGGCGGCATGGCGATGATCTGCGAGTCGCCCAGATCGGGCCGCTGCGTGAAGGAATATTCGAGCGCCTTCTTGACCGAGGGATAGAACTCCTTCATGAACGCGTCGTCGCCCGTGGCCTTCCAGTGCGTGTAGGCGGCCATCGTGTAGCACGCGCCGACGACCACTTCCTGGTAGTCGTAGGCCATGACGTTGGCCACGTCCGCCCAGCGGCCGAGCAGTTGCGGCAGGTCGCCGTTCTCCTTCTGCGCGGCGCGATAGGCCCGGAGTGCCGAGACGCCCAGCTCGGGGAAGAAGAAGGAAAGCGTCGGCCCGCCCATGGCGTAGTTGGACAGCGTGGTGACGTGCGGGCAGGAGCGCGGCGCTTCTTCCAGCGCGAAGACGCCGTCTTCGGGCTTGCACCACGCGCCGATGGGATCCCTGGCCTGCGCCCACATGCTGCACGGCGCCATGTAATAGAGCGCGTTGATCAGCGTGTCGGCGAGGAATCCGGGGATGGTCTTGTCTTCATAAACCACGGCCTGCCAGGCGAGAATGCGCTTGAGAAGGGACTCGTGATTTGTCGCGAGATACTGCGCGACTTCGCCCGCGTTGGCAAAACGCGTCGCGTACATGTGTGTGAAGCGCTTGCCGGTGGTGGAAAGCACACGCACGGCTCCCGGCGCTTCGGTCAGGATGCGTTCGCCGCCCGTGCCGGGATGGCCGTTGCCTTCCCACTCCGGCACATACCAAGCGAGAATAAATCGCACAACCTTTTCCGCTCCTGCCTCCATACTGAAGTCAACTGCGACCGACGAGCCGCCATCATCGCGCGCGGCGATCGTGGGGAGTTCCTTGGGAATCGCTTCCCACTTCAAACCGTCGGTATTGAGTGCCCCGCCGGTGCGGACTTTGGTTTCATCGAGCGCCGCCACCAGGTAGCTCATGCCCCAGGCTTTGTCTTCGACCCAAGCCCCCGCCAGGCCCGCGGGCATCGCGTGGCGTTCGATTTGCGGAGGCGGCAGGTCAGGAAACTTCGAGAGGTCCGGCCAGCCGACCACGTCGTCTTTGGTCAGGTGCGCAGCGAAGCCGGGGAAGTTGAATGCCAGCGTGCCGGTCTGCAGTTTGTCGGAAGTGTTGCGCAGGTGAACTTCAAAGACCGCGCCCGGCGTATTGGATGTCTTGACATCGCCTGGGATCAGCGGTGACCACGCGCGCACGCCAACTTGCACCGGCGCGCCGTTCTTGTATTCGATGTCGGCGACAGGGTAGTGGCCCCAGTAGTCGCTCGACTCGCACATGCCGCAATTGAGCAGGCGAAGGTTGATGCCCAGGCTCGGACGATTATTCCCCGCGTAATTCTTGGTCTGGCCGGTGGTCAGGACCCAGGTCGTGCCGCCGACGTGCAAGCCAAGATAGGGTGTGTTGACCGGGCCGCCCGCCGGCGTGATGGCGCCGAAAATGGAACTGTAGCCGAACACGCCCGAGGGTTCGAGATAGATGCCGCCCGTATCCACGCCGCCCAGCGGCATGCCGCTCGCCGGTTTGGGCCGGTCCATATAGGCAGAGAAATACGAAACCGCTTTGGTGCGGTAGAGAATGCCGGTGACCGGCTTGGTGAAGCCCGCGGCACTGAATTCGTTCCAGTCGGAATCCTTCAGGCCCGCCGGGAAAAGCCGTGCCGGGGCGCCTGCCCCGTTGGTGGGCAGCGGCACCGGTGAGGCTTTGATACCCGCGAGCGCTTTCAATTTCGACCAGCCCAGACTGGCGGCAGCGGTGGCTTGCAGAAAACTGCGTCGGGTGGAATTCAGTTTCATGGAGCCCTCGAAATAATTCTTTTGTGACTTTGGGTTTATCACTCGCAGGCGCCGGAGCTGTCAAGAGAAGAAATCGCCGCGCGGCCATCCTGAACCACGGAGAGAATGCGGCGTGAATGCTCTCGTTGACACGGCCGCAGCCGCGCGCGAATCTATAACGTCACCATTCCAACGCGAGGAGTACGAGTCATGGATCTGGGAATCAAGGGGCGGACGGCGCTGGTGCTGGGTGCCGGAGGCGGGTTGGGCGGCGCGGTGGCGCGGGCGCTGGCGGCGGAGGGCGCGAACGTGGCGCTGGGCGACATTGACGAGAAGGCGGTGAACGCTACGGCGGCGGCGGTCGAAGCCGCCAGCGTGCGGGCGTTGCCGCGGGTGTGGGATCTGAGCGATCTCACCTCGATTGCCGGCCACGTGGCGGCGATCCGGGAGAAACTCGGCCCCGTGGACATCCTTGTCAACATTACGGGCGGACCGCCGCCGACTCCGGTGACTGGCCAGGACCCGGTGCAGTGGGTCCGGCACTTTCAGGCGATGGTGGTTTCGGTCATTGCCATCACCGATGCGGTGCTGCCCTCCATGCGCGAACGCCAGTGGGGGCGCATCATCACCAGTACGTCGTCGGGCGTCATCGCGCCCATTCCCAATCTGGGCATTTCGAACACGCTGCGCTCGTCGCTGGTGGGCTGGTCAAAGACGCTGGCGCGCGAAGTGGCGCGTGACGGCGTGACCACCAATATCGTTGTGCCGGGACGCATCGCCACCGGTCGCATCACTTTTCTCGACGAAGCGCGGGCTAAGCGCGAAAACCGTACGGTGGAATCCGTTGTAGCGGAGAGTACATCGTCCATTCCCGCCGGGCGCTACGGCCGGCCCGAGGAGTTCGCTGCCGCTGTGGCGTTTCTGGCCAGCGAGCAGGCGTCGTACATCACCGGGTCCGTCGTCCGCATTGATGGCGGTCTCATCCCCAGCGTCTAGGGGCGATCTGTCGTGTCGCCCCCAGTCGCGGTCGTGTCTCTACGGGCGCATGGCGGCGGTGAGGACACCGCGGCTACAGCCGCGTCACGGCGGCCTTCAAGTCGCCATCTACCCGTAACGCACGTAGCGGCGACCTTCAGGTCGCCATCGAGGTGTCGGCCTGAAGGCCGACGCTACAGAAATGCATCAATCCAGAAGGTGCGCAGGGGCGACCTTCAGGTCGCCATCTACCCATAACGCACGTAGCGGCGACCTTGAGGTCGCCATCGAGGTGTCAGCCTGAAGGCCGACGCTACAGAAATCCATCAATCCCAGAAGGCGTGTCGCGGCGACCGTCAGGTCGCCATCAAGGTGTCGGCCTGAAGGCCGACGCTACAGAAATGCATCAATCCAGAAGGTGCGCAGGGGCGACCTTCAGGTCGCCATCTACCCATAACGCACGTAGCGGCGACCTTGAGGTCGCCATCGAGGTGTCAGCCTGAAGGCCGACGCTACAGAAAGCTGGCGATCACAGATCGCCGCTGCAACGCGCGGGAAATGCCGCAGGGCTGAAGGGCGAGCCCTGCGCTACGGCTTCTTGTCTGCGCCCGCGGGGAATTCAAACAGCAAATCCGTCTGATGCGGCGCGGGGGCGGGGATGGGAATCGGCGCGGAGGGGGCGGAGGTCGAGATCGCCGCGAGTTCGGGAAAGTGGGGCAGGAGGGTGTCGGGGACGACGACCGGCG
>CAZHKT010000175.1:0-6406 GCA_964533045.1 uncultured Acidobacteriota bacterium | reverse complement strand
GAGACACCCTCTCTCTTTCCAACTCAATTTTCAACACGAAATGTTACAGCCTAGGAAGGCGGGCGTTTCGCCCGTGCTACATCAGGTAGGCCGACTCCCCCGGGCGGCAGGGGGGCGTTGCCAGGAAGTCAATATAGGAAGAGGTATCGAGAAGCGCGACAGCCATCTGGGCGATGGCGTGGGCGGCGGCGGGACGTCCGAGTTCGCGGGCGTGCTGGCTCATGCGGGAATGGGCCTCGCGGTCCCCGAGCAGCGCTTCCACCACGCCGACGATCTCCTCCGGCCTGGCGACACGCCGGGCCGCACCCGCCTGCTGCAGATCCATAGCCAGTCTTTCCTCGGCTTCCGAGCCTGCGCCCGTCAGGATCATGGGGAGGCCGCGCGCCAGGGCTTCGGCGGTGGGCAGAGCGGCGGGCCGCGTGATCATAAGGTCCGCCGCCGCCATTAATTCCGGTACCATCTCCGTCCATCCAAACACCTCAAAGTCGAGCGCCACGCGCCCGCGCAGCGCTTCGATCTGCGCCTTGGCCGCCGCGTCCCGCCCCGCCACCATCACCACCTGCAAGGGGTAAACGCAGCGTTCGAGCTGTGCCAGGATGGCCAGTGCTTCCTTCGCCCCCCGCGAGCCGCCCATCACCAACACCACCGGCCGCAGGGGATCGAGTCCGAGCGCCGGCATCAGGTCTTCGACATCGAAAGGCAGACTGAAGGCCGGGTCAATGGGGAAGCCGCAGAGCACGAGGCGGTGGGGCGAGACGCCCTGCGCGATCATCGCGGCCCGCGACGGTTCGTTGGCGACCGCAAAAACGTCCACTTCGCGGCGATCGTCGCCCGCCGCCATCTCCAGCTCCGTCTGGACGGCGAGAAGGGGGCACGAAATCCAGCCGTCTCGCCTGGCCAGCGACGCCAGCCCGGCCGCGGCCGATCCCGTGGCGATTACCAGGTCGGGAGGCGACTCGCGCAGCCGGCGAAAAACTTCCCGGCAGCCGCGACGGCGAGCGCGCCGTGGAACCCAAGCAGAATCACGAACCGTTCTCCCGCGAACCCGCCGCGCCCACCATTCGCGCGCCCGCTGCATCGCGCCAACGACGCCCGCCGCGTGAATCCGCCGAAACCAGGCGCGGCTCAGTTCCCAGGCGTCCACCACGCGAATGTCGAAGTTCGCTTCTCCATCCTGGATGGCCCGCTGGATGATGTCCGCGGCGCGACGGTCTCCCTCACCCGGAGCGAACGTCAGGATGGCAATACTTCGGCGCGGAGTCATGCCGGCCCGCTCCCTTCCCTGCAGCTTGAACTGGAGTTCACCTTCCCCCATAGCATATCGCGTTCCCCCAACGCGGCGCGGGATTTTTTTACGGTGGGCCGGTTCGAGTGAAACCGGCAGGGGTGGCGCCCCGCCACTGGCCCCAGGGGCCTGTGGCGCGGTATCCTGAAGGAGCACCTGACCGCGCTGCGGAGGCAGAAGGAGCGGTTATGGAAAATCACGAAATCGCCGCGGTGTTCGAAGAGATTGCCAATCTCATGAAGATCGTCCAGGACGATCCCAAGTGGCAGTTCAAGTCCGCCGCCTACGACCGCGCCCGGCGCGTGATCGAAAGTTATCCCGAGAACCTAGCCGTCGTGGCGCGCGATCCCAGCCGCAAACTGACCGACATTCCCGGCATCGGCGCTGACCTCGCCAAGAAAATCGTCGAGCTGGCCGAGACCGGCAGGTGTGCATACCATCAGGAGCAATTGAAGAAAGTCCCCCGCGGCCTGCTCGACCTGCTTCAGCTCCAAACCGTGGGTCCGCAGAAGGTTCGATTGTTTTACAAAGAGCTGGGTATCCAATCCGTGGATGATCTGGAAGCCGCGGCCAAGGCGGGCAAGCTGCGCTCGCTGCCCAAGATGGACGTGAAGTCCGAAGAAAACATCCTCAAGGCCATCGAAGTCTTTCGGCGGGCCGCGGGGCGATTCCGTCTTGATACGGCATACGAAACGGCGCAGGAACTGGCGGAGTATTTGCGCCAGCACAGGTCGGTCGAGCAGGTCACACCCGCCGGATCGCTGCGCCGCGGGCGCGAGACGGTGGGCGATCTCGATCTGCTGGTCACGGGTCGCGATCACGCCGCCATCGCCGGGCATTTTTTGAAGTTCTCCGGAATTTCTCAGATCCTCGCCAAAGGCGAGGACAAGGTGAGCGTCAAGCTTGCGAATGATCTGCAAGTGGACGTGCGTCTGCTCGACCCGAAGGAATACGGCGCGGCGCTGGCGTATTTCACTGGCTCGAAGGAACACAACGTCGCGCTGCGCGACCGCGCCAAGCGCATGGGCTACAAGCTGAGCGAATACGGCCTGTTCCAAGGCGAACGAGTCGTCGCCAGCCGGACCGAGGAGGAGATTTACGAAAAGCTCGGCCTCGCCTGGATTCCGCCCGAACTGCGCGAGAGCACGGGCGAAATCGAAGCGGCGGAAGCGGGCAAGTTACCCAAATTGGTCGAGCTGGCCGACATCCAGGGCGACCTCCAGATGCACACCACGGCTTCGGACGGCCGCGTGAGCGTCGAGGAGATGGCCGAGGCCGCCAGACATCGCGGGTATCAGTATATTCTCATTACCGACCACTCCAAGGCGGTCACCGTGGCCAACGGGCTCGATGAGAAGCGCGCCGTGGAAAACATCAAGCGCATTCACGCTGCGCGCAAGAAGGTCAACGGCATCGAAATTTGGGCGGGCGCAGAAGTGGATATCCTGGGCGACGGTTCGCTCGATTACTCGAATGAACTTCTCCGGCAGTTCGACATCGTCCTGGCCAGCGTGCACTCGCGCATGACCATGCCCGCCGAAGAGATGACCGAACGGCTGCTCAAGGGTTTGAGGAATCCGTTCGTACGAATTCTCGGGCACCCCACGGGGCGGCAGCTTCTGAAGCGCGATCCGTTTTCGTTCAACGTCGAAACGGTCTTTGCCGAGGCGCAGAAGCTGGGAGTGATATTGGAAATCAACGCCAGTCCCGAGCGGCTCGACCTGTGCGACCGGCACGTGCGCCTGGCGCGCGACCGCGGAATGAAACTCGTCATCTCGACCGACGCGCACCACCCGAGCCATTACGACTTCATGCGCTACGGCGTCATAACCGCGCGGCGAGGCTGGATGGAAAAGTCAGGAATCATCAATACCTATCCGCCCGAAAAGTTGCGGGCGAGTCTGCGGGCGTTGCCGAGGTAGGGGAGCGCTTCGCGGTCCCACGGAAGGGCGAAGCCTCCCCCTGCCGGAACGATTGCCGGGGCGGAGCTTGTCCCCGCCCTGGGCGCCCATGAAGGGCCGCTGCGGCGAGCTCCAGAGGGAAAGCGTCAGGCGGCGGCAAGCCGAGACGCGGGTCATAGACCCGCACCACAGGAGGACAATGAAGGGCAACTCCAGACTCGAAGCGTTGGTATTCGACATGGACGGCGTGCTGGTGGACAGCAATCCGTATCATATCGAGAACTGGATCAACTTTCTCGAGGCGCGAGGCATCCCCTATGACCGCGACGCGCTGCCCAAGCAGATCTTGGGCCAGCGGAATGACAAATTGTTCGCCGCGTTTCTCGGACCGGAGAAGGCCGAGAACGAATTTGAGCGGCTCAGCGACGAACTGGAGACGGGATTCCGCCAGGCGTTCCTGCCCCAAGCCAAGCCGCTGCCGGGCCTGTCGCGGCTGATCGAAGAGTGCCACGCCGCGCAGATTCCCATGGCGGTCGCGTCGTCCGCGGCGACCGAAAATGTCCACTTCATTGTGGACGCGCTCAAATTCCGGCCTTATTTCCGCACCATGCTGACTGGCGTCGAGGTCACGCACCCCAAGCCGCATCCGGAGATCTACCTGAAATCCGCAGAAAAACTGGGTGTCGCCCCGGCCAACTGCGTGGCCTTTGAGGATTCCTTCATCGGTCTGGAAGCCGCCCACCGCGCCGGGATGAAAGTGGTCGGCATCGCTTCCACCTTCCCGCGTGCGGACCTGGAAGCGCACGCCCGCGCCCACCTGGTCGTAGACAGCTTCGAGCAGCTTTCCCTTGACCGGCTTCGTTCGCTGTTCAAGAGCTAGCTGGAAAAGCAGATCCTTCGCGTCGCTCACGAGGACGATCCCCCTATCCACTGCATTTCTCAGACAGCCTTGGGGCCGTAACGGAGAACGAGGAGGGTCAGGTCGTCGGCCTGGGGCGCGCTGCCGACGAACTGGCGGATGGTGTTGACAACAGTGTCGGACACTTCTTGGGGCGAGGCGAAGTGATGACTGGCGAGAAGCGCTTCCAACTGCTCCTCCCCGAACATTTCTTTCCTGGCGTCCTGCGCTTCCGTGATGCCGTCAGAGAAGACCAGAACATGGTCGCCGGGCAGGAGTTGCGTGGTGTGGGCGTCGTATGTCACTTTGGCGAAGAATCCCAGCGGGAAATTGGATTCCTCCAGCCTGTCGACTTTTCCCGAGGCACGGACAACGAGCGGCGTCGCGTGGCCGGCGCTGACGTAAGTGAACAGACCCTCCCGATTCACGATGCCATAGAACATGGTGGCAAACATTTCGGAGGGCGTCCGCTCAACCAGAAATTCGTTGACGCGCCGGAAAAGTTCGGGGAGGTCCGGATCGCCGGCCGCGACGGCGGCAAAGGCGCCCTGCATGGAGGCCGCCATCATGGCCGCCGGCAACCCTTTGCCCGAAACGTCGGCCACGGTCAGCCCGAAACGGTCATTGGGCAACTTGATCACGTCGTAATAGTCGCCCCCCACCGTCTGACAGGGAACGCTGACCGCGCGCAGCTCGAAATAATCGCCGGTGGGAATCTTGCGGGGCAGCAGGCTCTGCTGAATGTTGCGCGCCGTGGCCAGATCGTGGCGCATCTTTTCCTGCTCGCGGGTGAGGCGGAAGACACGGGCGTTCTCAATAATCGTCGCGCCTTCCAGGGCCAGCGTCATGAGCACCTGCCGGTCCAAACCCGTGAGCGCCGTGGCGCGCGCGCGGCTATCGAGGTAGATGACGCCCAGCAACTCCGGGGCGGCCTGGATAATCGTTTCACTCGCCGCCTCCATCATGGGCATCTTCTGGAGCGGCAGCGCCACCACCCCGCGCAAGCCCTGCCGAAGAATCCCGGTCTCGCTGGCAGAGACGCCGGTGAGTTCCTCCTCCAGCGTCACTTCCTCGCGGCGTGACTGGACGACGCGGTCCACAATCTTCTGCGAGTACTCTGCGGTGGCGGCCGAGAGCATGGTTCCGTTCCGGCCGCGCGCCAGGCGGAGCGTCAGTTTCCCATCATCGTCGCGCAGGAAGAGGAGTCCCCGTTCCGCATCGCCCAGCTGAATCGAAAAATCCACCAGCGAGGTCAATACCTCTTCCAGGACCGGGGCGCGATTGAGCATCTCGGCCATCTTGAGGAGCAAGCTGAGGTGCTGCAGTTGGGGTGCGGGGCCCGTGCCCACCTTGCCCATCTCCGCCAGCAGTTTGGGGAGCGAAGCTTGGTCCGTGAGAAAGAAGATCTGGTAGTCGGCTACCCCCAGTCCGATTTGATCGCCGCTCTTGAGCGGGGCGCTCCCTTCCACCCGCTCGCCATTCAGGAAGGTGCCGTGGCGGCTGCCCTCATCCTGAAGGATGTAGCCCTCGCCGTTTTCCAGAATGCAGGCGTGCCGGCGCGAAATGCGGTTGTCAAACAGCACCAGATCGTTATCGCTCTGGCGGCCCAGAGTGAAGGGCGTATGGGTGATTTCAACCTCGCGCTCGGTGCCACTCGATTCTCGGACCACCAAGCGGGGAGGAACTTTGGGCATGGATCGGATTCCCCGAAACGGCGAAAGCGTGAATTTTGCGAGCGAGGAGCATTATACAATCGGGTGGGCGAAATTGAAAAAAAACCTGCGCCGGGCACTTGTCATCCGGCCCAACCCCGGCCGCGGCCCCCACGGGGGGCGGAAATTCGTTGCAATTGTCCGCAGGTCTGGCGCAAGATGACTGGTTTGGCTTATCATCCCACAGTTCGTTACTGTTCCAGGGAGGAAATGATTGTGGCTAATCGACCGGTGAAGATCGCAGCTCCCAAGGGCAAACTCGGAGTCCTCATCCCCGGCATGGGCGCCGTGGCTACCACTTTCATCGCGGGTGTGGAGGCGGTCCGCCGGGGACTGGCGCGCCCCATCGGATCGCTCACTCAAATGGGCACCATCCGGCTGGGGAAACGGACCGAGAATCGCACACCGATGATCAAAGACTTTGTGCCGCTGGCGGGGCTGGACAACCTCGTCTTTGGCGGCTGGGACCTCTTCAAAGACAACACCTATGAAGCCGCGGTGAAGGCCGGCGTGCTGGAGAAGGCGCTGCTCGACCAGGTGAAGGATTTCCTGGTGGGTATTCGCCCCATGCCTGCCGTTTTCGAGCAGCGGTTCGTCAAGAATCTGCGCG
>CAZHKT010000174.1:0-6476 GCA_964533045.1 uncultured Acidobacteriota bacterium | reverse complement strand
GATCGCGCCGAACACGGCCGGGCTCCTGCTCACCTGGACGCTCCTGGCGCTGGCACTCATGGTTGCCTCCGGCGTATTCATGTTCACCGCAAAGGCCGGAGAACTCTGGGAAGCCAACCGCACGACCTATTACACGAAGATGGGCTTGATCGCAACCGCCGTCGTGTTTCATTATGCCGTGCAGGTTCCGTTGGCGCGCGCCGGGAATCTGGCGCAGGGGCGCATCGCCGCCGCGGTGTCGCTCGCACTGTGGTTCGGCGCGGCGATGACGGGGCTGTCCATCGAGTTCTTATAAGACTCGCGCACGCGCCGTTGCGCGGCGTTTGACTTTCTACCGCCGGCCGTTGCCGTTCCCCCGGCGGAAGGAATCGAGAAACGCCTTCTGGGACCGTTCGAGCGCGCGCATGGCGGCCCGGTCCTCCTTCTGCTGGCGTGCCATTTCCGAGACCATCTTCATTCCCCCTTCGACTGCGCCGGTTGAACCGGATCTCGATCTGGTTCTGGCGCTCCGCCATGGCATGCAGGAGCGCTTCGATTTTCTGAAAACGAACCTCGGGATCCATTGGTCTTCAGTATAGCGCCGGATGTGCCGGTGCTCAGGCCGCTCCCGAACGCTTCCGGATCTCGATGTTCAAGCGCTTGATCTTCTGATTCAGCGTCGAGAGCGGGATGTGGAACGCCTCGGCCGCCGCGGTCTGGCTCCAGTCGCAAGCTTCGAGTTTCTCAAGGATGGCGCGCCGCTCGAAATCCGCCACGATTTCGAACAGCGAGGCGTCGGCGGGCAAGCCGCCGCCTTCGTCCCTGCGGATGCGCAGGCCGCGCGCCTCCAGCAGATGCTCGGGCAGCACATCCAGGGGCACGTTCGGCTGCGCGGCCAGCACCACGGCGCGCTCCACGACGTTTTCGAGCTCGCGCACGTTGCCCGGCCAGGTGTGATCCATCAGCACTTGCAGCGCTTCCGGCTCGAAGCGCAGGCGCGAATTGCCGTGTTCATCCAGAAATTTCTCGTTCTCCCGGCAGTACTTGTTGAAGAAATGCTCGACCAGCGCCGGAATGTCTTCCTTGCGTTCCCGCAGGGGCGGCAACGCGAGATTGATCACGTTCAGGCGGTAATACAGATCCTCGCGGAACTTCCCTTCCTCGACCAGCCTTTTCAGATCGGCGTTGGTCGCAGCCACGATGCGCACATCCACGCGTACGGTTTCGGCCGAGCCAAGGGGCATGAATTCGCGCTCCTGAATCACGCGCAGCAGCTTGGTCTGCGTTTCCAGCGAAATCGTGCCGATTTCGTCAAAGAAGATCGTGCCCCGGTCGGCCGCTTCGAAGTACCCCTTGCGCGAGATCGTCGCGCCCGTGAAGGCGCCCTTGACGTGCCCGAACAAGGCGGATTCCAGCAGATCCGGCGGAACGGAGCCTGAGTGCACGGCGACGAACGGATGCTCGGCGCGCGCCGAATGCGCGTGAATGGCATGGGCGATCAGCTCCTTGCCGGTTCCCGTCTCGCCCGTGATCAGGATCGTCGCGCGGCTGGGAGCGACCTGCGCCACCAGATCCAGGATGCGCTGCATGCGGTCGCTCTTGCCCACGATGTTGGGAAAGCTGTAGCGCTGTTTGAGAGCGCGCTTCAGCTCGGCGTTCTCGCGCTCCAGGCGGCGCGTGGCGATCAGGTTGCCGATTTCGATCAGCAGCTTTTCGTTGTCCCACGGCTTGGAGAAATAATCGTTGGCGCCCCGTTTCAAGGCCTCGACAGCCACCTCAACGGAGCCATACGCCGTGATCATAACGACCGGCGTCTCGCGGTCGCGCGTCCGCACTTCCTCGAGCACCTGCATGCCACTTTTGTCGGGCATCATGAGGTCCAGCAGGATCACGTCGTAGGCCGAGGTTTCCAGTTTCTTCAGGCCTTCGGTTGCGTTCGCGGCAAGGTCCACGCGGTAATTCTCCGCCGTCAGCAGCGTCTCCAGACTTTCGCGGATGTCCGGCTCATCATCGATCACCAGAATGCGTCCCGGTGATCTTTGGGGCGCGATGACATCCGGCGGAAGATTCAGGACGGTGTCTGTCATGATCAATCACCCGCTACGGGCTGGCGCGCGGACGAAAGCGTTTCCGCCTCTTCCGGCCCCCCCGTCCGCCGCGCCGGCACGCCTAGCGGGAAGGTCAGCACGAAGCGGGTCCCCTGCCCCAGCCTGCTGTCGACTTCGATGTCGCCGCCATGTTCGCGCACAATGCCGTAGGTCACCGACAGGCCCAGTCCAGTGCCCTTGCGCGCGCCCTTGGTGGTAAAAAACGGATCGAAGATGCGCGCCAGGTGCTCCGGCGGAATTCCGGAGCCGGTATCGCTCACCACCACACGTACCCCCGCATCGGTCCGGCCGCTGGAGACGCTGAGCGTACCGCCGTGTTCCATGGCGTCGCGTGCGTTGAGCACCAGATTCAGCAACACCTGCTGGAGCTTCCCGGCGTTGCCCTTGATCCTGGGGAGGGAATCATCCAGCGCCGCGGTCACCTTCACGGCGGCCTTTTCCAACTGATGCTCCATCAGAGACAAGGTTTCCCGGATCACTTTATTGAGGTCCACGGGAACGAACTCGGTCGAAGAAACGCGCGAAAAATTCAGCAAGGAATTGACGATTTCGCTCGCCCGGAAGGTCTGCCGCGTAATCTTCTCCACCAGCGGAGCTTTCTGTTCATCGCCCGCGATTTGCCTGCCGAGCATCTGGGCGTAGGTTGAAATCACCGCCAGGGGCGTGTTCACTTCGTGCGCTACGCCGGCCGCCAGCAGTCCAATCGAGCTCAGCTTGTCGGCCTGTACCAGGCGGCGTTCGAGCTCGGCGCGGTCGGTCACATCATCGAAAATGATCAGGCGGCCGATGCGCGCGCCGTCTTTCGAGAACAGCGGCGCCGTGGCGATATTGACGGTGGCCTCCGGATCGCGGAGCGGATACTTGTAGATGTTTTGCACGCCGGACTCCCCGCGCGACGGCTCCAGTGCCAAGCACAAATCCCCGGGCAGGAGGCGCGAAAGCGGCTGCCCGATCGCATCCCTGCGCGCGATTCCGGTGAGTTTCTCCATCTGCGAGTTCCAGCTCTCAACGCGGTCTTCCAGACCGGCCGCGAGAATCCCCACGTGGATGGATTCGACGATGTTCTCGGAAAACTCCTTCAGCCGCTCGTATTCATCGACCTTGTTTTGCAGCGATGCGTACAGTTTCGAATTGTCGATGGCGATGCCGACGTAGCCCGACAAGGTGACCAGCAACTGGACGTCTTCGCTGGAAAGGAAATCGCCCGTCTCGGTGCGGCTGACGCCCAGGTAGGCAATCGTCTTTCCGCGCGCCGAGCACGGCAGGTAATAGGTCAGATCCAGCTCCGCGATCGTCCGCCGCACGCTGGCGGGCAACTCGTGCGAAACCACATCCAAGGCGTGACGCGTCCGCTCGAAGAACAGATACGGCTTGGCGGGCGCCGGACTCAGGAAGCTCAAATCCAGATCGCCAGGAACCTGCCGCGTCTGATCGCCGGCGCGGTTGCTGGCCAGCTCCAGGTGGAAGCCTCCGGCGAGTTCGTCCAACACGAACACGGCGACATGGCGGACGCCCAAGGTGCGGATCAGGCGGTCGGCCACCGATTCCATTGTCACGTGCAGATCCGTGGGCGAGCCAAGTTCGCGCGCGAACTCGATCAGCGTGCGGCGGTAGTCGTAGCGGTCCTTGTAGAAGTAATAGCGGTCGAGCTGTTCACGGATCCAGTTCCGAATGGGCTGGAATACGAACGCCGCGATCAACATCAACGCCACCATGGCCGCGCCATTCAATTCGCCGCCGCCGCTGAGCGAGAAGATCAGCGTATAGAAAATCCCGAGCACCGCCAGCGTCGCCAGCGTGTAAACCGCGCCCTCTTCGAAGATGATGTCGACGTCCATCAGACGGTAGCGCAGGATCGCGTAGGACCAGGTGAGCGGAATCAGCGGCAGGCTCAGCACCGCCAGATTCATGCCCTGATTCGGAGCCACGCCGATCATGTACGGAATCGCATACACCAGCGTGAAGGGCAAAATGCCGAGAATCGCCCCATTGCGCAGCCACGCCAACTGCCGCCGGACGATGGGGTCCGTGGCGCCCTTCATCTGATACGCCAGCACGGCGCCTCCGGCCAGATACAGCGCGCACAGGTAGCCCAGCCAGACGCGGTCCAGCAGCCAGCGCACTTCAATCAGCGGAGCCTGCGTCTTCACCCACCCCAAGATAAATCCGGCCTGCACCGCCAGCAGCGCCAGCCCGGGAACGTACACCAGCAACGCAGAGCCCCTCCGCCGGATCCAGGACTGCGGGCTCGGAAAGGCGAAACAAAAATGCAGGAACAGAGTCGGCGCCAGGAACCATGCCGCCACGTTGCCCCAGTAGATCACCTTGTCGAAAGTGTTCAACTTTCCCGAGTAGTGGAACGTCGAAAGAATGAACGACGCCAGGCAAAGCAAGTAGAAATGCAGCGCTCTGGACGCGTTCCCCCGCCGGAAGTACACGTATAAGCCGATGGCGAGATACACGGCGCCGACAGCGTACTGGTAGTAAAGGGTCGCATCGCGGCGAGCCTCGCCAATGGTCACGCGTGCCGGGACTTCCACTCCACCGTGCAGGATACGATACTCCGCTCTGCGCCAGGGGCCCAGACTGGCCAGAATCTGGGTGGCCTCTGAGGCCGTATCCACGCGCACGCCCGAGATCGAAACGAGGGCATCCCCCACATGGATGCCCGCGGTCTGCCCCGGGCTCCCCTCTGCGACGTGGATCGCCACAGGCCGCTGCACTCCCGCGACCTGCCGATCCTCCCAGGTCACGCCGTCATCGGGCAGGCGAAACTTCCCCTGCTGCTGAAAATTGATCGTTGCGGCTACCACTGCCGCCACCGTGACAACCATCAGCACAGCGGCAATCAGTTGCTGGCGTAATTCGCGCATAGGCGGAAAGCTACACTAACCCATCCCTGGCCGAGCATTTCCTTTTCCACTCTCGCTCATCGGCCTATACCATTGACTCTACTCGATCTGTCGACTTCACGCCGCAGAGATCTATGGAGATTGGTAGAAGATCTATTGGAACTCATAGATTTCAAAAGTACATAAGTGACTGTGGCGAAGTAGGTTTCTGCCCTGCCGTTCTCCCGCCGGCGCCGGGCTTGCCGTCGATTCTGACCAGCGCGGCAGAAATCGATGCGGGCCGCCGGTTGCACACAGCAAGTCCTGGCAGCCTGCGGCGCAGGCTTCCTTCCGGTTGGAGCCGACCTGCTATTTTGGTAGGTACGGTCCGATGCCTTCGCTGTATGCCCGCTGGATGTTCGATTGGGAGGAACGTCTGTGTTCGGCAGCCACCAATCGCGTGGTTCGCCCGTTTGAATGGGGTCTGGAATGGACTCGCAACTGGCCCGTAGCCCGGCGGGCCCCGTGCAACGGCCACGATCCGCACGCCTACCTGAAACTGCTGAACGACTTGGCCGTCGCAGAGAGCGACACGTTCTATGGATACACGCCGCCTTCCGATTTCAAGCTGGAAGACCGCCTGCTGCGCTTCACCAGCGCGGTCGAGACGCCCTACGAGGAGAACAACCTGGTGCGGGCACAGTGGTTCCCGGCGGAATCGAAGCGCGGACGCCGCCGCGTTGCGGCCATCATATTGCCGCACTGGAACGCATCGCTCCACCAGCACGGAGCTCTGTGCGCAGGCCTCGCCAGGCTGGGCATCAGCGCTCTGCGGCTCAGTCTTCCCTATCACGACTACCGCATGCCGCGCGAATTGCAACGCGCCGATTACGCGGTTTCGGCGAATGTGGCCCGCACAGTGGACGCAGCCAGGCAGGCGGTCATTGATACGCGCTCGGCGGCGGACTGGCTGGAGCGCGAAGGATTCGAAAATATCGGCCTGGTCGGCACGAGTCTCGGCTCCTGTTACGCATTTCTTGCCAGTGTCCACGACCGCCGGTTGCGGGTGAACGTCTTCAATCACTGCTCGACGTATTTCGCCGATGTCGTCTGGGAGGGCCTGTCCACACAGCACATCAAGCAAAGCCTGGAATCAGCGGTGACGCTCGACCAGTTGCGCGAGGCCTGGAAGGCGATCAGTCCGCCCTATTACATCGGCCGGTACGCAAAGCTGGACAAACGCCCCTTGTTTATGTTCGCGCGCTACGACACCACCTTCCCGGTACGCTTCTCCGAACAGGTGATTCAGAAGGTCCGCGAGCTCGGCATGTGGCACAAGGCTGTCGTGCTGCCGTGCGGACATTACACGCTGGGCGAGACGCCGTTCAAGTTCATGGCGGGTTACCACATTTGCAGCTTTCTCAAGCGGCACTTGTAACGCTAGGGAGGCAGCGGCGCGGAGCCGCCGCTGCGGATGGGACCGCCATGCTAAAGAAAATGCCCGGGCCTGCCGATCCAGCCACCGTGCGGACGTATACGCTGGTACCGGAGACGGATT
>CAZHKT010000173.1:0-6480 GCA_964533045.1 uncultured Acidobacteriota bacterium | reverse complement strand
GGAAACAGGCCGAATTGTTCTGATTGTCACTATATTATGTAATTCTCTTTAAGTCGCAAATCCTGAATGGCCCGGCTCCCAACCGAGGTGCTTCAATCCTTCCCGATTAATCCGCGCCCCCTCGTCCGCGCCGCCCGGTGGGGGCTCATAGCCGTCCAGTTCCACGATGCTCCAGCCTTTGAATCGAATCTCCCGGAGGGTCTGGAGAATCTCCGAAAGATGGAGCACCCCGTTGCCGATTTCGCAGAAAAGATACTTGAGCCCGCGCAGCGACGCGCGTTGGCGCTGGGCCGCCTCCATGGCGTCGCGGCGAACGTCCTTCAGGTGCATCAGGATCAGCCGCGCGCGGTACTTCCGAATGATCTCCGACGGATTCATGCCGCCCAGCGCCAGATGACCGGTATCAGCAACCAGCTTGACGTACTTCGGGTCGGTCGCGCCCAGAATGGCTTCGACGCCCGGCTGGGTCTCGCCATACGACCCGACGTGCGGATGGTAGCCCAACAGCAACCCGTGCTGTTGCGCCATCCGGCCTAGGTCATTCATCTGTTTGCCCAGCTTCCGGATGCTCTCCCCGGAGTACTGGCCGTCTGGTTTGCCGCCATCCGTCACCTGAAGAATCGTTCCGCCCAGCGACTGGGCAAATTCCGCATAGTCCTGAACCAGAACGGTGTTGTCGATGGGATGGGCGGGGTCGAGTCTCACGCCCCAGCAGGATTGGGCGACAAGGGTGAGATTCAGAGCATTCAGCTTGCCGCGTAGCGCGCCGACTCGGCCCGCGTAACGGTCGCGCGCCCAGCCGACCAGTTGCACGCCACGAAAGCCGAGACTCGAGATCACCTCGAGCGCGTGCTCCAATTGCTCCTCGGACCAAGAAATGGTGGAGTATCCGACGGAGCACGGCGGCACAGAAGCGGCAAAGGAATTCACCAGGGACGCCACCCACCCGGCGGCGGATGATTGAATGAATCGGCGTCGTGTGCTAGCCGCAGCCTGCATGGGAAACCAGAGCGGCGGGCTCGGGGCCGCATCCCTGGTTACGCCGGCCTCCGGCCGGCCGCCAGGACGGCCGCGTACCCGCGAATCAGAACTTGGTCAGCGAGGAAAAACTGAAATCGCGAACCTTCATGGCGGGCACCACCATCTCGAAGGATTCTTCGCCCGCCGTGCGTTGTGGCACGCCCAGCATTTCCACGTGGTTCAGCATCTCGATGACGCTCTGGTTGAAGCGCAGGTTCTTCACTCCGTGCCGGATCCTGCCATTCTCCACCCAGAATGTTCCGTCGCGCGTCATGCCGGTCAGGATCTTCTGGAAAGGATCGACCTCGCGAATGTACCAAAGGCGCGTGACCAGCAGGCCGCGCTCGGTGGAAGCGATCATGTCTTCGACACTCGCTTTCTGCCCGTCCATGACGATATTCATGGGCGCCTCGCCCAATTCGTTGGGGAGTGGGAACCCGTGACCGGTCGGTTTCGCCCCCATCAGGTGCGCGGAACGGCGCGAATAGACAAGCCCTTTCACCACCCCTTTCTCGATCAGGCTCACACGCTGGCGCGGGATGCCCTCGCCGTCGAAGGGGGTGCCGGATTGCAGCGGGTGATAGACATCGTCGCGCACCTTGATGTTCTCGCCAAAGAGCTTCGTGCCGATGCGCCCGGTGAGGCAGCTGCGCTGCTCGTGCACCGCCAGCCCGCCGAAGTCGTAAAAGAGAAATCCCAGCAAGTCGAGAACCGCCGAAGGCTCCAGGATTACCGTGTATTTGCCCGGCTCGATGTCCCGGGGCTCCCGGCTTTCCACCGCTTTGCGCGCGGCGCGGTCGGCCAGCATTTCCGGGTCGAGCACGGCAACGTTGGGCGATCCGGCCTTGGCCCATCCCGAGCTGGTGTCGCCCAGCATGGTGACGGAAAACTCGGAGACGGTTTCCTCGTCAAACGCTGCCAGGCCCCGCGAATTGAAGATGCCGCTGGCGATCGTTCCGCTCGACAGGATGCCGGCCGCCGTCAGGTGGTCCTTCTCGGCGCGCGCGATGACCTTCTTCACCGTCTCGGCGCGCGTCTGCGGCGAGAGGTTCGCGGTGTCGGGATAGAAGCGATCCACCGAGCGATATGTCTGCGGGCCGGGCATGCGCAGCAGGTCGGGGCCGGGAGGTTGCAGTTTCGCCAGAGCCAGCGCCGATTCGCACGTCTGCCGGATGGAATCCTCGTCGAGTTTGTTGGTGCTGGCGCGCGCTGTGCGATGATCCACCACGGCGCGCACCGAAACCGCAAACCCCTCCTCCGCCACATTCTGGTGAATGATGTTGTTGGCAAAGCGGGTCAGCGAGTAGGTATGGGCGCTGATGATTGCCTCGGTCTCTTCCGCCGTGGAGTACTTGAGGACTTTGGCGAAAATCTCTTCGGCTTTTTTGCGCGTCAGCATTCGAGAGCAGGATTCTGATTTTCGATTTTCGCTTTACCCGCCGTACGCCACGCCCACCTGCACCTTGCGAAAGCGCGCCGGCGCCGCGCCGTGGCCGGTCCCCATGGTCTGCATGGGCTGGCCCTTGCCGCAATTGGGCGTGCCCCACAGCACCCATTCCTCCGGCCCGCAGATGGCGTCACAGGAATTCCAGAACTCGGTGGTGATGCCCGCATAGGTCGGATTCTTCAGCATGCGGACGATCTTGCCGTTTTTGATCTCCCAGCCGATCTCCGTGCCGAACTGGAAGTTGTAACGCCGGTCATCGATCGACCAACTGCGGTTGGTTTCGAAGTAGATCGCGTCATCGGTGGCGGCAATCAGATCGGCCAGGCTTCCCTTGCCAGGTAGCAGGCTCACGTTGGTCATGCGGATAATTGGAATGCGGTTCCAGCTTTCGGCCCGCATCGTCCCACCTGAACGAGCGAGTCCGACCTGCGCAGCGGTCTCCCGCGAGGTGAGGTATCCCACAAAGAGCCCGTCCCGGATGATGGGAGTGCACTGCGCCGGCACGCCCTCGTCGTCATAGGCAAACGTTCCGAGGCCGGGGCCGTGATCCACGGTCGCGTCGGCGACGGCATTCACGATTTCCGACCCGTAACGCAGCGTATTCAGTTTGTCGAGCGTCAGGAAGCTCATGCCGGCGAAATTCGCCTCCGTGCCCAGGACCCGGTCGAGTTCGATAGGGTGCCCGATGGACTCGTGAATCTGAAGGCCGAGCTGGGAGCTGCCCAGGATGATGTCGCGCACGCCCGATGGACACTGGTCGGCTTGGTGCAGGGCGACGGCCTCCTCCGCGACGCGCCGCGCGTTGCCCGCGAGGTCCATCTCGTCGATCAGTTCGTATCCTTTCGTCTGGTGCTGCCCGCCGAAGGAATTGGGGTAGGAGCGCCGCTGAATCTCGTTGTTCTGGAAACTGGTGGCGACAAAGCCGGCGCCGGTCTGGGTCTTGAGCTGGTAGATGTCGGAGCCCAGCGAGGAAACAAAGAGCTGCTCGATCCGGCGGAAATCCATGGAAGCCTCGGCCAGCGTGATGCCGGGGACAGCGCGAATCTCTGCGTCCACTTTCAGGAGCAAATCCAGGCAGGTGGAGACCGGAACGGCAAAGGGATCGATGCGGCAGGCGGCGATCCAGCGGTCCTCGAACTTCTCTTCCGGCGCCAGGACGGCGTCCTGCTTCTTGCAGAGCGCGCTGGCCTTGGCCACCGACACCGCGTGCGCTGCCGTGCGGTCCACGCCCGCGTTCGTCAGCTCATCGGTGGAGGCGAAGCCCCAGGCGCCGTCCGCAATCACCCTCACGCCCAGGCCGCAGGACTGCGTTTCCCGCACCTCGGACGGCCGCCCGTTGCGCGTCGAAAGATAACGCTGCCGGATGTCCATGATGCGAACGTCGGCATAGCCCGCGCCCTTCGACGCGGCCGTGTCCAGTGCTCGCTTGGCCAGATGATTCATCAGGGTTATCAGGAGGGACTAGGTGCCTTCCGACCACGAGGCCAGGTATTCCTCCTGCTCGCGCGTCAGCTTGTCGATGGAGACGCCCATGGATTCCAGCTTGAGCCGCGCCACTTCGCGATCGATATCAGCGGGCATCGCGTGGACCTTGTGTTCCAGCTTCCCGGCATTTTTCACCAGATATTCGGCGGCCAGCGCCTGGTTGGCAAAGCTCATGTCCATCACCACGGCAGGATGGCCCTCGGCGGCGGCCAGGTTGACCAGCCGCCCTTCGCCCAGCAGAAAGATCCTCCGCCCGTCGCGCATGGTGTATTCGTCCACGTATTCGCGCGTGGTGCGTTTGGAGAGGGCCAGTTTCTCCAGCGCCGGAATATCGATCTCCACATTGAAATGGCCCGCGTTGCAGACTATCGCGCCGTCGCGCATCAACTTGAAATGCTCTTCGCGCAGGATGGACTTGTTGCCGGTTACCGTCACGAACACATCCCCGATCTTCGCCGCCTCGCTCATGGGCATGACGCGGAAACCGTCCATCACAGCCTCCAGGGCGCGCGTGGGATCGACTTCGGTGATCATCACGTCCGAACCCAAGCCCTTGGCGCGCATGGCCACGCCGCGCCCGCACCAGCCGTAGCCGCACACCACCACTTTCATGCCGGCAAACAGAATGTTTGTCGCGCGCAAAATGCCGTCGAGAGTTGACTGGCCCGTGCCGTAACGATTGTCGAACAGGTGCTTGGTGTCGGCGTCGTTCACCGCGATGACCGGGAATCTGAGCGCTCCCTCCTTGGCCATGCTGCGCAGGCGGATGACCCCGGTGGTGGTTTCCTCCGTGCTGCCCAGGATTTCGGGAATGATATCCTTCCGCTGGGTGAGGACGGAGGTCACCAGGTCGGCGCCGTCGTCCATGGTGATTTGCGGCTGGTGGTCCAGCGCCGAGCGGATGTGCGCGTAATAGGTATTCGTGTCTTCGCCCTTGATGGCGTAGACGGGGATGCTGTAGTCCTTGACCAGCGAAGCCGCCACGTCGTCCTGCGTGCTGAGGGGGTTCGAGGCGCAAACCACCACCCGCGCCCCGCCATCGCGCAGCGTAATCGCCAGATTGGCGGTCTCCGACGTCACGTGCAGGCAGGCCGAGAGGCGCACGCCCTCGAGCGGCCGCTCCTTGATGAAGCGCTTGCGGATCAGACGCAGGACGGGCATCCACTGGTTCGCCCACTCGATGCGCAATTTCCCTTTCGCCGCCAACTCCAGGTCCTTCACGTCGCCCTGATACTTCTTCGCTGTCGCCATCTAGAGTCCCGCCTCCTCCTTGAGCGCGGCCGCTTTGTCGGTCCGCTCCCAGGTGAACTCCGGCTCGGAGCGCCCGAAGTGCCCGTAAGCCGCCGATTTCTTGTAGATCGGCCGCAGGAGGTCCAGCGATTCGATGATTCCCCGGGGGGTGAGACGGAAATGCTTGCGGACCAACGCATCGAGCGCGCTGTTTTCCACGCGCCCCGTGCCGAACGTATTGATCATCACCGACACGGGCTCCGCCACGCCGATGGCGTAGGCCAGTTGCACTTCGGCCCGCCGTGCAATGCCCGCCGCCACCAGATTCTTGGCGATGTAGCGCGCCATGTAGGTCGCCGAACGATCCACTTTCGTCGGGTCTTTGCCGGAGAAGCAGCCGCCGCCGTGGTGCGCCGAACCGCCGTAGGAATCCACAATAATCTTCCGGCCGGTCAGGCCGGAGTCGCCCACCGGACCGCCGATTTCAAAGCGTCCCGTGGGATTGATGTAATACTTCGTGCGTTCGTCCACCATGCCGGCGGGCAGAACCGGCTTGATGATGCATTCCTTGACGCCCTCGCGCAGAACTTCGTTGGTGACGTTCGGCGTGTGCTGCGTCGAAACCACCACCGTGTCCACACGAACCGGCTTGAAACCTTCGTATTCGACCGTGACCTGGGATTTTCCGTCGGGGCGAAGGAAATTAAGAATGTTCTTGCGGCGGGCTTCGGCGAGGCGCATGCAAAGCTTGTGCGCCATCATGATGGGAAACGGCATCAGTTCCGGCGTCTCGTCGCAGGCATAGCCGAACATCAGGCCCTGATCCCCCGCCCCGCCCGTATCCACACCCATGGCGATGTGGGCGCTCTGGCGACTTAGGTTGACGTTGATCTGGCAACCGTCCGCCGTAAAGCCGGAGGCAGGGTCCGTGTAACCGATGCCCCGAACCGTGTCGCGCACCACCTTCTCGATGTCGGGCTTGGCGGAGGTTGTAATCTCGCCCATGACGTAAACCGTATTGTCCTTGGCCATGGATTCGCAGGCGACGCGCCCGCGCGGGTCTTCGGCCAGCACGGCGTCAAGGACGGCGTCGGAAATCTGGTCGCACACCTTGTCGGGATGCCCCTCTGTAACTGACTCAGACGTAAATAGATATCTTTGATTCGGCCCGGACACGCGGCGCCTCCTTGAGATGAATCTTCTTGTATCGGGGGTGAACGGCCGAGACCCTTCACTTACCGCATTCTTTAGAACGCTAACATACGACTTTCCAGACTGTCAACGAGTGCGGCGGGGCG
>CAZHKT010000172.1:0-6586 GCA_964533045.1 uncultured Acidobacteriota bacterium | reverse complement strand
ATTGATTTCGCCAATGCCATCGCCGTCGGTAGCGACGGCACGGCATTTAACGCGGGCGAAACCGATTCGCTCGATTTCCCCACCGCGCACCCCCTTCAGCCCAATATGGGCGGCCCGGTGGACTTCCCCAATGACGCTTTTGTGGCCAAGCTGAGCGCCGACGGTTCGACCGTGCTTTATGCGACCTATCTCGGCGGAGGGCGGCAGGAACGCGCCAATGGGATCGCGGTGGACACCTTCGGGAATGCCTACGTGACCGGAACCACGATTTCTCAGGACTTTCCGGGCAGCATTGGCGCCGCAGATCCCAATTGCGGAAACGATGGGCGATGCGATGCCACGACCAACAATGGGTTCGTCAAATCGGATGCATTTGCCACCAAACTCAACCCCGAAGGTTCCGCGCTTGTTTACTCTACCTACATCACCCATCCCGGCCCACCCGTACTGGACCAGAATGGCGACCCGGTTTTGGACGCCCAGGGCCAGCCCATCTTTTTTGGTGCGAATGATCTGGGCTATGCCATTGCGGTGGACCTCAACGGAAATGCTTATGTGGTGGGCACGACCGACGTCAGCTTTATCCCCTATGGTCCCTACAACGGCGCGGGCAACGACTCGTTTCTGGTGAAGATCAGCGCCTCCGGGTCTGCCTTTCTCTACTTTGCGGATTTTGGCGGGGATTCAGAAGACCAGGCTTATGGCGTCGCCGTGGACGGCGCGGGAAACGCTTACGTGACCGGAATCACCTACTCCGCCAACTTCCCGGTGACCGCCAGCGCCTTTCAGGGTGCGCTGGGAGGTGACGCCGACGCCTTCCTGATCAAGGTGGATCCAACCCAGGCCAACGCGGCCTCGCTCCTCTATGCCAGCTATCTGGGCGGCAGCCAGCGCGACGCCGGAAACGGCATCGCTGTGGAAGCGGGGGGTATGGCCTACCTCGCGGGCGTCACCAACTCGATGGACTTTCCGGCGACCGCGGGAGCCTGCGACCTCGGCGCCGGCACCTGCCAGGGTGACGCATTCATCGCAAAACTTGACGCCACGCAGACTGGCGCGGCCTCGCGGATCTATTCCACCTACCTCGGCGGTTCGGGGGCGGACACGGGTACGAGTATCGCCATTGATTCGGCTACCAACGCCTACCTGACGGGCTTCACCAACTCCTCGTCGGACTTCCCCACCCAGGGCGTGCCCTTCCAGGCGGAATACCGTGGCGGGAATACGGACGCCTTCGTTCTCAAGCTCGACCCGGCGGGCGCCAATCTGGTTTACTCCAGCTACCTGGGCGGAAGCAACGCGGAAACGGGCAAAGGCATTGCCGTGGACGTGAATTCGAACGCCTACGTTGCCGGTCAGACTTGCTCCGTGGATTTCCCGACGGCGCGGCCGCTGCAGATGGCACCCGGGGGCAACTGCGATGCCTTCGTAGCCAAGGTGCGCGTCGGCCCTGACATTGACATCTCGACCGCCAGCCTAACCTTTGGGGCGCAAGCGGTCGGCACCACCAGCGACCCGCAGACCATTACCATCACTAGCATTGGCGACTCGGCGCTGAACATCGCGGCGGTGGGGGTCTCGGGCGATTTCGCCGTTACCAGCGATCGCTGCTCGGGTGCGTCCCTTGCGGTGGACCAGACCTGCCTTATCAGTGTGGTGTTTGCGCCCACTTCCTCCGGCCCCAAGTCAGGGTTGCTGACCATCACGGACAACGTGGCTCCCGGCACGCACACGATCAGCCTGAGCGGCTCGGGGACCACGCTCAGCCTGGCTCCCACGCAGCTCTTCTTCGGCGATCAGGCTCTGGGGGTGCCCAGTGCCGTCCAGACGGTCACTATGATCAACACTGGCGCGGCGGCGGTCACCATCTTCGGCATTGACGCGAGCGGCGACTTCGCACAGAACAACACGTGCGGCAACCTCCTGGCCTCGGGAGCAAGTTGCGTCATCCGCGTGACCTTTACGCCCACCGGTATCGGACTGCGCGCTGGGGCGATCACTATCACCGACAATGATCCGACCAGCCCGCAGACGGTAACCCTGAGCGGGCACGGCACGGCACCCATCGCGGCGGTCGCGCCGTCCACCCTGGCCTTCGGCAATCAGGGTGTGACGGGCGCGGCGCAAATTGTGACCCTGACCAACAACGGGAACGCCCCGCTCTCGATTGCCAATATCGGTGTCACCGGTCCCTTCGGTCAGACGAATTGGTGCGGCGGGGCGCTGGTGGCAGGGGCAAGTTGCCAGGTTAGCGTCAGTTTCAACCCGGTGACCCCCGGCGCCGCCACTGGACAGCTCTCCATTGTGGACGATGCGGCGGGCAGCCCTCACACCGTGGCTCTGTCCGGAACCGGCGTCATCCCGGTAGTAAGCCTCAGCCCGGCGAGCGTAGTCTTCGGGGAACAGCCCACCACCACGACCAGCGCGCCGCAGACCGTCATTGTGACCAACACGGGCAACGCCACGCTCAACATCGCGAGCACCTCGCTCACGGGCGTCAACATGGCGGATTTCGGTCTGACCAACAATTGCCCGGCGTCGCTGGCTGCGGGGCTCAACTGCACCCTGACCGTGACCTTCACGCCCGCCGCCGCGGGGACGCGCCTGGCAACGATCCTGATTACTGACGACGCGCCCGGCAGCCCGCAGAGCATCGCGCTCTCAGGCGTGGGCGTGCTCGCCCCGTTTGTTACGCTTTCCACCAATTCCCTCTCGTTTCCTGACACGCCGGTGGGGACGACGACGGCAGCGCAGACGGTGACGCTTACCAACTCGGGGAGCGCGGAACTGCTGATCTCGAGCATCGCGACGACCGGCGACTTCACCAAGAGTGACCAGTGCGGCGCCTCGATTGCCGCGGGAGCCAGCTGCGTGATCAGCGTGACCTTCACGCCGACGGCGGTGGGCAACCGCTACGGGACGCTGACCATCACCGATAATGCCGCCGGCAGCCCGCACGTAGTGCTGCTGGCGGGTAACGGCCTGGCCGTGCCCACGGTCAGCCTGTTCCCGGCTTCGCTGACCTTCGGCGACCAGGCGGTAAACACCACCAGCGCTGCGCAGACCATCAATCTGACCAACACGGGCGGCGCGCCGCTGGCCATCACCAGCGTCAGCATCGCGGGGCTGAACGGCGGGGATTTTGGCATTTCGAGCAACAACTGCACGGGCACCTTCGCGCCGGGGACGGGCTGCGCCGTCAGCATCGTCTTCACGCCGAGCGCCGCCGGAGCGCGCGTGGCCACGCTCAGCTTTGTGGATGACGCGCCCAACAGCCCGCAGACGGTACCGCTGGCAGGCAACGGCGTGCTGCCGGCCGGGATCGCGTTCAACCCCACCAGCCTGACATTCGCCAGCGCATCGGTGGGCACGCCCAGCGCACCACAAACTGTCACGCTGACCAATACGGGCGGCGGAACCTTGAATATCTCCGGCCTGGTCGTTACGGGCGCCCATGCTTCCGACTTCTCGCTCAACCACAACTGCGGCGCGACCGTCGCGCCCGGGCTCAATTGCACGCTGAGCGTGATCTTCACGCCCAGCGCCGCCGGCAGCCGGCAGGCCAGCATTTCCGTCACCGACAACGCACCGGGCAGCCCGCACACCGTGCCTCTGTTCGGCGGTGGAACGACGGCGGCCGGGAATTTCACCCTGTCGGCCACGCCTGCCTCGGCCAGAATCTTTGCGGGAAGCAGTGCGAGCTTCACCATTACCGTCACACCGGTGAACGGATTCAATGCCCAGGTCAACCTGAGCTGCTCGGAGAACATCAGCGAGGGGACCTGCTCGATCAGCCCCACCCAGGTTGTACCGGACGGGACGAATCCCGTTACGGCTGAACTGATCGTCAGGACGACAGCGCGCGTCATGGTTCCGCCCGCGCCCGGGCCCGGTGATTTGACGCCACGTGACGCCATCCGCTGGGTACCGTGGCTGGCTCTCCTGCTGGGCTTGACCATGGTTACGGCGGCGCGCCGGCGACGGGTCGCACTTTTGCTGGCCGCCATGCTGGCGACGGTAGTGTTCTGGGTGGCGTGCGGCGCAGGCGGATCACCGGTCAACACGCCGAGCGGGACTCCCGTGGGCAACTATTCAGTTACCATAACCGCAACATCGGGAAGCACCACGCAAACGACAGCGGTCTCGCTGGCGGTGGATTAGTGGCGTCGCAAGGCCGCCACGGGCGCACGCCAGGAAGGGCTGGCAGGTAAAGTGCCATCAAGCTTTAGGTAACAGGAGGCTCATCGATGCGGAAATTCATGGGGATCATTGCTCTTGTGGCGGCGGCGGCTTTGCCCGTGCGCGCTCAGAAGACTCCGGAAGTGGAGATCATGGGCGGCTACTCGTATTTGCGGGCCGACATGGGTGGCGCCGACCTCGGCATCCACGGCTGGCGCACTTCGCTGACGCACAATACCCACAGCTGGCTGGGCGGCACGGCCGATATCAGCGGCTACTACACCCAGGTCACCCCTGCCTCGGGACCGCCGGACGTAAATGTGAACTCCTACTTGTTCCTGTTCGGGCCGCAGTTTTCGTATCGCAAGAATCCTTCCTTTACACCCTTTACCCACGTGCTGCTGGGGGCCATGCGCGCCAGCCAGGGTTATCTGGGGATTTCGCAAAGCAAAACGGACTTTGCCGCCGCGTTTGGCGGGGGCGTGGACTTCAAAATTCACAAGCACGTCGCCCTTCGCGTCGTACAGGCTGATTACATCTATACCTCGTACCTGAACCAGCGGCAAAACAACCTCCGCCTTTCGGCAGGAATTGTCTTGAGATTCGGCGAAAAGTAAGCCCGAGGACCATCGTCAGCCTGCAGGTTTTCCCCGCCCCCCCTTGGTGAGTCCTCCGGGGAGGCACCCGCCAGGCCACCAGTGTGGTGCGTCGCAGATAACTATTCCATCGGGGGGCGCCGCGTAGCGGCGGCCTTTAGGCCGCCACCTGTCAGTGTCGCCCTGAAGGGCGACGCTACGTCCCGCTCGGCCGAAACCACGGAGGAGACCACGAAGGACATCCACCATTGTAAAGAACCGTTAGACGCACCACACTAGCCACTGCCCGCGGTCTTTATTTCAATTCGAATTCGTAGAGGCTGATGCTGAGCGGGGGAGCGGTCAAGCTTGCTGGAACCTCAGTCCATCGGGACTCCTCAACTTTCAGCATCGGTTCCTTGCCCGGTTCGTTGTCCGCCTGCAAGTTCGGCGCGACGATCTTCCGCAGAGTCCCGGAGCCGAGCAAGGAGACGCCGGTAAGGGTCAGATCCATGTCGCGGGGGACTTCGGTCGGGTTCACCACCGCCACCGTCAGTTTCTTCTTGTCGGCGGTGAGCGCGGCGGCGACGTCGAGCGGATAGGTGTCGCTGCCGGATGAGACCGCCGGCTTATCAACTCCGACCGTTCCTTTTACCGGTTTCTGCGGTGCATTACCGCTCACGGCCACGGGAATGGTGCCGTAGTGATGGCGGAAGAGACGGAAGACCATTCCCACGCTGCTCAGCACTGAGTCGTTGCCGTCGTAATTGAGATTGGAAATGAACGCCGTGTAGGCGGCCATTTCGATCACGCCGGAATGGCGGAACATCTCCATGAGGGTCTCGGCCGCGGCGAGCGCCCGCACAAAGCCCCGCCTTCCGCCGCCGGCCCACTCATCAATCGCCAGTTTGATCTTCTTGTCCTTCAAGCCCGGGATGCGGCGCTCGTATTCCTGCAGGGCCTCGACGGCGGCGCGCACGCGATTGGGCAGACGCCGGATCTGGTCCTCGAGGGGGTCGTTGGTCCTGACAAACGCCTGGGCATCGACGTCGAAGGCGCTGTCCAGGACGGGGTAGAGGTGTTCGGCCAGATACTCGAAGTAATCCGAAGAGCGCAGCAGCAGCTGTCCCGACCAGTCCTGATGCGACAGGTACTCATAGGGAAGGCGTGCGGGGAGCGGCTTGCGGTGGTGCCGCGAGACGGTGTTGATTTCAAACAGCGTGGCGCCCGAGGCGACCAGAAGGATGGACGGATCCACCCGCCGCATCGCTTTTGCGAACAGATTATGTTTCAATACGTAATGATCAATATCCATATGCCCCAGTTGCCACTGGCCATACATCTCGTTGCCGATGTTCCACCACTGGATTCGGTAAGGGGCGGGATGGCCGTTGGCGGCGCGCAGTCTGCCCATGGGGCTGGTGGCCGCGCCGTTGCAGTACTCCAGCCACTCGGCAGCGGAGTGGTCGTCGCCGAAACCGGAATTCACGCACAGGTAGGGCTCGACAGAAACCAGCCGGCAGAGAGTCAGGAACTCGTCGGTACCCACATCGTTATACTCCACGGTGTTCCAGGCGTAGTCATAACGGGGTGGCCGCTTGTCGCGATCGCCGATCCCGTCGCGCCAATCGTAGCCCGATACAAAGTTCCCGCCCGGCCAGCGATAGATGCCTTGGTCGAGATCCTTCAGCAGCTGGATCATGTCGGCGCGGAAGCCGTTGACGTTGTCCGCGGGCATCAATGAAACGACGCCGATGCGAAACGTCCCGCGCCCCGTGCCGGTAATCTCCAGCGTCGCGTCTGGGTTGTCCGCCCCCGCCGTGAAACGGAGG
>CAZHKT010000171.1:0-6592 GCA_964533045.1 uncultured Acidobacteriota bacterium | reverse complement strand
GGCCTTCAGGCCGCCACCACGACGTGTCGCCCTGAAGGGCGACGCTACGTCCCGCGCGCCCGCCGCCTCCCGCGACGGAATGTCGGCAGCATGCCGGCGTCCCGGGCGCCACGCCGCGTTGATCAACTCGCCGATCAACCTTTCCTAAAGATTGATCACCCTGACAAGTAGCCGCCGGCGATCAACGATCCGATCACCGTAGGGGCGGGGCTTGTCCCCGCCCAAGGCGACCATAAAGGCCGCCCGTACGGTCGAATCGTAGGGGCCGGGTTCATCCCCGCCCAGGGCGACCACAAGGGTCGCCGCAATTTTCAGGTTCGGGCGGCGACGCGGACCGATCGTGCGTACCGGCGTCCTCCAGGTAATCTGCGGATATGACTGAGACCCCGAATCCCAAGCCCCGGCTCCCGAAACCCGTCTTCCACGATCCTGAGCACCACATCAAAATCTATCAGGGCGATTGCCTGGAAATCCTGGCGGCGCTTCCCCCGGACTGCGTGGACCTGATTTTCGCCGACCCGCCGTATTTCCTTTCAAATGACGGCATCACCTGTCATGCGGGCCGGATGGTGAGCGTCAATAAGGGCGCCTGGGATCGCTCGCGCGGCCCGGACCAGAATCACGAATTCAACCGCTGCTGGCTCGCCGCCTGCCAGCGCGTCCTGAAGCCGAACGGCTCCATCTGGGTGAGCGGCACCGCCCACATCATCCATTCCGTCGGCTTCGCCATGCAGCAACTGGGCTTCAAGCTGCTGAACGATATCACCTGGGTCAAGCCGAACCCGCCGCCCAATCTCTCCTGCCGCTACTTCACGCACGCCACGGAAACCCTCATCTGGGCGGCCAAGAATCGGAAGAGCCGGCACACCTTCAATTACAGGCTGATGAAGGAACTGGCGGGCGGCAAGCAGATGAAAAGCGTCTGGCAGATTCCCGCCCCCGACCGCGACGAGAAGCGCTTCGGCAAACACCCCACGCAGAAACCCGTGGCCCTGCTCGAACGCATCCTGCTCGCCGCCTCAAACGAGGGCGACCTCGTCCTCGACCCCTTCATGGGGAGCGGAACAACGGTGGTCGCGGCCCTGCAATCACGCCGGACGGCGGTGGCGGTTGAACGCGAGAACCCCTGGGTTCAACTGGCGCTGATGAGGGTGGCGCGAGAATTGGTCCGCGTCATCGTGGTCGTGAAGTGTTTTCAATCTAGCCTTGATCTGCGCGGCATTTTCGTGGATCGATCAAGGAGAGAGGCAGCAGCCGTGCCGATGGCGCTCTCAACGACGCTGGTGCATCGGGAACGAAAATATTTCTTCGTCGGCGCCCATCGCCGCGAAGTGATTTACGCTGTTGTCGCTGATTCACTCGAAGAAGCTTGGGAGAAGTTTCACTCCGGCCCCAAACATACCGAACCTATACTCTCCATCATCAAAACCGAAACCGAGATTTACCTCGCGCAATAGACATGATCTAATCGCCGTATGAAGCTCCAAATGGCCGGGGAGCTGGCGGCTTCCTACAAAAATCCAGCCCAGCGAGCACGCGTGGTCACGGAGGGTTGGGGGGAGGTGAACCTCTTTTGCCCCAGCTGTACATCGCCGCGTCTGACCCGCGCAACGGCCAACGTCCCGGCCATAGATTTCCATTGCCCCGAATGCCAGCATCCTTTTCAGTTGAAGAGTCAATCGCGTCCCTTCTCGACACGAATCGTCGATGCCGCCTATTCCGCGATGCGTCATGCCATCGAGCAAGGCCGAACGCCAAGCCTCTTGGCGCTTCACTACGACCCTCTTCGCTGGAGCGTCGTTAACCTGATTCTCCTGCCGCGCTTCGTTCTAACACTGTCCTGCCTTGAGCGGCGAAGACCCCTCGGCTCGGGGGCACGGCGGCACGGCTGGGTGGGCTGCAATATCGTGCTTACGAGTATTCCTCCGGACGCGAGAATTCCAATCGTCTCAAATGGCCGTGTGGCGGCCGTTTCTGAGGTTCGCGAACGTTTTGCTCGACTTCGCCCTCTTGCCGAGCTTCGCCACGAGGCTCGCGGTTGGACGCTGGATGTCCTGAATGTGGTGCGGAGCCTGGGGCGGCGGGAGTTTGCACTGGGGGATGTCTATGCGCACCAAGAGGCACTGGCGCGCTTGCATCCTGACAACCGCAACGTCCGACCCAAAATCCGCCAGCAACTCCAAATCCTCCGCGACCTGGGGTTCGTCCAATTCCTGGGCGCAGGCCGGTACCGCCTGTAGGGGCGGGGTTCATCCCCGCCCAGGGCGGCCACAAGGGCCGCCCCCGCAGTCGTGATTGATCAGGGACGAAGTCGTCCGGACGGCTGTCATGGTATAGAATCACGGCTCCATGACTTCTCGCTTGCGCTGGAAGATCGCAGGTTTGCTGAGCCTGGCCGTCGCCATCAGCTATTTGGATCGGCAGACGCTTCCGGTCGCCATTGCCGCCATCGCACGCGACATCCCCATTTCCAACACCGACTTCTCGCGCCTGCAGGCGGCGTTTCTGCTGGCCTATGCCGGCATGTACGCGGGCGGCGGGCGGCTGGTCGACAGGCTGGGCACGCGGCACGGCTTTCTGGTCATCATGACGGGATGGTCGCTGGCCTGCGCGCTGCACGGCCTGGCGACCAGCGTCCTATTTCTGGCGGTCTGCCGGTTTTTGCTGGGGGCGGGCGAGGGCGGAGGCTTCCCGGCGGCGACCAAAGCGGTCTCCGAGTGGTTTCCGGCGCGCGAGCGTTCGACGGCGCTGGGCATAATCAATGCCGGCACGGCGGTGGGCGGCGTGGCCGCGCCGCCGCTCATCGCGCTGATTCTGTCGGGCTTGCACTGGCGCTGGATCTTCTTCCTGGCGGGCGCGGCGGGACTGCTCTGGACGCTGCTCTGGGTCTGGGAATACTACCGGCCGGAGGCCCATCCGCACCTCTCGCAGCAGGAGCGCGGGGAGATTCGGGAAGTCCTCGAGGCGCACGCCGCGCCTTCGCAAAGCTCGCAGAGCTGGTATGCGCTGCTCGCTTTCCCGCAGGTGTGGGGGCTGGTGGTGGGTAAGTTCCTGGGCGACGCCGGCTGGTACTTCTATCTGTTCTGGCTGCCCAAGTATCTCTACGACGCGCGCGGCTTCGACGTGAAGCAGGTGGGCTACTATGCGTGGATTCCCTTCGCGGCGGCGGGCGTGGGATGCCTGGGAGGCGGCTGGATTTCGAGCGAGTTCCTGCGGCGCGGCTACTCCTTGAACTTCGCCCGCAAGGCGGCGCTCGGCGTCAGCGTCTCGATGATGCCGCTGATCTACTTCGTCACCCGCGTGCCGGTCGAATGGGCCATCGTGCTGTTCAGCATCGCCTTCTTCGGTCAGCAGTTCTGGTCCACCATCATGATGACGCTGCCGGCGGATATCTTCCCCTCGCGCACGGTGGGATCGGTGGCAGGTCTGGAAGGTCTGGGCGGTGCGCTGGGCGGCGTGGTCTTCGGCTTGGTCGTGGGCTACCTGCTGGACCACGGATTCGGCTACGGCGTGGTCTTCAGCATTGTCAGCACGTTCCACCTGCTGGCGTTTCTGGTTATTCTGGTGGCAATCAGGAAAGTGCAAAGGGTGGAGGAGGCAGAGGTTAGAGCTTAGTCGCCATGGAATCGCTCCCCGCGAACCGCCGGCCGCGAGCCCGCACCCGGCTCGCTCCACTCGCCACCCTCGCCTTGAGGAAGAGGGATGGAATCTCCCGCTTTCGGGGAGAGGATGCCCGAGGTACGCGGCCGGGTGAGGAAAGCGGGAGGTTCATCGCAGGGCTTCACAAGGGCACAGCTTGCCCTGCCACTGGGCGCTGTCATGCTGAGTCCGCCAAAGGCGGGACCAAGGACCTCCGTCTTCGCTCTTTAACGCTATCGAAATCCTTCGCCACGCCGTGAGAGTAGACATCGAGACTCCGGTCAGGCTGACAAATTTCGGGGTTTGCGCCAAGCTGGTATTTCGCATAGGAAGGGGGACTTATGAAAACTGTCGGCATCCTCGGCACGGGTATTATGGGCGGAGGCATGGCGGAACAGCTCCTGCGCAAGGGTTATCCGGTTGTGGTCTGGAACCGGGACGCTGCCAAACTCCGGCCGCTGGTCGAGAAGGGGGCGACGGCGGCGGCCTCGCTCGCTGAGTTGGGCGCCCAATCCGACGTTGTTCTGGTCATGGTGCGCGACGACGCGGCGGTGCGGGAAGTGATTCTCGGGCCCGGCGGGGCGCTCAGCCAGGCAAGGCCCGGAACGACCTTTATCAACTCGAGCACCGTGACGCCCGGGCTGGTCCGGGAAGTGGGCGCAGCGATCGAGGCGCGCGGCTGCAAGTTCTTCGACGCGCCCGTCACCGGCAGCAAGGCCGCCGCTGCCAGTGGCAATCTGGGCTTTATTGTCAGCGGTCCGCCCGAGGTGATCGAGGCGCAAATGGACGTGCTGAACGCGCTCGGGCAAAGCGTCTTGAACCTGGGTCCGCTGGGTGCCAGCGCCGTCTTCAAGCTGGCCAACAACCAGCTCGCCGCCACTATCATCCGCGCCATGGGCGAGAGCCTGGCGCTTTGCGAAGCCGCTGGGCTGCAAAGGGAGACGGTCGTCGAGTCGCTCGCCGGAACCGCCCAACGCGTTTGCGGGCTGAAGAAAGACAAGATTATCCATCGCGACTGGTCCACCGATTTCGCTCTCGACCTGATGCTCAAGGATCTGAATCAGGCGCTCGATACGGCGGCTAAATCGAAGGTATCTCTGCCACTTATCTCAGCCGGGCGGGATATCTACCGCCGGGCGGCGGAGGCCGGCCGGGGCGGGCAGGACTTCGCGGTGGTCGTCGAGCCGCTGTAGCGCAGGGCCTTCTCTTTGGCCCTGCGGTTCGTTCTTTGACTAGGAGCCCAGCCGCGAGCCTTGCGCTATCAGACTTCGGTGGCCCTTCCCTTCCACAAAACCGGGTTGATTTCCACAGTAATCCACAAGATTTCCCCAACATCTTGTGGCATTTCAAAAAAAACCACCACAAATAGTAGTTTCCTCTTGACAAGACCTTTCGGCGGGTTTAAAACGCTTCAAGACGCTAAGGCTGGAAGCAAGCGATCGAGAGGGGACAGAGAGCACGAGGTCGGTTCGCATTCCCGCGGCGGCGAGAATCTGACAAAACTAACCAGGGTCCAGAGCGCCAGAGCAAAGGACGGGAGAACGAGATGGCGGAGCGCGACGTATTGTCCACAGCGGCAATCCAAGCAGCACCAGAAACCAATGCAACAGGCAGCCGCGGATTAACCTTCAAACGGCATTTTACCCGGCCCGGCATTCATCCATTCGACGAAGTGGAATGGGAAATCAGGACGGCGTCCCTTCAGAACGAGAAGGGGCAGACAATCTTCGAGCAGCGGAACGTGGAGGTTCCCAAGGACTGGTCGCAGACGGCCACCAACATCGTGGCCTCGAAATATTTCCACGGCAAGCTGGGGACGCCGGAGCGCGAGTCGAGCGTCAAGCAACTGATCAGTCGGGTTGCCGACACCATCGCCCAATGGGGCATCGAGGGCGGCTACTTCCGCACCGAGGAAGACGCGCAAGTGTTCCACGACGAACTGACGCACCTGCTGGTGCGCCAGAAGATGGCGTTCAATTCGCCCGTATGGTTTAACTGCGGCCTGTGGCACAAGTATCACCGCCATTCGGAAGGCGGCGGCTGGTACTGGGATGCGGCCACGGGCGGCGTTAAGAAGGAGACCGAGGCCTACCGTCACCCGCAGTGCTCCGCTTGTTTCATCAACTCCGTTCAGGACAACCTCGATAGCATCCTGACGCTGGCGAAAACCGAAGGGATGCTCTTCAAATGGGGTTCGGGCACGGGAACGAACCTCTCGCCTCTACGGTCCGCAATGGAAACGCTGTCGGGCGGCGGCAAGGCCTCCGGTCCCCTGTCGTTTATGAAGGGTTATGACGCCTTCGCGGGCGTGATCAAGAGCGGCGGCAAGACGCGGCGCGCCGCCAAGATGGTGATTCTCAACATTGATCATCCGGACATCGTGGATTTCATCGAGTGCAAGGCCAAGGAAGAGCGCAAGGCGTGGACGCTGGTGGAAGCGGGCTACGACGCGTCGCTGGACGGTGACGCCTACAGCTCGATCTTCTTTCAGAACGCCAACAACAGCGTGCGCGTGACGGACGAGTTCATGAAGGCGGTGGTGGAAGACCGTGACTTCTCCACGCGCTACGTCACCACCGGCGAGCCGGCCAAGAGCTATCGGGCGCGCGACCTGATGCGCAAGATCGCCGAGGCCGCCTGGCAGTGCGGCGATCCGGGCCTGCAGTTCCACACCACCATCAACAAGTGGCACACCTCGAAGGCCACGGCGCCCATCAACGCCTCCAATCCGTGCAGCGAATACATGTTCCTGGACGATTCGGCCTGCAACCTGGCGTCGCTCAACCTGATGAAGTTCCTCTCGCCCGACGGCAAGTTTGACGTCGAGTCGTTCCGCCAGGCGGTGGACCTCACCATTACGGCGCAGGAAATCCTGGTGGACAATGCCAGTTACCCCACCGACAAGATCGCTCTCAACTCGCACAACTTCCGGCCGCTGGGTCTGGGCTACGCC
>CAZHKT010000170.1:0-6601 GCA_964533045.1 uncultured Acidobacteriota bacterium | reverse complement strand
CATCGCGGCCATCCACGGGATCGGCGCATCGCGGGATCCGGTTGCGGTGTCCGACTGGATGTGCCGGAGTTCCGCTTCGCGCAACCAGGGATGCAGTTGTGGAGGTTGATAAGTGGAAAGCCAGGCGATGAGCCAGCCGATGCCGAGCGCGCCGGTCACCAGAAAGCAAGCCCGCCAACCCCAGAGGCCCAGCATCCAGACGATGACGGGCGGGCCGGCCATCGAGGCGACGTTGGCGCCGGCGTTGAAAATGCCGATGGCCAGCGAGCGCTCGCGCTGCGGGAACCATTCCGCCACGGACTTCACCGCGCCGGGAAAGTTCCCCGATTCGCCCACCCCCAGCATGCCGCGCCAGAATCCCAGCCCCCAGGGCGTGCGCGCCAGCGCGTGACTCGCCGCCGCCAGCGACCACCACGCCACCGAAATCGCATAACCCAGGCGTGTTCCGATCCGGTCGATGAAGCCGCCGGCGAAAACGAAGGCCGCCGTGTACGCTACTTGGAAGGCACTGTTGATGTATCCGTATTGCAGGTCCGAAATGTGCATCTCCTCGCGGATGACCGGAATCAGCACGGAGAAGACAATGCGGTCAAGGTAGTTGATCGTTGTCGCGGCGAACAGGAGGGCGCAGATGCCCCACCGCAGATGCGGAACCGTGAATGACGAGGATGGGGGCGGGGCGGGCACGGGATCGGTCATGCGCTTGGGAAAGTGTAAGGTGGAACGGACGACGGGTAAAGAAAGAACTACGAAAGTCGTATGACGGCAAGGTCAGTTAGACGGAAATGTCCTTCGCTCTGTGCTCGTCACTGGCTACCGATTTCGGACCCAGGCGTGCCGCGGGTCGTCAGCCCAGGCGCCGTAGCGGCGCTCTTCGCCTGCCAGCACCCAGGTGTAATGAAACTGGTATCCGGGCGCGGCCACCACGGGGTGATAGCCCTTCGGCAGCAGCACCGTGTCGCCGTCCTCGACGACGAAAACGGTCGAGAAGCCCTCCGGGTCTTTCGCGTCTGTGTACGTCCAGATGAATCCGAAACCCTGCGCGGGCCTGACGCGGAAGAAATAGATTTCTTCCAGCACCGCTTCGTTGGGCGGGTTTTTCTGGTCGTGCTTGTGCGGCGGATAGCTCGACCAATTGCCTGGGGGATTGAGAGTTTCGCCGGCGAGGAGCCGCTCGATGTCCTGCCGTTCGTCGAGCGCCGAGTAGATCGTGCGCTGCCAGTTGTCCTTGCCCACCTGCTTAGTGAGGACGTCCGCGCCCGCCAGCAGCAGGGGCGGGGAAGACTTTGAGGCGGGCGACGTGAAGAGCCCGGCGTCGAAGCGCGGCGTGAGCGCTTCGACGGTGTAGCGCGACTGAATCGGTACATAGACCATTGCGGGGGCGCCGCTGAAGACGTCCTCGCGCCCGCCGGCGGATTCATAAGTTGTGCGTGCCGTGGAAGATTCGATGCTGATGCTGGCGCGGCCGCCGAAAATATCCATCACCAGCTCGCGCCCGCCGGTTTCACCGGAATACTTCTCGCCCTGAGTCAGGGCGAGCCGCGCGAAGTCGAGAAAACGCAGCGTGCCCGGCGGAACGATTGGCTGGTAACCCCTTCCAGGAGAACTCTTGATATGACGGTTCATCTTCACCTCATGCCGGGGGGTGGATTCTCGAGGGGAGAACGATCCGCTTTATCGAATCCATCCGCCCTTCTTGATGTTTGACAACCCGAGGGAGGCGACGCGCCATTGTACGCGATGCGGGGGCTGTTCACAACGCCGCGTCCGCGTCTTTCAAGCGGTCGGTGGTTGCACTCAGATTATCCTCCTCGTTGCAGCTATCAACGGCCGCACGCAGCCCGCTCTGGGCGTCGGCGTTCAGGCCGACAGGGAAGTGGCGACCTGAAGGTCGGGAGGAATATGGCGACCTCAAGGTCGCCGCTACTTGGGATATTTGAAGCTCAATTCGCGGCCCAGGGTGAAGAGGGGTTTTTTGCGGCGGCGAATCAGGCCAGGGTTTTCTGAAAGTGCCGTTACCAGGAAGGGCATGGCGATGGTGGAATCGCAATACACGGTGACGAAGCCGGCGTCGGCAGCAATCTTACCCCAGCTCTGAGCCTCCTCAAACGTGCAGCCCGAGAGGCCGCCCCAGTGCGGCGCGTCCGCGACGACCTGGATGGCGTATTTGTGGCCGCCGCGGGCCTGGCGGATGAAAACCGCCGTCACTTCGCTCTGCTGCACGAAATTCTTGGGCGTGCCGCCGCCGAAATACACCACGCCGCTGGAAGGCGCCTGGCCGGCCAACAGCGCAGTTTCCAGCACGTCGCCGATGATGTCGAAGGTAAACTTGTTTTTGCCGAGGAAGCGATTCTCGGCGATGCCGATGCCGATCGACGAATCGCCGATGGCGGGGCAGTAGAGCGGAATATTGGCCTTGTAGGCAGCCGACACGATGCCGTCGTCTTTGGTTCTTTTCGCCAGCTCCTTGCCCAGAAGATTCAGGAACTCGCGCGTGGTGTAGGGGCGCGACTGGTCCAGCGAGGCCGCGAAGCGGCCGAGCCAGGCGTCTTCCTCGCGGAATTCTTCTTCGTCGGCCAGCGTGTCGTACATCCGGTCAATCAGGTGATTCTGCAATGCCACATCGTCCACGCTGGGGGAGCATTGGAAATGCTTGCGGCCGAGCGTTTCGTGAATGTCGTGGAAGAAGTTGGCGCCGGTCGAAACCAGGCAGTCGATCAGGCGGTTCTGGATCAGGTAGACGACCAGCCGGCGCATCCCGGCCGGCACCAGGGCGCCCGACATTCCCATCATGATGAGGGTACGGTCGCCCAGCATGCGCTTCCAAATCTGGTACGCGGTGGCGAGGTTGCGTCCCTGAAACGAAATGCCCTGCATTTTTTCCAGTACGCTCGCTACGTTCTTGCGGCGGTCGATCTGGATGGGCTGGGTTGGCCGCGAGAGAATTTCATGTTTGCGCATGACGCCTCCGGAAACGGTTTTGACGGCTGTCCGTACAGCCAGAGACGATCCTGGCCTGCAAGTGAGGATGGAACCTGCGCCCGTGCCCGGCTACTCGCCAATGCCCAGCAGGATGGAGGCGGAGAGCACGGTCGTCCACAGTCCGCGTTTGTCGCCGATGGCGGACTGGGTGATGTTCATGGTGCGAACAATCTTGTTTGAAATTCGGTAGATTTCCTTCTTTTCGTCCCAGCTGCGGTCCGGGTCGAACTCAAGCCCCAGCGTGGTGGCGAGCATTTCCGCCGCCAGTTCCTCGGCGTAATCGCCCGCAATCTCTTCCGTCTCGCCGAACGAATGGTGTTCGGAGAGGTACCCAAACGTATTACGGTCGGCGGGAATGGCGACGCCAATGGAGGAGGCAATCAGCCGGTGCGGCTCGCGCGTCGAGTTTTCGCTCATGACGCAGAAGGTGACCTGGCCGGGTCTTAATTCTTTTATGCCTTCAGCGCGGGAGATGAGTTTGCACTTGGGCGGAAAGATGCTGGAAACGCGCACCAGATTGCAGGCGGCAATGCCGGCCGAGCGCAGCGCCAGTTCAAAGCTGGTGAGCTTTTCGCGATGCTTACCCACGCCTTTAGTCAGGAACATCCTCTTGGGCACAAACATGGTGTTTCGCTCGACTCCCCCGCCGGTTCCCGGCGCCGTGGGCCTCGCGGATTACGAGCGCCGGAGTGAGTTTTTCCTTCGCTGAAACTGTGGGGTAACGTAACAAACATTCGCAAAAAGTGTCAACGAGTTTTGGTGCACGACAGGCCAGTCGGGGCGCGGCTCGCCTGCGGAATGGCCCTGCCGGCATTGGGATTTCTTATGCCGCGCATAAATATTCCCCTGTTGACTAAAGCCGGCGCGCGCGATAATGTTTCCCACCGAGCACCCGGACACAATTTCGACATTCGGATTCCATCCCACTCCTGGAGGTTCAATGAACGCGAAGACCGTTTTGGACTTTGCCGCAGCAAATAACGTCAAGATCGTGGACGTACGCTTCACCGACCTGCCCGGCATCTGGCATCACGTCTCCTACCCGATTCACGAAGTGGACGAAAGTTCCTTTGAGGACGGGTTCGGCATGGACGGCTCCAGCATCCGCGGCTGGGCGGCCATTCACGAAAGCGACATGCTTTTGGTTCCCGACCCGAGCTGGTATATGCTGGATCCCTTCACCGACGTCCCGACGCTCGTCCTGATCGGCGACATCACCGATCCCGTCAGCAAGCAACACTACCTGAAGGACCCCCGTCACGTCGCGAAAAAGGCGGAGACGTACCTCTCCTACACCGGCATTGCCGATACCGCCTACTTTGGCGCGGAAGCGGAGTTCTTTATTTTTGACAACATCCGGTTTGACCAGACCCAGAATTGCGGCTTCTACTTCATCGACGCCGAGGAAGGCCGCTGGAATTCCGGCCGCGAAACCGACAACCTCGGCTATCGTCCGCGTTACAAGGAAGGCTACTTTCCGGTTCCGCCCACCGATCACTACCAGAACCTGCGCTCCGAGATGGTGCTGGCCATGGAAAAGGCCGGGCTGCACATCGAGTGCCACCACCACGAAGTGGCCACCGGCGGCCAGTGCGAAATCGATCAGCGCTTCAACTCGCTGGTGAAGTCGGCCGACGGGATGCTGCTCTACAAGTACATCATCCGCAACGTGGCCAATCAGTACGGCAAGACCGTGACCTTCATGCCCAAGCCGCTCTTCCAGGACAACGGCTCCGGTATGCACACCCACCAGAGCCTCTGGAAAGGCGGCAAACCGCTCTTCGCGGGCGACAAGTACGCCGGCCTGAGCCAGACGGCACTGCACTATATTGGCGGATTGCTGAAGCATTCGCCGGCCCTCGCCGCGCTGATCGCCCCCACCACCAACTCTTATAAGCGCCTGGTGCCGGGCTTCGAAGCGCCGGTCAACCTGGCCTACTCGCGCCGCAATCGCAGCGCGGCTTGCCGCATTCCCATGTACTCGGCCAGCCCCAAGGCGAAGCGCGTCGAGTACCGTCCCCCCGACCCGTCCTGCAACCCGTACCTGGCGTTTGCAGCCATGCTCATGGCCGGCCTGGATGGAATCGAAAACAAGATCGACCCGGGCGAACCGCTGGACAAGGACATCTACGATCTCGAGCCCGAGGAACTCAAGAAGGTACCCTCGATGCCTGGGTCACTGGAAGAGTCGCTACGCGCCCTCGAAAAGGATCACGACTTCCTGCTCAAGGGCGATGTCTTCAGCGAAGAACTGATCGAAACCTGGATCGACTACAAGATGAAAGCCGAAGTCCAGGCCGTCGCCCAGCGCCCGCACCCCTACGAGTTCGCACTGTACTACGACATCTAGAATTCGTGGGTGGTGGGAAGAGAGTGTTGGTTGTAGGAACCAGAGCGATACCCATAAGGGCCGTCCGGAAAGGCTGCTCGTGCAGCTCCTGACGGCCCTCGCTTCTTCCCCTGGCGGGCTCAAACTTCGCGGCCTCATTTGTGCGGCATAAGCCGCGCGATCAATTTTTACTCACTGACAATTAACAACTGCCTCCTCAACTCACAACCCAGCACCGACTGCCGCTGTAATACCATGGCGTTTGGGATGAGTCGGTTTCTCTTGTCTCTTGGGGATACCGGCAGTATTCTAAATGTATGATCCCAAGGTACTTACATCACCTCTTCTGGGATATCGACCCGGTCAGTTTTTCGCCCACCGATTTCCCCGACTATACCATTAGCAGGGTGCTAGAGTGGGGAGACAGTGATGCCGTCAGGTGGCTCAAGGCAGCATTTTCCCAGGAAACCATTGAGCGCGTGGTGCGCCATGATAGAAGCCTTTCCCGCCGCTCGGCCAATTTCTGGGCGCTGGTCTATAGGATTCCCGGTGACCAGGTTGCGGCGTTGCGGAGGTCCTGCGAGCCTCCGATTTCGCCAGCGGTAGAGAGCGTGGCATGACCCTGTCCCAAAATGGGGAAGCGTGGAATCCCGAGAGCATCTCAGAAGCGGTGGAACAGGTCTTGTCCGGGCTTACGCCCCTCATCGAGCGGTTCTGTCTGGCTAAGGGGACGGCGCTCGCCCTGCAACTTGCACACCGTCGGTCCCGTGACCTTGATCTTTTTTCTGCCGAGGCAATGCATGTCGAGACATGGATTCAAAAATTGCAGGGGTATCCCCAATTTGGAGTGACGGCGAAGTCCGAAGATACCCTGCACTGCACGATCCGCGGCGTGAAGGTGAGCCTGCTCCGGTATCCCTACCCTCTGCTTTTTCCCTTACGACGCTTTCAGGAAGTGAACGTCGCCGACGCGCGCGATATTGCCTGCATGAAGATTGCGGCGATCGCTGGGCGCGCCGCGCGCTGCGACTTCGTTGATCTGTTCTACGTGGCCCGCCATCAGGGCCTCGCCCCTCTGCCTGATCTGTTCCAGAAGAAGTACGCACTGGCCAATTACAGTCTTGCTCACATTCTCAAATCGCTGACCTACTTCGAAGAAGCCGAGCAGGATCCCATGCCCGACATGCTGCGTCCTGCGGAATGGTCGGAGATCAGGAAATTCTACGAAGATGAAGTACCTAAAGAGAATTACATAATATAGTGACAATCAGAACAATTCGGCCTGTTTCC
>CAZHKT010000169.1:0-6760 GCA_964533045.1 uncultured Acidobacteriota bacterium | reverse complement strand
AGTATACACGAAATGCTCCCTGATGTCACTATATTATGTAATTCTCTCTAGGTCGGTCAGCGTGAGGGCGTAGAGTCGCCCCCTATTGAAGGAAGCGATCAACTTCTGTTGCGCCCCGAACCAAGTCAGGTGCTGGGCCCCGGCGAAGTCGGTCATGCTCTGATCGGGCGCGCCGAGCCGGCGCTGCACTTCCACCACATCGGGAGTCACCCGAATGCGTCGCGCCGGAGCGGCATCTGAGCCCCCTTCGGTCGTTACGTCTTGGAAAAAATTCCCGATGGCCTGTTCGCGCGCGGCCAACCGCTCGGCGGCTCGGGCCTTTTCGATGCGCGGCAGCGTTACCTTGAAATAGACCACCAGGCCACTGAGGATCAGGGCCTGGACAACGAGGACCTTAGTCTTCACGCTGAAGGACCCGAAGCGCAACACGCCAGAGAGTCTCCTTCCCCTCCTATGGTGGTCTTGGCCGGATGAATCAATATTGTTGATTTTCCCGGCGCTTCTGGCAAGAATCTTGGGCGATGAGGGGCTACATGCATCGCCGCGATTTTCTGAAGGCTGCCGGGAGCGCGGCTGCGATCATGGGCGCTCCCGGTATTCTGCGCGGCGCGCCAGAATACGAACCCGCCTGGGATTCCCTGGCGAAGCACGCGGTTCCGGGCTGGTTTCGGGACGGCAAGTTCGGGCTCTTCTTCCACTGGGGCATTTATTCGGTCCCCGCCTTCGATAACGAGTGGTATTCGCGCAACATGTACATAGAAGGCTCGCGCGCGAACCAGTACCACACGCTGGTTTACGGTCCGACGAGCAAGTTCGGCTACAAGGACTTTCTGCCGTCTTTCCGAGGTGAGAAGTTCGACCCCGCGGAGTGGGCGGAACTTTTCCGCCGATCGGGCGCCCGGTTTGCCGGCCCGGTGACGGAGCACGCCGACGGTTTCGCCATGTGGGATTCGAAGCTGACTGACTGGAATGCGGCGCGGCACGGCCCGCGTCGCGACGTGGTGGGCGAACTGGCGCGCGCCATTCGCCACGAGGGTCTCAAGTTCGTCACCACCTTCCATCATCACTGGCTTTGGGGGTGGTATCCAACGGCGAACAAGAACCTGGACGCGGGCGATCCAAAGTATGCTGGCCTCTACGGTCCCCCCGCCCCGGGCAGCCCGTTCGATTTCGCCAAGCCCTGGAGCACGCTGCCGCTGCCGCCCGAGTCTTTTCAGGAGGCGTGGGAAGCGAAGGTGCGCGAGGTGATCGACCGGTATCAGCCGGACCATCTTTACTTCGACAGCCGCATGGAGATCATCGCCGAGCGCCGTCGTGCCAGCGTGATCGCCCACCATTACAATCAGGCGCAACGCCGCGGCCGGGAAGTTTCGGTCACTTACAAGGCGCCCGATCTGCCGGAGGGCGTGGGCATCCTGGATATCGAATGCGGCCGCACCGAAAGCGCCACGCCCCACGTCTGGCAGACGGACGACAAAATCGAATGGAACTCCTGGGCATTCGTCCAGAAGCCTGATTACAAGCCCATCCAAAGGCTCATCGGCCAGCTCGTGGACATCGTCAGCAAAAACGGCCACCTGCTCCTCAACATCAATCCCGCCGCGGACGGCGTGATCCCGGAGCCCACCGTCGAACGCCTCCTGGCCATCGGCCGGTGGCTGGATGTGAACGGCGAAGCGATTTACGGCACGCGTCCCTGGAACATTTTTGGCGAAGGTCCCACAAAGATTAAGGCGGGAACATTTGGCGAGAAGCAGACGCCGGAATTTACGGCCCAGGACATTCGCTTTACCAGCCGATGGAAGACGGTTTACGCCATCGTGCTTGACTGGCCGGCGGAGCGCGAACTGGTCATCAAGACGCTCACGACGAATGGCGGCCCGATCGCCCAAGGCGAGATCGCCCACGTCTCGCTTCTCGGCAGTGACGCCAGCCTGGACTACGTGCATTCGAGTGAGGGGCTCCGCATCCCCCTGCCTCTGCGGAAACCCTGCGACTGGGCCGTCGCCTTCAAAATCCTCCTCAAATAGGCAGAGGAGAAGCGGACAATCCGTTTTCCAACATGGTATTGGAAAACGCCTCCAGGTACAGTCCTTCTGACCCTGCCCCGACCCAATCAGGGAGGAACAAGGAATCTTGCTGAGAAGAGAAAGGCAACGGGACATTCCTCGTCGGCCCGATGAACGCCATCGGACCTCCACGGCGTGACCGAGCGCTTGGGCTATTCCACACCCCGCTGCGCGGCATTCTACTGGGGTGCCGCGGCAGCGCCTGACTGGAGGCGGCGGATGTCGGCCGGAACGGTGCGCAGGTGAGGGTTGAGCCACAGCGCGTGCTGATAGGCCTGGAGGGCCCGGGAGGACTCGCCCATCTGGTCGAGGATGCGGGCGCGCAGCACCTCGAGATGCGCGTCGGCGACGGTCGATTCGGCCCGCAACACCTCAGTCAGGGCCTCCGCATGGCGTCCCTGGACAAACAGGGCGCGTGCCAGACCGTAGTGCAGGCGGCCGTCGCACGGGGTTCGTTCCATTCCCTTGCGGAAGGAGGTTTCGGCGGCGGCGAAGTCGCCCCGACGTTCCTGCGTCATGCCACGGGCCAGCCAGCGGTCGCCGGCGGCGCGCGTCCAGATTCCGTGCGTCAGCGTCAGCACGACAGCCAGCGCGGCCGCTGTGACGACGATTCGCAGTGTGAGCCTTCCTTGACCCGGTGTGGTGTCTGCTTCTGCGATTTCCGGCCGCAGCAGATCTGGAAGACTGAGTAGGGTGAAAAGCAGAATCAGCGTGGGCACAATGGCGAACTGGAAATTGAACAGGGAATTGACGAGCATCGCCGTCACACCGCCGGCACTGGCGGCGAGCCACGGCCGCGCCTCACCACTGGCCGCCCCCACCGATTTCAGGCTGCGCGCGTATCGCCAGAGCAGCCACCCAAAAGCCGCCAGCCCCACTGCGCCTGCTTCCAGAAGAAGTTGCAGCAGGTCATTGTGAAGCTGGCTGGTGTGCGTCCAGTAGGGGGCAAACCGGGCATGCGATGCGAGGTAGCGCGCCTGCAACTCCGGGAATCGCATCTGAAACATGCCCCAGCCGGTGCCGATCAACGGGTGCTCCAGGAACATCGGCCACGCGGCGCGCCAAAGAAACAGGCGGCCCTGGAATCGCGCCGCCAGCACCGCCGCCTGGCTTGCCAGATTGGGCAACAACGCGAGCCCCAGGGGCACCACGGCCCGGGCGGCCAGCCTCGCAGGCTTAGCCGCTCCGCCATCTCCTGAACTGCGACGGGGAAACAACCGGGCTACCAGCAATCCTGCCACCAAGGCCAGCCACGCGCCGCGCGAACGCGTGCCGATGAGGGTGGCGAACATGAGGGCGGCGGAGATCATGCCGGCGAGTTTCCCGGCCGCGGTCTTTGCCGTCGTGGCCAGGGCCAGGGCCAGGAAGATCGCGCCAATGAGATAGCCGGCCACGAAGTTCGGATTCCCCAGCGTGGAGTAAAGGCGCATGGCGGCGCGCATGCGTCCCCAATCCACGGAATATCCGCCAAAGAGCAAGGGGTCGCGACCGGCCCACTGGAGCAGCGCGATGCCGGCCATGGCCGTGGCGGCGATACTCACGAGCGCTGCAAGCCAGCGCACCCTCGATTCGCCGCCGCCCGAAAACACCAAGCAGGCGAGCCATGCCGGGCCGCAGAGGAAGGAGAACGCCTCGACGAAACTGAAGCGGGGAAGCGGACTGGCGAGGCAGGAAATCAGCACGCCCCCAACCAGCAACACGAGGGGCGCGCCGAGGTGGAATGCTTTCGGCCACGGGATCCAGCCCCACAGGAGTCCCACCGCGACGAGCAGCGCCGCCGCCAGAATCAGCGACTCCGTCAGGATGATTTTGATGGTGCTGAATTGCTCGGAGAAGCCGCGGTGAATCACCAGCGGCGTGAGAAGCAGAAGGCCCAGCTCGAGCAGCCGGAAGGCCGCCTGGCTGAGTGCGCTGGCGCGCGCGAAGCTCATGAGTGGGCTCTACTGTAGCGGCGGCTTCTGACCGCGGGCTTTGGTCGCGTCGGCCTTCAGGCCGACACGGAGATGGCGACCTGAAGGTCGCCGCTACCACTCGTGGCACGGGCGTTTCGCCCGTGGGCACGCGCAGGATGCGCGTGCGACGTCGGTCGCAGGCATTACTTCTTGATCTTGGCTTTGATCTGATCCCAGACGGGATTGTCGCTGCTCTGGCTTTCCGAACTGAAGAAGTTGTACATCTTGCCGCTCGCCAGAACGATGCGGAACGCTCCCATGGGCTGGCCCATCATCAACACCGGTTCGACCGTCTTGACGGCGGAGACGGGCGTATCCAGGATCACCTTGCCCTGGTTCTCGTACTTGATGGCATCGGCGGACACCATCAGCTTGCACTCGTCCTGGTCGCCGGAATTCATCACCTGGGCCAGCGATTGCATCAACTGCATGGCGGGGATGTTGCCCTCCGCCAGGAAGCAGGCCTTGTACGCCCTGGCCAGTCCGGAGGATTCGGAGACGGAGAGGCTCGGACCCGTCACTTGAAAAACTTGCGGCGACCCCTGCGCCGTCGGCGCTGTCTCGGCCGCGGCGGCCGGCATGACCTCGAACGCCATCACGCACTTGGTCTCTTCCAGGTCCAAGGGGACTCTGAGAACGAAGGTGATCCTCTCCGCGCTCTCGACCATGAAGTTCTTGATCTTCATGGTCTGGTAGCCGCAGTTGAGCCGGAGCTTCATCCCCTTGGTGAAATTGGATCCGGTCAGCACCACCTGCCCTTCCCATCCGGGAGGGACTTCGGAGGGCGTAATGCTGGTGACCACGGGCGGCGGGCCTTGCGGTTGCTGCGGCGCCTTGGCCTCCGGCGGCTTGGATTCCGGCGATTTGACGGTTCCAATTTTCTCCAGCTTCTTCTTGAGCCCGCCGAACTGACCGAAGGCCGTCGGCGCCCCGAAGGTGACTAAAAGAAAAAAGATCACCATCGAGTGCACGCTGCTACGGTTGCGAGTCATCTGCAACTGCCTCCCCCGAAAAAACTGAATTCTACTCCCTGAGAACCAGAGCGGCTTCAACATTACCCCGAACCCCACGCGCGAATCAAGGCTTTGCCTGGCCCCATCGCCCCCTTAGCATTCAGCGCTACGCCCGCTCTCTGGCGGTGCGTTTCTTCGGGGCGGATTCGCTAGCCGGTAGGGCCGGGGCTTGCCCCGGCCTGGCCGACGCCAGCGTCGGCCCTGCAGCGAATCGGGCCGCAGGACTGGAGAGCGAGCCCGGCGCTACAACTTTCGCGTGTCCGCCGTACCCACGGCACGCAAACCGCGGCCGGGCTAGTTCCTGTCATTCCGAGCGAAGCGAGGAATCTCGCTCTGCGTTGCACGTCAGGGCGAGATTCCTCGTTGTCCCGGTCAGATCGACACCCTCGCAATGACATGCTGGGTGGCTCTCAAGGATCCTGCTAGGTCTTGGCCTTTTCTTTCTTGATGATGCCCGAACCTTCTTTGATGGTGAGGAACTGGTTGGCTTCGATATCGGTGAATCTTTCGATTTGCGGGACTTCGACCTGCCGACCGCCTCTGGTTTCGTAGACGAGGGTGGGCCATTTGACTTCGATGGAGTCAATCTTGGTGGCCTGGCCGAGGCCGAAGTGGAGGCGCAGGTCGCCCTGGGACATGACGCTATAGCCGGTGTGGACTTCGTCCATCTGGGTGCGGCTGTTCACCGTCACGCGCACGCGTGCGCCCACGGCCGTCCGGTTGCACTTGGTGCCCAGCAGCTTGATGCTGATCCAGTTGTTCTTATTGCCGCCGTCGTTGCGCAGCAGCGACGGCCGGTCGTTCATGTTCAGCACGAGAACGTCCACGTCGCCGTCGTTGTCGAAATCGCCGTAGGCGCATCCCCGGCTCGACCATTTGGCCGTGATGCCGTCCCCCAGGGTGGCGGAGATATCCTTGAACTTCCCGTTGCCCATATTGCGGAAGACGATGCGCGGCGATTTGAAATCCGCGTCGATCTTGAAAGTCTCAATCTCCGGATAAACGTGGCCGGTGACGTGGAAAATGTCGGGCCAGCTGTCGTTGTCATAATCCATGAAGCCGGCGCCCCAATTGACATACTTGGTGTTGACGCCGATGCCGGAAATGAAAGTCATATCCGTCCAGGTGCCATCCTGGTTGTTGTGGTAAAGGATGCAGGTGTCGTCCTGGAAGTGGGTCTTGAAGATGTCGAGCCAGCCGTCCATGTCGTAATCGGCGACGCCGATGCCCATGCCGGCCTGCTCCTGGCCGTCCTCGTTATAGGCGACGCCGCCCATGACCGAGATGTCCTCGAAGGTGCCGTCATGGTTGTTTTTGAACATGATGCTGGGCTCGGAGTCCACCGCCACATAGATGTCCGGCCAGTTGTCGTTGTCGAAATCGTAGGCCACCGCGGTAATGGAGTACCGCGGCCCGGGCTTCAGAATGCCGGACTTCTCGGAAACGTCGGTGAACGTCCCGTCGCCATTGTTGTGGTAGAGAATGTTCATGGCCCCGGGGAGCCCCCGCGGACCGCAAACCACCGGGATGCCTTTCCACTGGCAGTAACCCGTCTGGCCAGGCGTGGGAACTTTCTTCAAGTCGAGTTCGATGTAGTTGCAGACGAACAGGTCCAGATGCCCGTCGCGGTCATAGTCAATCCAGGTGCAGCCCGAACCCCAGCGGACGCGCTCATCGTAAAGCCCCGCCAGTTTGGTGACGTCGGTGAAGGTGCCGTTGCCGATGT
>CAZHKT010000168.1:0-6813 GCA_964533045.1 uncultured Acidobacteriota bacterium | reverse complement strand
TTGGAAACAGGCCGAATTGTTCTGATTGTCACTATATTATGTAATTCTCTTTAGACCAGAACGAGTTGTACGACGAATAGAGCCGCAAACACGTAGGTGAGCAGCGGACACTCACGGGCGCGCCCGGTGGCCAGCTTCGCCACCGCGTAGGATACAAATCCAAAGGCGATGCCCGAAGCCACGCTGAAAGTCAGCGGGATTCCCACCAACGTCAGGAAGGCGGGGAGATATTCCGTGGGATCGTCCCATTCCAGTTCTTTGACGATTTTCAGCATCATCGCGCCCACCACGATCAGCGCCGGCGCCAGGGTGGGATAGCGCATGACGGGGTGCCCCGCGGCATCGGCGCCTACCGTCACGCCGCCGCCAATCATGGACGCCAGCGGACTGAAGAACATGGCTACCAGCAGCAGCGCGCCGGTCACCATGTTAGCCAAACCGGTCCGCGCGCCATCGGAAACACCGGCTGCCGATTCGATGTAACACGTCACCGTCGAAGTCCCAAAGACCGCGCCCATCGTGGTGCCGGCCGCGTCGGCGAACAGGGCACGGCCCGAACGCGGCAGCTTGCCGTCTTTGAGCAGCCCCGCCTGCTGGCCCACCCCTACCAGCGTTCCCACGGTGTCAAACAGCGCGAGATAAAGCAGAATGAACACGACCGTCGCCAGCGTGGCCGGATTCACCCGAAGCAGTCCCGCCAGGTCGAATTTCCAAAAGGTGGGAGACAGGGGAAGGTCGGTCGAGACCAGACCCTGGTAATGCACCAGCCCGAAAGCAGCCGCGATGCCGGTCGTCGCAAGGATGCCCAGCAGAATCGCTCCGCGCACCCGGTAGGCCAGCAACACAATCATCAGCAACAGGCCCAGGACGCTCACCAGAGCCACCGGCTGGCGAAAATCGCCCAGGCGCACCAGCGTGGCCGGGCTCGAAACCACCAAGTTGCCATACTCGAGCCCGATCAACGTAATGAAGAGCCCGATGCCCGCTGCGATGCCGACCTTTAATGAATTCGGAATGGAATCGATGATGCGCGACCGGATACCGGAGAGCGTCAGCGCGATGAAGAAGAGGCCCGCCAGCAGGACCGCCGCCAGCGCCTGCTGCCAAGTCAGGCCGAAGCCCACCGGCGCCGCCCCGCACAGGGTGAAGACAAACAGGAAGTTCTCGCCCATACCGGGCGCCAGCGCCACGGGATAATTGGCGATGAAGCCCATCAAAAAAGTGGCGAGCGCCGCCGAGAGGCACGTCGCCACCATCACGGCGCGGAAATCCATGCCTGCCTGCGAAAGGACGCCTGGATTCACAAAGATGATGTACGACATGGCGAGGAAGGTGGTCACACCGCCGAGAACCTCGCGGCGGACCGTCGTTTCGCTCGCTTCAAGCTGGAAGAATCGGCCAAGTCGCGTCATGGCGAGTGAAAAGTGGATAGTGAATTGTGACCTAAAGGCAACTTTCCACTACCCACCATTCTGCTACTTCAGCTCAATCGAGATGATTTCCAATGGCGTCTTGCCGATGTTGGAAAAGGAATGGGTGCGACCGGTGCCGGGAACGTAATGTACCTCGCCGGTCTTCTGGACCACCTCCTTGGATTTTCCGTCTGTTTCCATGTCTTTCATCGTCGTGCCCTGCACGATGACGGCGACGTGATCCAGCGTGTGGGTGTGGAGCGGCGTGCCCTCGCCCGGCTGCAGAAGTATGCGCGTGATTTTCACTTTCGGATTCTCGGTGAGCAACTCGGGTTTCACCACTTTATCACTGGCCATGTGTTGCGCGGCCAGCGCCAGACCCGAAAGCAGAATGCCGACGACCGTTCCCGCGAAGAAGCGTTTCATGGTTTGCCTCCAAGAAAAGAAGATTGGGTGAATGCAGATTGAGTGAGTCGCGCAACCTCCCCAAGGCAATTCCTGCTGACGGCTGTCAGCCGACAGCTGGCTTCCACAATCGCTCGATGGCCTTGGCCTGCCGCGGATTCCTGCGCAGCATCACCCGGCGCAAGCGTGCGAACTCATCCGCCTCAATCTTCTGCACGGTGCCACGGCCGCGCTGCGGCGTGAACGCCAGGATGTGATCGAGGTCGGGCCGGCGCGGGAGTGGATGCTCGAAGCGCACCGCCTCGCGCGGCGGGCAGAAGTCCACCAGCGATCCCATCCCCACGTCGCGCCCGTCGGAAGCGGCGCGTGCGAGGCCCACCACCTGCCTGCGGTCGACTTCGTAACAGAGAAACAAGTCGCCCCGCTTTACATCCTCTCGCAGATAGCGAAGGCTGGAGGCACTTCGAATCCAGCCTTCGTCACCCAGCGGGTACGCGCCTCGCGTGCGGGAACGGAAATACCGGTCAAATTCCCAGCCGCGCCGGGTGTTGATTTTGAAGACCCAGATCCTCACGGCCTACGACTTCTCATCTTTCGGCGCAACGCCCGGCACGGGGATTTCGGCCTTGAGCGCGACGGGCCCCATCTTGTACTCGGTCGGGCCGAGTCGTTCCTGCGACGTCATGGCCTGTTCCCAGGTAACTTCGGTCCCGGTATAGGCTGCCATACGTCCCATGATGGCCATGAGAGTGGACTTCGCCACGGTCTCCGTTTCGTTGATGATCTTGCCGGTGCGAATGGCGGTCACCAGGTCTACCTGCTCCTGCTCGTAGGGATTCACCTTCCCCTTTTCTTCCGAGGTGGCCTGATCCACGGTGATTTTCTTGAGCGCTTCGGGATCGGTCACGCCATACTTCCAGGTAGCCTTCCCCTCGAGGTCGTAGATGGTGTTTCGGCAGTTGGTCATGCCCTCGGTGCCTACCACGAACTCGGACACGCTGTTGGCGCAGCCGTCAATCTGGCGGCACATGCTGAGGCCGTGAATGCCGGTGGTGAAGGCATAATCCACGGCAAAGTTGTCATACTGATCGCCGGTTTGGCGCCGCTGGCGGCTGCCCATGCCCACCGCCTTGATGGGATACATCCCGGTGAACCAGGCCATCACATCCAGATTATGAACGTGCTGTTCGACAATATGGTCACCGGAGAGCCAGCGCCAGTTGACCCAGTCGCGCAGCATGGCTTCCATATCGCTCCAGCCCGGTTTCCGCGGGCGCTTCCAGAGGAAGGACTGGTTCCAGTAGCCGCGTGCCGCCACCACTTTGCCGATGGCGCCGTGGGCCACGCGGTTTTGGGTCTCGAGGTATTCGCGCTGATGGCGCCGCTGGGTTCCCGCCACCACGCAGAGGTTGTACTGCTTGGCCTTCTCGCCCGCGCCCAGCACGGTGCGCACCCCCGGCGAGTCCACCGCCACCGGTTTTTCCATGAAGACATGCTTCTTGGCGTCGATGGCGGCGTTGAAGTGCTCGGGCCGGAAGTGCGGCGGTGTCGCCAGAATCACCACATCCACATCGGAGTCGATGACCCGTTTATAGGCGTCGAAGCCCAGGAAGCAGCGGTCGTCGGGAACCTGGACATTCATCTCCTTCGCCAGCTTTTCGCGACAGCTCTTCATGCGATCTTCAAACATGTCGGCGAGCGCCGTAACCTGCAGGTGGGGCCCTGCCTTGAGGAAATCGACCGCTGCGCCTGAACCTCGCCCGCCACAGCCGATCACGGCCGCCTTAAGCGGCGCGCCGTCCGGCGCCTGGTCCACGAAGGTCAACGGGGGATAGGTTTTGGCTTTGGGGGCGCAGCTGGCGATCAGCAGGCCAGCGCCGGCCACCGTCGCCGCCTCGATAAAATGCCGTCGAGTCAAATCAGTTTTCTTGGTGTCGTCCATCGCGCGTCTCCTTTTGACCTGAATCCGCCGCCCGCGCGCGACGGATGGTAGTGGGATGATTGCAGCCAGACAGTCCTGCGACTGCGCCGGCGCGAGGGAGATCCGGAAACTTCGGGGTCTTACTTCTTCGCCGCTATTCTACTCCCATCCGGCGAAGCTTGTTCCTCGAATTCGCGCACGATGCGGAAGCCCACGTCGGTCGAATCCGAGTACCACCAGATGCTCTTGGGGACCTGCGGGTCGGTGAGCAGCCATTCCGCGGTGCGGGTGAAATCGCGCGCCGCTACCCGCAAGTCAGCAGCGTCCGAGCGGTACGAGCCGCCGCGCACCACGTGCTCTTCGCCCGTGGCCGGACCTCGCGGATTCACCACCTCGCCCGGCGGGTATTGGGCGTAGGCGTCTGCCGCGTACCAGTCGAGGCAGAATTCCCGAACGTTGCCCAGCATGTTGACCAGGCCGAAGGCATTGGCTTTTACATCCTCTGGCGGATGCGTGCGCAGGCCGCTGTTCGCCTCGTACCAGACGTATTCGCCGATGGGGACGGTCTTGACCCCCAGGAAACGGTTCAGCCAGTAGCGCTCGGTGAACTGCTTGGGATCACCGGCAAAGAAATAAGGGGATTTCGTTCCGGCGCGCGCCGCGTATTCCCACTCGGCTTCGGTGGGAAGGCGGAACTTCTTGCCGGTCACTTCCGAGAGCCACTTCGTGTATTCCGTGGCGGCATGATAGGTCATGGTGATGGCCGGCCGCGCGCCTTTGCCCCAGCCCTGGTCGGGCGAGCCGTAGGGCGGGGTCGGGCCGGTCACGGCGTCCGCCCGGGCGAATTCCTGGCGGCCACCGGTGCCGCGACGCGCGTAATAGACATCAAATTCGCGCCAGCTCACTTCCGCCCGGCCCATCCAGAACCGGCTCAGGCGCACCTGGCGCATCGGCCCCTCGTCCGGGCGGCGATAGGGCTCGGTCTCCGGGCTCCCCATTTCGAAGGTCCCGGCCGGAATCGCCACCATGCGGATCTTCGCGTCGCTCCCGGGAATAATCTCGGTGTAGTTCTGGAATCCCGGAGGATGGGTGGGGAATTGGTTGTCCAATTCTCGTTCACGGGCTTCGTCGCCGCCCGTGATTTCCTCGGCCTCCTTGCCCCGGTCGTGGCCGGTATGAAGATGGCAGTTAATGCACCACAGCTTGCCCTGCGAGCGCTGATAGTGAAGATGGCCGTCAACGCCCTTCTTGGAAAGCTGGGCACTGAAGAGATTCTGATGGCAGCGGAGACAGGAGGACTCGTAGGTGAAGGTCTTGGCGCGATCAAGCGAGCGCTTGGCCACCCAGTCGATCTGGGAGGTGTCCTTGAAGACCGTCCCGTAAAGGTCCTGAGCTCCCAGCCGGGCCTTCTCGACGTAGTACTCGGGTCCGGTGGTGCCCGGCAGGTGGCAGTCGACGCAGTGCGTCACCACGCCGCTCTTCGTCGCGTAGTGCTTGGACTTGATCCAGGTTTCCGTGGCTGAGGGGTGAACGTGGCAAGTCTTATCGCAAAATTTGTCGCTGGAAGTCGCCTGAACCCCGGCGCGGGCACCCAGCATCAGACCGACACCAGCAAGAATCCCCGCCGTCACCAGCCAGAAGCTCTTGCGGCGATAAAAACCGCGCTGGGGCGTGTTGTGCGAGGAAGATGGCAGTTTCAGTCTCTCCTTTTGCCAGGGCGGCTTCCTGTCTGGGCGCAGCACGCTGCGCCCCTGCGATTATTCTCCGCAGGCGCGCGGGAAGTTAGGGGAACGAAAGCGCTCGAATCCGCCGCCGCGCCGCCGCACCATAAAGGCCGAGGCTCCCTCAACCAATTCGACCAACTTCAGCCCCTCTGCCACCGGCATCACGGAAAGCGCGGTGGCCAGCGCGTCGGCCGTGATGCCATCGCGGGCGATCACGCTGGTGCCTGACGCGTCGCGAAGCCCCAGGCCGGAGCTGGGCTGAACGATATGCGAATAACGCTCGCCGCCCGCTTCCGTGAACTGCCGCGTGTCGCCCGAAGTCGAGATGGCCATATCCCTGAGCGTCACCGAGCAGAGCGGCTTCGCGTCACTGCCGGCGGGATTTTCGATGTCGATCTTCCAGCCGCGGCGGCCAGGCGGCGCGCCCAGGACGCGGATATCTCCCCCGAGCGCCACCAGTGCCGCGTCGATTCCGCGGCTGCGCAGGACGGCGATCGCCTCGTCCGCGGCGTATCCCTTGGCAATGCCGCCCAAATCGAGCCTCATGCCGGCGCGCTTCAGCATGACGGTGCGTGTCGCCGAATCCAGCTCGACGTTGCGGTAACCCACCAGGGCACGCGCCTGAGCTATCTCCCAGCCCAGGGGGAGGCGATGGCGCTTCCGGGCTTCCCGCCACAGCTGCGAAACCGGGCCGATGGTTATATCAAATCTCCCCGCCGATAGCCGCGAGATTCTTTGCGCCTGTTCGAAAACGTAGAACAGTTCGGGGCTGACAGCCTGCGGACGATTCACCGCCTCGCGCGGGAGGCGGTTGAGCTCGCTCTCCTCGCGGTAGTCGCTCATCATTTGCTCGAGTTCTTCGATGCGCTCGAAGGCGGCGTGGGCGGCCTTCTCGCCCGCCAGGGGATCGATGGAGTGAAGCACAATGCGCACCCGCGTGCCCATGCACGGCAGGGAAAACTCCTGCCGGGAACCCTCTCCGGCAGGCGGATAACTGTGCAGCAGACTGGCGAAGAGAATCCCAGACAACCCAATCGATAGAAGGCCACGCCCGGACCACGACCTTCCATGTCCGCACAAGGTTCGCTCGAATTTCCTCCTCAGATCCATCCAACCCGCTGCTTCGGGACGCCGTTCGGGTGGTGCGTCGCAGATAAGCAGTCCATCGCGGGACACTTCGTAGCGACGGCCTTCAGGCCGCCACCCGTGCGTGTCGCCCTGAAGGGTGACGCGACGTTCGGCTCGGCCGAAACCACGAACGACATCCGCCGTTGTAATGAACCGTTCGACGCACCCCACTAAAGAGAATTACATAATATAGTGACAATCAGAACAATTCGGCCTGTTTCCA
>CAZHKT010000167.1:0-6837 GCA_964533045.1 uncultured Acidobacteriota bacterium | reverse complement strand
GCACATGGCCGTGGCCCAGGGCGTCGCGCAAATCCTCTCAACTCATCGCGACTTAATACATGGCACGGTCAAATTCATCTTTCAGCCGGCCGAAGAAGGCGCGCCGGAAGGTGAAGACGCGGGCGCGGACCGGATGGTGCGCGAGGGCGCGCTTGAGAATCCCCGGCCGGGTGCGATCTTTGGTTTACACACGAATCCATCACTCGAGGTGGGCCAGATCGGATATCACTCCGGCCCGGCGATGGCGTCCAGCGACCGATTCACCATCACCATCCGCGGCAAGAAGGCGCACGGCGCGCAGCCGCACCTGGGCGTTGACCCGATCGTGGTCGCGTCGGAGGCGGTGCTGGCGTTGCAATTTATCCGCAGTCGCCGGATCGATCCGATGCAGCCCCTCGTTATCTCCGTGGGCATCATTCAGGGAGGTAACCGATATAATATTATATCAGATGAAGTTAAGCTGACCGGAACGATCCGCACGCAAAGCAAGGAAATCCGGCAGCGCCTGCCGGAACTGATGCGGGAAATCGTGGCGGGCGTGACCTCGGCCCACGGCGCCACGTTCACGCTGGATTGGGATCCCCGCGCCCCGGGCGTCTACAACGATCCCGAGCTGGTCCGCGAAACGCTGCCGGTCATGAAGCGCGTCCTGGGCGAGGCGAACGTCACACCGCTGCCCCCCTTTATGGTGAGCGAGGACTTCGCCATTTATCAGCAGACCGTGCCCGGATTCTTTTACTTCTTAGGCGTGGGGAATAAGGCGAAAGGCATCCACGCGGGATGGCACACGCCGGAATTCGATGTGGATGAAGAGAGCCTCGCCGTCGGGGCCAGCGTAATGGCCAACGTGCTGGTGGACTTCCTCGAGCGGCACGCGGCCGGACGCTAGTTCGGGCGTCTGAAATAGCTTTCCATCTGTAGGGGCGACCCTTGGGGTCGCCCGAGGGCGGGCCCCAGGCCGACCGCTGCCACGGGTTGCAGAGGTTTCAGAGACGCACCCTGCCCCCAGCAGCGCGACCCGAGGAGCCGCAACGTGGCATGGCCGTGCCGGCCATGTTCACGGGCGAAACGTCGGCGCTACCGAAGTTCTTCCATGATTTCATTCAGAACTTGCCTGGGCGGCCGGACGCGCGATTCGGGCAGGGTGGCGAGCGGCTCGTCCACCAGGTTCAGCATGTCGAGGAAGTTTTCGCGCTCGGTGTTCACGTAGAAGAGTCCCGTGACGATCTCGTTCGTGTCGTGGGCTTCGGTCAAGACTCGCAGCGCCTCCACCTTATTGGTCGGGTCGTAATCAGATGCCAGCTTCTTCAGCACCATGCGCGAGCCGTCGTGCATGGTGATTTCGGTGGCGGTGCCGGGCTCGTAATCCACGTCGATCTCCTGAAAGAAAGGGACGAAGCTGACGTCGGCGAGGGGCTCTTCGTGGTCCTTGACGTAGCTGTAGCTCTTGGTCGAACCCTCATGGTCATTGAAGGTGACGCAGGGCGAGATCACGTCGAGCATGGAGGTCCCATTGTGCGCGATGGCGCCCTGGAGCAGGGCCAGCAGTTGCCGCTTATCGCCGGAGAAGGAGCGCGCCACGTAGGTTGCGCCCAGCATGATCGCCAAGGCGCAGGTGTCGATGGGCGGGAGGTCGTTGACGACGCCGGTCTTGAGTTTGGAGCCGATGTCGGCGGTGGCCGAAAACTGGCCTTTGGTGAGGCCGTACACGCCGTTGTCCTCGATGATATAGATCATCGGCAGGTTGCGTCGCATCAGGTGCACGAAGCCGCCCGCCCCGATGGAAGCGGTGTCGCCGTCGCCGGACACGCCGATGGCGAGCAGGGTGCGATTCGCCAGCATCGTGCCCGTGGCAATGGGCGCCATGCGGCCGTGAACGGCGTTCAACCCGTAGGAGGTGCCGAGAAAATACGCGGGACTCTTGGACGAGCAGCCGATGCCGGAGAGCTTCGCCACGCGGTGCGGCTCAACGCCCATTTCATAGAAGGCTTCAATGATGCGCTCGGAGATGGCGTTGTGCCCGCATCCGGCGCAGAGCGTGCTCTTGCTGCCCTTGTAGGTCGCCAGCTCCAGCCCGATGCGGTTGACTTTTTTCGGCGCTGACGGCGGCGCTGCAGTGGTAGCCATTTACTTCACCCCTTCCTGGGAAACAATCGAATCCGTAACGCTGCGCGCGTCAATCGGCAGCCCGTCGTAATGCAGCACGCTGCGCAGCTTCGGGATCTGGTCGGCGTCGGCTTCGAGCCGCAGAAGCTGGCCGAGTTGGCCGTCGCGGTTCTGATCCACCACGTAAACGCGGCGGTGGCGCCGGATAAAATCTTTCACCGGCTCGGCGAATGGGAAGGCGCGTACCCGCAGGTAACTGGCCTGAATTCCATAATCCTGTTTCAACTGGTCGCACGACTCCACCACCGCCCAGTGGCTGGTCCCGTAGGCGATGATGCCGATCTCACCTTCCGGCGCGCCGTGCAATTCCGGCCCCGGAACGCGCTGGCGGATGGTTTCAAATTTCCTGGCCAGCCGGTTCATGTTGTTGACATAGTCATCGGGACGCTCGGTGTATTTGGCCTGCTCGTTGTGCCCGCTGCCGCGCGTGAAGTAACCGGCGGCGGGATGGTTGGTTCCGGGCAGCGTGCGGTAACCAATGCCGTCGCCATCCACGTCCTTGTAGCGGGCGAAGCCGCCCAGCCGGTCGAGGTCCTCCTTGCTCAGCACCTTGCCGCGATGCATCGGCTTCTCGGGATACGGGAAGGCATCGGACATCCAGTTGTTCATTCCCAGGTCCAGGTCGGTCATCACGAAGACGGGCGTTTGGGCGAACTCGGCCAGGTCGAACGCCTCGATGGTCATCGAAAAGCACTCTTCCACCGAACTGGGGAAGAACATCGGATGCTTGGTGTCGCCGTGGGAGAGAAAGGCGGTCGAGAGCAGGTCGCCCTGCGCGGTGCGGGTGGGCAAGCCGGTCGAGGGCCCGACGCGCTGCACGTCAATGATGACAGCTGGAATCTCGGCGTAGTAGCCGAAGCCGGTAAATTCGGCCATCAGGGAGATGCCCGGCCCGGCGGTCGCCGTCATGGAGCGCGCGCCCGCCCAGCCCGCGCCCAGCGCCATGCCGATGGCCGCCAGTTCGTCTTCCGCCTGCACGATGGCGAAGGTGGCCTTCTTGGTTTCAGGATCGATACGGTACCGCTTCATCAGTTCGATCAGCGTTTCGCAAACCGTCGAGGAAGGAGTAATCGGATACCAGGTGACCACCGTCACGCCGGCGAACATCGCGCCCAGCGCCGTGGCCGAGTTGCCGTCAATAATGATCTTGCCGCGCGTCTGGTCCATCCGCCTCAGGGCGAAGCGGTCCGCCTTTTGCAGATTCTTGTCGGCGAAGTCAAACCCGGCGCGCGCCGCGTTCCAGTTCAGCTCGGCGGCCTTGGCCTTTCGGCGAAACTGTTTCTGCAACGCCTTCTGGACCTCTTCCATTTCGATGCCCAGCAGGCGCGCCAGCACGCCGTCATAGATCATGTTGCGAACCAGCTTGCGCAATTTGGCGTCCGGGCAGACCGGAGCCACGAGCTGATCGAAGGGCACGGCGTAGAAGGTGAGGTCGCTTCGCAGCCGACTGAGGTTCAGCCGCTCGTCGTAGACCACGGCGGAACCGGGACGCAGGCCGCGAACGTCTTCCTCCGCCGTCTCGGGATTCATCGCCACCAGAAAATCAATCTCCTTCTTGCGGCCGATGTACCCGTGCTTGGAGGCGCGAATCGTAAACCAGGTCGGCAGTCCCGCGATGTTCGACGGGAAGAGGTTCTTGCCCGACACCGGGATCCCCATCTGGAAAATGGCGCGCAGCAGCACCATGTTGGCGGTCTGGCTTCCGGAACCGTTCACCGTGGCGACTTGTATGCTGAGATCGTTGACGATGGTCTGCGGCGCAGGTTCAGCTTCTGCTTCCTTGGGGGCGAGGTGCGTAGTAACCATGGGCGTAATGAAAGCTTCCTTCCAGTCATCAATTGTGGCGGGTTCTGAACGCTTGCACCAACCATCCCGCAGACGGGGCAGAGTGTTCCCACCGAATGTTTAATTATAACAGAAAGGGGTGGGCCCAGTCCGAATTAAGCCGGGCGGGGCGGCGCCGACACCGTGCCGATCGCACCCGGAGCTGGCAGTCGAATCGCAGCTCGCCTACTTATTCGCCGGGGAAGCAGGAGGCGCGACCAGCGTGGAAAGCATGGCCGCCAGCCGGGCGCGCACCGCTTGCTCGGCTTCCTGAATGGCCTTCTCGTTCTGAGCCGCGAGGTCGTCGGCAAAGTGCGCGCGGAAGGTGTTGAGTGCCCCTTCGAAATGGCGAAGGGTTTCGTTGACCCTCGCGGTCAGCTCGCTTTCGGCCTTGCGCAATGCTTCCGCATGCTGCAGATCAAAGGCCGATTCCGCGGCCCTTGCGGCCTCGCTCGCCTGTGCTGTCATGCGCGCGGCCATCTCCGACTCGAGTTGGCCAGCCCGCTGGAACAGCCTCCCCTGATACTCGGTGGCAAGCTTCTCCAGATCCGGTTGCAGCGTCTCCTTGGCGCTCTCGGCCAGTTCCAGCGCAGCGCTGATGCGAAGCTCCTGCGTGGCAGCAGCCATCTCGGCCACGGCCTGTTCGGTGAGTTCGGCAAAGCGCGCTTCGTGTTGGCGCATGGCTCCGCCCATCCACGCTTCCAGCGCCGTTTCCGTGGTCTGGACTTCCTCGGCCGACTTGGCTGCCGCGCGCGCGGCGAACTCGCTTTCCGCCTTCGCCGCCCGCTCCAGGAAGCGCTCCTCGTGGCTGCGCACCATGGCTTCCAGGCGCACGGCCAGTTCCTCCCGGGCGCCTTCGATGATTTGCGAGACCACGCTGCCTTTCAGCGCCTGCACCGAAGCGGCCAGTTCGGTTGCCGCCTGTTCCGCCTGCTGCAAGAGCTTGCCCTCGGCCGCCTCGAGCCGGGCGGCCAGCCGTTGCTCGAACGAGGCCAGGGCGTTGCGGGCAATCTGCTCGGCTTCCTCGCTCAGCCTGGCCGCGCTCGCCGCGCCCGTCGCCGGCGCGGCGGTCTCCCGGCCCGAAGGCATGGGCTTGACTCGCGGCGCCGGCGAGGCTTTCGAGGCCACCCCCGACCACGACGAATCCGTCGGCGAGGACGGCGGGGCCGCGCCGAGATTGGCCAGCACTGTCACCCAATCCGGCGGCGGATTTTCCACGCCCCAGATGTTGCCGGGTTGGAGGATCTGCACCGCAATGGCCGGGTGAGGTGATTCCGCCGTCGCCTCGTAGACGTTCACGCAGACGCCCTTGCTGCCGCGCCCGGTCTTGACGCACTCCACCGTGACCAGCATTCCCACCAGGATTCTCCTGCCGGTGCGAATGCGCGCCCCGTGGATGTTAACAATTTCGGTCGTCGTTTCGTCGCGGTAGGTCTGGCCCGTGGCATCGCGTCCGCTCAGCACCACCGCGGTCTGGAAGTCGACTCGCGTACTGCGGCGACGACAGGCCGCCGAGAGTGAAGAGACCTTCTGCGCGGAAAAAGGTGTCTGGCCCATGTGGGAAGCCTTTCCGATCGTAGCGGCGGGATGGTTTCGTCGGCGCCCGTGCGGCGAAAGACTCCCACCCTACGAACTGGGAAATCATTCAGGCTGGCGCTTATTGGTGAGAGGCGACTTGCAACGCGGTCGGGTCCACGGAGACATCCGTCACCCCTCAGCTTCCCCTCCGAAGCTGGCGCATTCTATCAAGAGCGTTACTTCGACTGCAATAGGGATTTGGGATTACTCTCTGCGTCATCCCTTCCCGGCCCTCCCACCTCGGTGGCGGGCGCGAATCCGTGCCACTGTCATTGGGTCGCGCAGCTCTCGCAGGGCGTCAGCGGCGATCCAGCGCGCGGACTTTGAGCCGCCAGACTGGATTTGCATGGCGGTCAGGATCGCTTTCCCGCGCAACGCAAGGCTGCGCTTACCGATCTGCCGCAGCGCCCAATTCACCGCCTTCTTCACGAAGTGGCGCTCGTCCCTCGCCCCCTCCCGGATCAGTTTGAGGTAGCGAACAAAGATGGCATCCTTCGCGGCTTTGTCGTGCACCGCCAAACAGGCCATCATGACGAATCCGGCTCGCTTGACGTATTCTTCCTCTCTTCTCGCCCATTCCACGGCCTTCGAGTGGGCGAATCGGGTCATGCGGAAGAGATTGTTGCAGGCCCCGTCCACCATGTCCCAGGACCTGAATTCGCGCGCCCAGCATTCCATCTGCTCCTCCGTAACCTGGGCCGGGTCGTCGACCAGCAGGGCAAGCTGCCGGGCGTCGTGAATCCCTGAACGCCACAGGCGGAGAGCCAGCGCGTGGTCTCGCCGCACCTGCCGCGACAATTCACGCAACACCGGCGTGGGCACGCCGTAGGCACTCAATTTCGAAGTGTCGATGCCGTAGCGCGCCATCCCCGCCAGGTTGCGCGGGTTGTAATGCGACTTCAGCTTGCTCATGATTTGGGCGTAGGTCATCACGGGACTCCACTGGCCGTTATCTAAGGATGCATGATAAAGCAACTCCCTGCCCCGGAGGCGTTCCAACCTGCTCCTGTAGCGCAGTAGTGGCGGCGGGCTTCAGAGTCTGTGGGATCACTCCCTGTCAGCTATCGTAGCGGCGACCTTCAGGTCGCCAGTCTGCTGATCCTGCGGTGGCGGGCTGAAGCCCGCCGCTACGAAACGTGGCCATGTGAAGCTCGCCGCTACTCCCTGGCAGCTATCGTACCGGCGACCTTCAGGTCGCCAGCCCACTGATCCTACGGTGGCGGGCTGAAGCCCGCCGCTACGAAACGTGGCCATGTGAAGCTCGCCGCT
>CAZHKT010000166.1:0-6870 GCA_964533045.1 uncultured Acidobacteriota bacterium | reverse complement strand
GCGAGCAGCTCAAGAACACCTTCATCTCGGACGCCACGTTCACCCCCTTTCTTCTCCCGCGTACCAGCCTGGCGTATTTTGCCGAGAACCGCTGGAATCCTTCGCGGCGTTGGGTGGTGACGGGAGGTGTGCGGCTCGATAATATCCGCACGCACGCGCTGCCGCCGGATGCTTTCGGCTTCCGTCCTCTGCTACCGGAGAGCGGCATATGGAAGGCCAACCCGCGCGCCGCGGTGGCCGTTCTGGCGCGCGAGGGCCGCGCCGGTTCCAATGGCTTCGGCTCAACCCGCCTGCACGGTACGTTCGGGACCGGCATCCGCCCGCCCAGTGGTTTCGAACTGGCGTTCACGAACAATCCGCGGCTACGGCCAGAGCGGACGCTTAGTTTCGACGTCGGCGTCGAGCAGCGTTGGCTCGCAGACCGTCTGGTGCTGGACTCAACCTACTTCTTTAATCGGTTCGACGACCAGATCGTCACGCTGGGCGGATCGCTCACCAATCTGAGCAGCTTCGTCTCCGATAATCTGGCCAACGCGCGGGCTCACGGACTGGAAACGACGGTGCGCTTTCGGCCGGTTCGCTCGCTCGAATTCGGCGGCACCTTCACCCGGCTCGATTCCAGCATCCTCGCGCTCGATGGTTCGACGCTGGTTGCCTCACCTTTCGTCGTCGGCCAAACTCTGTTGCGCCGCCCCGCCAATTCCGGCTCGTTCCACGCCACCTGGTATCGCGGCCGCTGGATGTTCAACCTGAACGGTTACGCGCGCGGCAAGACGCTCGACGTCGAGCCCAATTTCGGCGCCTTCGGCGGTCTCTTCACCAACAAGGGATACTTTCTGGCCAATTCGGGGTTCTCGTTCCGCGCCGGCCACGGCTTGGAGCTTTATGGCCGCCTCAACAACTTCTTAAACCAGAAATACGAAGATGCCTTCGGGTACCCATCGCTGCACCTGAACTTTCTGGCGGGCGTGCGATGGACGTTTCCGATGGAGTAATCGCCGGTACCGGGGCGGCTATCAAGTTGACTCCTGAGGTGGACGGACATAGACTCCGCCATCAGGAGTGCCATCATGCTCCGCCGACTCGGATTCCGCCGCCTGCTGCCTGCAACCCAAACTATTCTCTATTTGGCACTAGTGGGGCCGTTTTCCTACGAAACCTTGAAACTCACGTCGCAGCTTTCATCGCCTGATGCACAAATCCGACGGGCGCGGGAGACGGGCGGATTTCGCCCGATGCAATTCGACCGGCCGGCGCCGCGCAGGGTCATCCTTGCGCTCGCGATCAATCTGCCGGTGGTCCTCACGGCAGGGATTGCATTCGTCCCGATCGTTCCGGAAGGAGCTCGGGGCAACGCGGCCTGGCTGCTCTACCTGACTCCGTTTGTGGCGTTGCTCTGGTATGGGGTTGGTCTGTGGGTGGATCCACAGCTGGGCTGGATTCCTCGAAGCCCGCCATCGCCATCAACGCTGCGCCGTCGGGCATGGAGGATTGCCTTCTCCCTCTTTGCGGGTTTGCTGCTGATTGCCATCGCCCTCCTGGTAATCATCCTGGCTAAGGCCATCAGCGGGACGGGGGCGGTGGGGCCGCAGCAACTCGGCGAACTCATGATGGTCTACACTCCCGCCGTGGGTTGGTCCTTCTTCGTTCTCATGGTGTGCCGGCAAGAACTGCGGGAGTTCCGGCAGGCCACCCGATGACCGGAGCGAAGCGGTCTCCCGCAGTAGTGTGGTGCGTCTAACGGTTCTTTACAATGGTGGATGTCCTTCGTGGTCTCCTCCGTGGTTTCGGCCGAGCGGGACGTAGCGTCGCCCTTCAGGGCGACACTTACTGGTGGCGGCCTGAAGGCCGCCGCTACGCGGCGCCCCGCGATTGAATAGTTATCTGCGACGCACCACACTAGCCGCAAGATTCTGTATACTGGATAGTTAAGAAGAGGAATGGCCCGTAGCCATCTAAAGTCCGCCCTGGGATTCTGCGCGCTCGCTCTCGGCGCGCTTTCCGCACAGCAACCCGAAGTGATCGGCGCCGAGTTGAAGCCTGCCACGAGCGCCGCCTTCGAGCGTTACGCACGCGCCACGGAGGCCCGCGTAGCGCGGGAGATTGCCTCATCGTTTCTCTACACCTCCGGCTTGCCCGGGGCGCGCCGCGATGCCGTGCGCGCCATGCTCCAGCGGGGCGAAGTTTACATGGAGCGCCTGGAAATGAAGGACGAGGCCGGCAAGGAACTGAAGGCGCCCGACGCGATCATCCACCACTGGGTAGGGGCCGCGTTCGTCCCCTGCGTCACGCTCCAGCAGACGCTCGAGCTCGTCCAGGACTACAACCGCCATCAGGAGATCTACCGGCCCGAAATCATGCGCTCCAAACTTGTCAGCCGCCAAGAGAATGATTTCAAGATCTATTACCGCCTGAGGAAGAAGAAGCTGATTACGGTGACGCTCAATACCCATCACGATGTCCATTACAGGCTGATCAGTCCGCAACGTGCCACCAGCCGTTCCTACACCACTCGGATCCAGGAGGTGGCCGACGCCGACTCGCCGCAGGAACGCGAGAAACCAGTGGGCCATGACACCGGGTTCCTTTGGCGGCTCTATTCTTACTGGCGTTTCGAAGAGAAGGATGGCGGCGTGTACATCGAGTGCGAATCCATTTCGCTGACCCGCGACATTCCTCTCGGGCTCAGTTTCATCATCCGCCCCATTATCACCGACGTTCCCAAGGAATCGTTGCAGGCGACCATGGGGTCAACCCGCCGCGCCCTGCTGGTCAACGTTTCCGAGAAGTGCAAGCCCGCCGCAACTTCGCCGTAGTCCATATCCGAAAAGCACATGACGCAGTTCCACATTCGAATTGAGATTCAGGCCCCGCCGGGGCGGGTTTGGGCAGTCATGAGCGATATCGAGCGCTGGCACGAGTGGACAGCTTCAATCACCAAGATTAAACGGCTGGGCAGCGGACCTCTGGGCGTTGGCAGCCGGGCGCTTGTCCGCCAGCCGAAACTTCCTCCGGCCATTTGGAAAGTCACGGAGTGGAGCGAAGGCAACGGGTTCACTTGGGTCTCGCGCGGACCCGCCCTGAGCGTCACGGGACGACACTGGATCGAGCCCGCGCCCTCAGGCAGCAAAGTGGATCTCTCCATCACGTACGAAGGATTGTTGGGCCCGCTGCTGGCGAGACTGACGGGTCGCATCAATGACCGCTATCTGGCGCTGGAAGCCAATGGATTGAAAGAACGCAGTGAGGCGTGAAGACGCGCCGCGCGCCCGTCCAGGACAAACTCTCCGTTCAGGCATCCGGAAAGGAAAGCCGACCCCGGCTTTCCTCCCGGGGCCGGCAAAGCGCAACGTGACCTTGATTTACGAGCAGCCGGAGAAGGCCAGAACGGTCCCTGCGTCGGTGTTACTGCCGGAAGTGACGGTCAGGCCGCTAATTCTCGCCGGGCTCGGAGCGGAACTGGAGCACCCTGGCGCCTGCCCTTCCAAATCATAGTTCACGGGATCGGCAGCGGGCGCGGTAAAGGTGACCGACCCGCTGGAGAAGACCCCCACCTGAGGATTACCTCCCGGTAAGGCCAGGGAGTAGTTGTAGCAGAAGGTTCCCGCTGGGCAGGGCGGAGTCGCCGGATTCGGAGTGTCCGTCGTGGTGAAGATGGGCGGATGCGTCAGCACTCCGAAGATCGGCATCGTCACCCAGGTGGCCGAACCGCCGCTGGGCGTGACCTGCTGCAATGCCGAAAGTGTGACATCCGCTGCCAGAGGGCCGCCGACGCCAGCGCTGGTCAATTGGCCGGAGATCGTCGCCGGCAATGTGGGCGCCGTGCCCACCGGAATCAACGGAACAGCGTTGGCACCGCTCAGATTGGTACCGACGGGAACTCCGAAGATGATCGTGGAGTGGAATGTTACGTCCTGACCCAGGGAGGGCGCGATCCATGCGGAGGCAACCAGGTTAAATGGATCGGCCGACTCCAGCGGGCAGAAAGCAAACGAGCCGTCCGAGCCCGTGGTGGTGGAACGCATCACCCGAAGCAGCGTGGCATCGCTTGGGTCGGGCTGCTCCAGTAGAACGACCGCCCCCTGAACCCCGGCATTGGAATTCGAGGAATCCACCACCTGGCCCGAGATGAGATTGTTGGCGGGCGAAACCACCCCCGCGCGCAGCGTAGGTTTCAGGCGGTACTGGCCGTTCCCCTGGCGAAGGATGGAGGAACAGGCATCGAAATCAATGTTGATGTCGGCTGCCTGCCCCGTGGCCAAATCAATCCCGCCCCCGGCGATCTGTCCGGGCGGAATCTTGAGACCGGTTTGAGCCTCGCTGGAGAGATTCAGTTTCTGGGGTGTTCCGTTCATCGGTACCACGCAATTGAACGCGCCCGCCCCGCACTGATTGTTGGTGGGAAGCACAACCGTGTCGCTGGCCACGGCGTCATTGGCCAGCAAGTACAGACGGATCTGCTGGTACTTCCCCGCCGGCAGGCCGTTCGTCTGCCCCAGTGACTGGCTGAGGATGCAGGTTCCCGAGCCCGGCAGGTGAAGCAGGTCAATCTGCTTTGGCGCCGCCGTCAAGTCTGCCAGCGTCACCCAGCCGTCGGCGCTGTCGTCCGCTGTGCTGGAGAGATGCGCCCTCACCTTGGTAACCGTCACGTAAACGTGGTCGTAGGCCGCCGCACAAGCCGGCGGGTCACTGATGGAAGTCCGCACGACTCCTGAGACTTGCGGCGGAGCCGTTTCCGTGCTCGCACTCCCGCAGCCGGCCAGAAGTACGGCCAGCGAAAGGAAACCTGCCGCAACGGCCAATTTCCATAGCGCAAGATGACAAATCCGTTTCATCGGAGCCTCCCCCGTAAATAATTCAGCCACTACGACCCGTTTTGACGTCTCGTTATATGTTAGCACGCCTGAGGCCAAAACGAACTAGGGCTGCAACTGATTGATGTGCCACAACATATCCATGACTTCCTCGGCTGGGAATGTAGTCATTACCTTCCGTTGTGTATTTTTGGGCGGCGACGGAGGAGAAGGTCACCCTCCTCCTGAGGCCGGGCCCGCCGGGCTGAGACGCTGTGCTACGGTGGCCGATGGAGTCCCGTCGAAGGGCTACTGGAATGCTCCGGCGGTCCTTGCTAGACTGGAACACGGTAGGGGGGCTCTTGCAGCCACCATAAAGTTCGGGGGAGGGTCTTTCCATGCGGCGTCATCTGGGAACTTTTCTGAGAGAGAACCTGCTGGGTCTGAGTCTCACCATGATCGGCTTTTTGTGCCTGGCGGCCTCGGTCATGATTCATGTGGGCGAGCCGGGTCGCTTTCCGGGTTTTGCTTTTGCCGACGGCCAGAGCCTGTCGGGGCCGGAATTTGACGATCTGGAGCGGCAGAACCGCGCCTACGAAAAGATCGCGCAGACTGTCACGCCGGCCATCGTCAACATTCGCACCACCCAGGTGATTCGGGTGCAGCAATCGCCCTTCTTCGCCGATCCTTTCTTCCGCCAGTTCTTTGGCGACATGTTCGGCGGCGTGCCGCGCGAGCAGCGCGAGCACTCGCTCGGCAGCGGTGTCATCCTGACCTCCGACGGCTACATCATCACCAACCACCATGTTATTGCCAAGGCAACCGAGATTGAAGTGATGCTCTCCGACAAGCGAACGTTCAGGGCCAAGCTGGTGGGGGCCGATCCGCGTTCCGATGTCGCCGTCATCAAGATCGAAGGGAAAGACCTGCCCACTGTTCCCTGGGGCGACTCCAACACGCTCAAGCCGGGCGCCATCGTCATGGCGTTCGGCAATCCTTTTGGCCTGAGCTTCACCGTAACGCGCGGCAGCGTCAACGCGGTGGGACGGTCAGGGCTGGGCATTGAGGATTACGAAGACTTCATTCAGACGGACGCCGCGATTAACCCGGGCAATTCCGGAGGCGCGCTGGTCAATGTCCGCGGCCAGGTGGTGGGCATCAATACCGCCATCCTCAGCCCCACGCAGGGACCGCGCGGCCAGGGTGGCTGGGCCGGCGTGGGTTTTGCCATTCCCTCCAACACCGCCCGCCACATCATGGAGAGCCTGATCAAGACGGGCAAGGTTCAGCGCGGCTACCTGGGCATCACGCCGGGGGATCTGAACCCGGCGCTGGCACGCCAGTTCAAGGTGCCGGATGTGGGGGGCGTGCTGGTGAACCAGGTGGAACCGAACAGTCCTGCTGAAAAAGCGGGCCTCAGGCAGGGCGACGTGATCCGCACGCTCAACGGGCAGAAAGTGGACGGGGTGGCGCGCTTCCGCGCCCTGGTGGCCGGCATGAACCCAGGCAGCGTCGTGACGCTGGGGATTCTGCGGGATGGTCAACCGGAAACCATCAAGGTCACGCTGGCCGAGCAGCCCACAACGATTGCTGGCGCCGACGGCGGGCAGGCGCTCATCGAAGGCACCCTGCGCGGCATCATGGTGCAAAACCTGACGCCTTCGATCCGCGAGCAACTCGGATTGCGCCCCTCGACGCGCGGCGTGGTCATCGCCGACCTCGATCCCAGCGCGCCGGCGGCGCAGGCGGGGCTTCAGCCGGGCGACGTCATCCAAAGCATCAACCGCCAGCCGGTCACCTCGGTGGCGGAATTCAATCGCCTTGCGTCCGAGGTCACGGGTGAAGTGTTGCTCTATGTCAACCGCCAGGGCTCTTCGGGGTTCGTGACCGTCACCCCCGACGGGGAATAGCGCTTGAGCTGGGCCACATCCTTGAGGTGGCGCCGAAGTCGCCGCTGGATGTCTGCGAAGACGCGATGACCGGAACCATCACTGCGGCGTGGGTCAAGCGGCGGGTCATTAATGGCGCTGTCAACGGTTCGTGTTGAAACTCGGTAAGGCATCTCCGGTTAAGCATG
>CAZHKT010000165.1:0-7074 GCA_964533045.1 uncultured Acidobacteriota bacterium | reverse complement strand
CTGTGCATCCCGCAGTTTGCGAATATCGACAGCTCGCGATTCGTGGGGGCGAAGGAATTTGCGCTGACGCAGCTGATCGAGCCGTTCGTCTCCCTCCGCGCTAATCCCATGCCCGACGCTTTCTGCCGCGAGGGGTGTAACGTATCCAGGAGGGTATCAGAATCCCCCCGTTTCAATGACGAGAATCGGATTCATCCGGTTCTTGTTGAAGGGCTATTAGAGTCTGTGTGATAACTCGCAGAAAGGCAGCGTAGCGGCGACCTTTAGGTCGCCATCCTGTTGATGATTGACGTGGCGGGCTGAAGCCGGCCGTACGACATGATGATTGTGGCGGGCTGAAGCCCGCCGCTACCGCAAGATGAATGTGATTGGCTGAAGCCCGCCGCGACGACAAGCCGCGACGACAGGATCGTCTATGAGATGGCGGCGTTGACGGTCTCGGATCGAGTGAGAGAAGCTAACTCGAGATCTGGGAAGAAGATTCAGCCACGCGCTCCTCGCCGGAGTAGACCAGGAAGCGCTCACCGCGCAGGAAGCCGACGAGCGTCAGACCCATTTCACGCGCCAGTTCGACGGCCAGCGTGGATGCCGCCGAAATCGAAGCCACCAGCGGAATTCCGGCCACCACGGCCTTCTGAATGATTTCAAATCCGCCGCGACCGCTCACCAGCAAGATGTGCCGGTCGAGAGGGAACTTCCCTTCCAGCAGCGCCCAGCCCACGATCTTGTCCACGGCGTTGTGGCGGCCGATGTCTTCGCGCAGGGCGAGCAGTTCACCTTGTGCGGTGAACAGAGCCGCCGCGTGCAGCCCGCCCGTGCGCTCGAATACATCCTGGGCGGAACGCAGCGCTTCGGGAAGGCGGCACAGCATGTGGGGGCGGACGCGGAAGTTGCCGTTCAGGGCTTGCACGCCGCGAGCGCGAATGGATTCGATGGTTGTCTTCCCGCACAGTCCGCAGGCCGAAGTGGACGCAAACGTGCGCTGGGTGCTATCGGCGCTGTACTCGACGCCCGGGGCAAGTTCCACCAGAACCACGTTCTCGTTCTGGAGGATTCCCTCGCCTCCGGCGTGGCGCAGCGACGCGAAGTCCTCGACGCGCCGCACAACGCCCTCGGAGTAAAGCAATCCGGCGGCCAGTTCCAGGTCGTCCCCCGGAGTCCGCATGGTCACGGTGAGCGGAGCGAGTCCGAGGCGAATTTCGAGCGGCTCCTCGCCCGCCAGCGAATCCGTGCGCCGGCGAAACCGCCCCTCGGACCACTCCGAAACGTCGGCCAGCGCCACATTGCGCGGCTTACGCACGACGAACCTCCCTCGGCGCGCAGAACGACTGGCTGAAGTTCGCGCCCTGAAAACCCTGACCAGTATTCTACTTGGAAGTATCCGAACGGTCTACGAATTGCCACCCGAAACGGCCCTTGATGCACAAATGGCCCTGCGCGAGGTTCTGATCCAGTGGCGAAGTGACCCGAACGATCCGGTTGTCCTGAACGCGCAACGTCAGCACGCAACCCACGCCGCAATAGGGGCAGATGGTGTCGGTTTCGCTCTGCCGCGACTCGTCCCAGGTTTCCGCCTGGCGCATATCGTACTCACGCTTAAACATCAGCGCGCCGGTCGGACACACCGCGATGCAGTTGCCGCAATAGACGCAGGCGGACTCGGGCAGCGGAACGGCGTACTCGGTCGAAATGCGCGCGCCGAATCCGCGCCCGGCGACGGCAATGGCGAAGGTATTCTGCGCCTCCTTCCCGCAAGCTTCCACGCACTTGTAACAAAGGATGCACTTGCCATAGTCGCGGACGTAGAGGTCGTTATCCACCTTGACCGGCTGCGCGAGGTTGGCGGCGGCGGAAGGATCGCAGGGCGGGTGACCGCCGCTTCGGGCCACATCGCGCTCCCCCGCGCCAGCGGGCGGCACCGGAGGGCCGAACCGCTCCGGCTTGGCCTCGTATTCCCTGAGGTAGGCCTGCAAGTCCGGCGCGGTCGAAACGTCCACGGAGGAAGCCAGAAACTCCAGGATCAATTTTCGGCTCAGCCGGACTCTTTCCGAATTCGTTTTCACCACCATCCCCGGCTCAACCTTGCGGGAGCAAGCTGGCACCAGCGCCCGCGCGCCTTCCAACTCCACCACGCAGATGCGGCAAACGTTCACCGGCGTCAAGTTTTCCAGGAAGCAGAGCGTGGGAACGCCGATCCCCACCAGGCGGCAGGCTTCCAACAGCGTCGCGCCTTCGGGCACCGAGAGGCTCTGACCATCGATGGTGATCTGGATGGATGGCCGCGAGCGCGGCGCCGGCACCACGGGCAACGGCCCGGCCGGAACGGGAACCATCGGATTGGGCGCGTCCGGGTTCATGCAGAATCCTTCTGGAAAAGCTCCCACTTCGCCAGCGCCGACTCGACCGCACTGGTGGCCGTCTGACCCAGGGCACAAATCGAAGCATCACGCATCGCCTGCCCCATCTCCTTCAATAAAACGAGCTCGTCCTGCCGCGAGCCCAGAAAATGTCCGCGATGCATGCGGTGCAGCAGTTCTTCCTGACGGACCGTTCCAACGCGGCAAGGCACGCACTGACCGCAGGATTCATCGCGAAAGAATGAAGAGATCCGCAGCAGCATCTCGGCCAGGTTGATCGTGTCGTCAAACAGCACCACGGCCCCGGAGCCCAAAGTCGCGCCGCGAGCTCTCACGCCCTCAAATGTCAGCGGGATATCCAGATTCTTCGGCGTCACGAAGGTGCCCGCCGCGCCCCCCAGCAGTATGGCCTGAAGTTGTCCACTTCCTCCCACTCCACCGGCCAATTCAATCAACTGGCCCAGCGTGCAGCCAAAGCCGACTTCGTAAACTCCCGGCGTCCGGGCATGGCCGGATACGCAGAACAGCCGAGTGCCGGTGGAACGTTTCGTCCCCAGCGTTGCGTAAGCGCCACCACCTGTGAGGATGATCGAGGGGACGTTGGCGAGCGTTTCGACGTTATTCACCAGCGTGGGCTGGCCGAATAGACCTTTCTCGGTGGGGAAGGGCGGCTTGTTGCGCGGTTCACCCCGAAAGCCTTCAATGGAATTGAAAAGCGCGGTCTCTTCTCCGCAAATATAAGCCCCCGCGCCGCGCCGGATTTCGATGTCGAAGTTCGCGCCACTGCTTAGAATGTTCTTTCCCAGAAGCCCCGCATTACGGGCTGCCTGAATGGCGTGGGCAAGACGTTCCGCCGCCAGCGGATACTCTCCCCGAATGTAAAGAAACCCGCGTTCGCAGCCCGTGGCAAATCCAGCGATCGTCATCGCCTCGACGATGGCGAAGGGATCGTTTTCCATGAGCACGCGGTCCTTGAAGGTGCCCGGCTCGGACTCGTCGGCATTGCAGACCAGATACTGAGTGCGCCCGGAGGCCCGACCGGCGAGCAGCGCCTTCCACTTCTGACCTGCGGGGAAAGCGGCCCCGCCTCGTCCCAGCAACTTCGACTCGGTCACTTCGCGGACGACAGCCTCGGGGCCCATGGCGAGGGCTCGTTTCAGAGCCTGGTAGCCGCCATGGTCTTGATAATCGCTTATGCTTTCAGGGGAGACCCTCCCCACGCGCCGCAGCAGGCGCAATTGAGGCTGGCCGGCCTGCGGCACCGAGACGCGCACGTCGCTCGTTTTGGGTTCGCTGGCCTGAATGGGTCGCTTGCGGCTGAGAACCTGCGCAATAGCCTCCGCGCTGGCATGGGGAATCACTTCCTCAGCCGGGTGGGGCCCCGCCGCGGAGGCTAGCGCCGCCGGCGCGCGCTCGCACTGACCGAGACAGGGGCTCCGGAGCCAAGTGGCGCTCCCCGTCATATTTCCCGCCGCACCGTGGGATTCTTCCAGGCGCCTGCACAGAGCGCCCGCGCCGCGCGCTCGGCAGGCAACGTCGTCGCAGACGTGGACGACGACCGGCGGGCGTGGTTGAACCGAAAACATCCCGTAGAAGTCCGCCACGCCGAATGCCTCGGCCGGCGGAACGCCCAGCCTCTGGCAGGCATAATTCAACGCCCCGGGACTGATCCACCCCACATGCGACTGAATCGAGTGCAAGACGGGAAGGAGAAGGTGGCGGGCGAGCGGTCCGTCAGGAGGCAGGGCGCGGTCAACCGCCATACGTTCCTCTGGGCTCGGCTCGGCCGAGGTGTAGTGAAGATCCAATTCAACTCCTCAATGGCATCTCAGGCAGACTTCCCCGCTTCGGCCGCTGCGGGAACGGCGCCCGGCGTCAGCGGATCCAGTTTCTCGATTCGGATGGCGGTCGCCTTGAACTCCGATGTCCCCGACTTGGGGTCCGCCACATCGATGGTGAGTTCGTTCGTCGCCACTTCACCGGGAAAGTGAAAGGTCATAAAGGCCAGCCCCGCCCGCAGTCCCGGATCGATTCGCACGGGCGCCGTCACCGAACCGCGGCGGGAAGAGACCCGCACTCGCTCGCCCTCGGTCAGACCGTATCGACGCGCGTCCTCCGGCGCGAGATCAATCGTTTCGCCCCACCGCAAGGGGGAAGCGTAGTGCGTGGTCTGAACCCCCGTGTTGTAGGAATCCAGGCGCCGGCCGGTGGTCAGCCGGATAGGATATCGGTCATCCAGCGGATCGACCGGGGGCCGGTATTCTACGGGGCTGAGCGGCGCCCGAGGGCCCACCAGAGGATCGGCCCAGAGGCGCGCGTGCAAATAGAGCTCGCCGGGATGCGACTCGTCATAACAGGGCCACTGAAGGCCGTTCATTTGCTCCAGACGGGCATAGCTCATCCCGGCGTGCATCGGGCTGAGCCGGCGCACCTCGTTCCAGACGTCTTCAGCCCGCGGCTGCCCCCAGTCATGCCCCAGCCGCCGCGCCAGTTCGCACAGGACTTCCATGTCGTCCCGGACGCCGGGCGGCGGGTCGAGCGCGCGCCGGACCCTCTGAACGCGGCGCTCACTGCTCGTTACCGTACCTTCCGACTCGCACCAGCCCGCTGCGGCGGGCAATACCACATGGGCCAGTTCGGCGGTGGCGGTAAGAAACAGATCCTGCACCACCAGAAACTCGAGGCTCTCGAGCAGCCGGACCGCCCGGTGCTGGTCCGCTTCGGATTGGGCGGGGTTCTCGCCAATCACGTAGAGAGCCTTCATATCGCCCCGCTCCATGGCATCGAACATTTCGTTCAGACGCCAACCCGGCTTGGGCGGAATTTTGGCTCCCCAGGCTTGCTCGAACTTTTGCCGCCGCTCCTCATTGGAAACGTGCTGAAAGCCGGGCAGCCGGTCGGGAATCGCTCCCATGTCTCCACCGCCCTGGACGTTGTTCTGGCCGCGCAGCGGGTTCAGACCCGACCCATAGCGCCCCACGTGGCCGGTCAGCAGCGCCAGATTGATGAGCGCCAGGACGTTATCCACGCCGTTGTGATGCTCCGTGATGCCGAGCGTCCAACAGATTTGCGCCCGTTCCGCCCGCGCATAGGCGTGGGCCAATTCCCTGATCTGGGCCGCCGGAACCCCGCAGACCTTCTCGGCGTATTCGAGCGTGTACGGTTCGACGCAGGCACGATACGCAGAGAGCCCGCTCGTCGCATGTTCGATGAAGGCGCGGTTCTCCAGCCCCCCGGCCAGAATCTCCCGGCCCACCGCGTTTGCCAGGGCAATGTCGCTCCCCACGTCCAAACCCAGCCAACACTCCGCCCACTGCGCGGAGCTGCTGCGTCGTGGATCCACAACCATCAGCTTCGCGCCCCGCTGCACCCCCTTCAGCACGCGATGGAAGAAGATGGGGTGCGTCTCCCTGGCGTTGGACCCCCACAAGATGATGAGGTCCGCGTCCTCAATTTCCCGGTACGAGCTGGTGCCGCCGCCCATCCCGAATACCGTCGCCAGACCGGCGACGCTGGGAGCGTGTCACGTCCGGTTGCAACTGTCGATATTGTTGCTCCCGATGACGACCCGGGTGAATTTCTGGGCGAGAAAGTTCAGTTCGTTGGTCGTCTTGGAGCAACTGAACATTCCGAACGCCTGGGGACCCGATTGGTCAACCGCCGACTTCAGACCCTGAGCCGCATGGGAAAGTGCTTCTTCCCAACTGGCGGGACGAAGAGCTCCGTCCTTGCGGACCAAGGGCGTCGTAAGCCTGCCGCTATGTTGTTGTGACATAAGCCCTGGAACCCCCGCCGGTAGTATACACCATCACGCGCCCCGGGCGACCCCCACTGGCAGGGGATGGCAGCAGGCAGGGTGCCCCCGAGGGGGCACCGCGGCTGCACCGACCTGAAGTCCTTCGGTTACTGAATGGGTGCCAAGGAGGGAATCAGTTCGTAATGCGGTCGCGTCTGGAACTGTTCCAGGTATTCGCGGTACGCGGCATCCGACGGCCCGGTTTCGCCCGGCATTTGCGGGTAGCCGGACATGCCGCGGAACGGCATCGGATCGACGGTTTTGGAATACGCCGTGTTCGGCTCGCCGTCTTTCGCCCAGCCGTGGGTGTAAAGGAAGAAGGTGCGTTTCATTCCGGGCTCGACCGGCGGCAAAGCCGCGGGATCGAATTCCACGGTCAGCTCGTCACCCGTGGCCATGACCACCAGCCGGTCATCCGCCGCCGTGAGCAAGCTCTGGACGTCACCGTAGCGGGTGTAATTGCCAATCATCGGGTTCCACGGAGCGTCAGACATGACCTGGGTGTACTCGAAGTGCTCCGGCTTCACCCCCTGCGGATCAAGGACCGGGGTGGAGAATCCGCGATAATGCAGGTCCGCGAAGACCATGGGCAACTCGCGCGGTGCCGTCACCTTCGCCTCACGGGTGGTGAAGAACACTTCGTCCCAATAGACGCACATATTGGTCACGATGCGTACCTCCCGCCGGTCTCCGAGGAATTTTCCGGTCAGGTCCACCCGCATGGTGCGATCGGTGCCGCTGGGGAGTCCCATGTCCTCGATAACCGTCTGCCATTTCCCCGAAGCGTCGCGCACCTGGAGATACGGCGGCCGCAATTGGGCCGCGCCGTTGGAAACCAGGGCGCGATGCGAGTTGGAATCCGTCCAGTAAACCCAGCCGCGAAGGTAAAGCACCACGGGAGCCTGAGGGTCAAGAGGGCCC
>CAZHKT010000164.1:0-7076 GCA_964533045.1 uncultured Acidobacteriota bacterium | reverse complement strand
GCGAAGAGCACCGCAAGCTCTTCGGCAAGGAGCCGGCGAGTTCGCACCGGCAGTTCCTGTTCCGGAAGCTGGCTTGGCGCTTGCAGGCCGACGAGGAGGGCTGGCAAGCTGACAAGCTCCGCGAACTGGCGCGCGCCAGACGAGGTCGATTTCGAGGCCGCCGCGGGCGCGCAGGCCGGAGACGTGTGCCCAGTCCAGTCACGCCCGAGGTCATCTTGCAACGTTTATTTGCCCTTGCCGTCCTTGCCCTTGCCCGGCGGCGGGAAATAGGTCGCAATGCGGTCGTTCAGCGTGAACTCCATACCCAGCTTCGGATACTGCTTCAACACGGCCGTACGCATCTCCGCCGCGTCCTTTGACTTCTTGAAGTTCGCATCCCAGTCCGCCATGTACTTCTTCATGAACTCAATCGACTTCTTGTCGCGCGTCGCGCCCGGCCCCTCATGTCCCGGAATCACAATCTCCGGACCCAGCGCCAGAATCTGCTCGATCGTCTTCTGCCAGTCCTCCCGCGCCTTGTCCCGCGTCACACCGAAGTACACGTGGTCGAACACGATGTCACCCGTGATCACAGCCTTCAGCGAAGGCACCCAGACATAGCTGTTTCCGGCGCCGTCGCTGCCCGCCACCGGACCCGTCACTGGAAACTGCTCGCTCTCCAGCGTCAGGTACCCCGTGGTCAGTTCCTCCATCGCCACTGGATCGGGGCCGGGAATATTGTTGCCGTAGGTGGGCTGCCAGAACCGCTGGCGCGCCGGCCAGCCGGTCTTCGAACCCGCCACCGTCTGCGGCAGCGCCAGAATCTTGGCTTCCGGAAACGCCTGGTGCAGCACCGCCAGCCCGAACATATGGTCCGGATGCGGATGCGTGATATAAATGGTGGTCAGAGTCTTCTTCGACTCCAGAATCTTCGCAGCGAGCTTGTGCGCCTCGCTCAGCGAGAACTGCGGATCGATCACGATCATGTCTTTCTCGCCCGAAATCATCGTCGAGTTCACGTCGTAACCGACCTGCCCCCGGCCCGTGTGGACTGTCAACTGCAATTTCGTCTGCGCCGCCGCCAGCGCCGCGAAAGTTACAAATATAAACGCTCTCAAAATGGTTTGTCTCATGATGGACTGGGTCTTCCTCGTGGGCTAGTATACAGGAATACATTTAGCCGCGTAAATCGTCTATCCATGCTTACTCTTGGCTTTGACCGCTCCTTGACACCTGTGCGCAAGAGGGCGATACTTTCCTGGTATACATGTATGCTGGCTAACGCAATCCTGCGATTCGCTGTTTCAGGCCTACTATTTACAGTGTCGGCCGCCTTCGCCGCGCCCGCGAGTCTGATTGAAGCCGCCATGGCCGAGGACCTCGCCGCCGTGCGCGCGCTGCTGCAAACCAAGGCCGACGTCAACGCAACTCACGTCGACGGTACCACGCCTCTGCACTGGGCCGTCCGCGCCGAGAATCCGGAATTGGTTGATCTGCTGCTTCGCGCCAGAGCCAATGTGCGCGCCGCGGACCGCTACGGGGTGACTCCGCTTTACGTCGCCTGCTCGCTTGCCAATGCCGCGATCGCCGAACAACTCCTCGCCGCCGGTGCCGATCCCAACGCTCTCGATCAAAGCGGTGAAACACTGCTCTCGCTCTCCATCCGCGCCGGCGCGCCGGATGTCGCCGCTGCGTTGCTCAAGCACGGCGCAAAGGTCAACGCCACCTTCCAGACCTGGGATTCCACCGCGCTGATGGTCGCCATCCGCGAAAATCAAACCGCCATTGTAAAAATGCTCCTGGACCACGGGGCCGGCGTCAACGCCCGCACCAAGGTCGGCCAGAAACCCGCCCGCCGTCCCGCCGGAGCTGGCGGCGGATCGCACGGCGTCGGCATCATCCGCGGCGGACTTCCGGAAAGCGGCTCGCAGCCTCCCACCCAGGGCGGCTTCACGCCGCTGCTCTACGCCGCCCGCGATGGCCGGATCGATATCGTCCAGATGCTGGTCGCCAAGGGTGCCGATATTGAACTGGCCGAAGCCAATTCCATCACGCCTCTCCAGATGGCGATCGCCAATGAGAACATCGCCCTGGCGCGCTACCTGCTGGCCCTGGGCGCGAATCCCAACTCCAGGGATGACTACGGCCGCACCCCACTTTGGCTCGCCGTGGAACTGCGCAACCTCGAGGTGGGCCCCGGCGGCGACGAACACAACAACCGCATCGACCGCGCCGCCGCCCTGGAACTCATCCGCGATCTGATCGCCCGCGGCGCCAACGTCAACGCCCGCACCACCGACGTGCCTCCCACCCGCCGCCACCTCATGCGCCTGGGAGATCTCTCCTGGGTCAACTTCATCGGCCAGACCCCTTTCCTGCGCGCCGCCCTGTCCGGTGACACCACGGTGATGAGGCTGCTGCTGGAAAACGGCGCGGATCCGAACATCGCCACCGAGGAGGGCACCACACCTCTTCTGGCCGCCGCCGGGATCAACTGGGTAGTCGCCCAGACCTACACCGAATCCGACCAGGCGATCCTCGATGCCGTCAAGCTGTGCGTCGAACTCGGCGCCGACGTCAACCACGCCAACTCCATGGGCTTAACGGCCGTGCATGGCGCCGCCAACCGCGGCAGCGATCACGTCATTGAGTATCTGTTCAGCCGCGGCGCCAAACTCGACGTCAAGGACAAAGAGGGCCGCACGCCCTACGTCTGGGCCGAAGGCGTCTTCTTGGCCACCAACGCGCCCGTCGCCAAACCCAGTTCCATGGCGCTGATCCAGAAACTGTTAGGAGACAAATGAGACAGATTCTTCTCGGCGTCAGCCTGTTAATCGCAACCGCTGTCGCGTTCCGCGGGCAAACTCAGGTGCCGGCCGCCGCGGACCGGGCCATGCTCGACCAATATTGCATCGGCTGCCACAGCGAGAATTTGAAATCCGGAAATCTGGTGTTGGAAAAACTGGATCACACCAATCCCGTCGGGCATGTGGATGTCTGGGAGAAGGTGGTTCGCAAAGTGCGCGCCGGCATGATGCCGCCGGCCGGCTCCCCGCGCCCGGCCCGCGCCCAGCTCGATAGCTTCGCCGAGCGCATCGAAGCCGCGCTGGACCGCGAGGCGGCGGCTCATCTGGATCCGGGCTTCGTCGCCCTCCACCGCCTCAACCGCACCGAGTACGCCAACGTGATCCGCGATCTGCTCGCCCTGGAAATCGACGTCACTACCACGCTGCCTGCGGACGATTCCGCCGAAGGCTTCGACAACATCGCCGATTCCCTTCGCATCTCCCCGGCGCTCCTGGAAGGCTACGTCACCGCCGCGGCCAACATCAGCCGCCTAGCCGTGGGCGACCCTGGCATCGGAGCCGTCACCACCACCTACCGCGCGCCCGGCGGCCCTCAGTCCGCGCACATTGACGGACTGCCCCTGGGCACCGTGGGCGGCATGCAGGTCCGCCACACCTTCCCCCTGGACGCCGAATACACGATCCGGGTGGGCGGGCGCGGCAGCGGCGGCGGAATCGGCGCGCCCCCCCGCGATAGCGCCGAATACGTTGAACTGATGCTGGACGGCGAGCGCGTCAAAGTCTTCGAAATCGGCGGCCGTGGCGGCAGCGAGATTAAAATGAAGATCCCGGCGGGCCCTCATACCGTCGCCGCCGCCGTTCTTCCCGGATCCTCTCCTGGCATCAACGAGCTCTGGAAAATCCAAGGCGGTAGCCCCAGCGTCGGCAACATCGTCATTATCGGCCCCCTCAACCCTACCGGCCCCGGGAACTCCCCCAGCCGCCAGCGCATCTTCGTATGCTACCCAGAATCGTCCGCCCAGGAAACTCCCTGCGCCCGCCAGATTCTGGCCAGTCTCGCCCGCCGCGCCTACCGGCATCCGCCTAGCGAGGCCGAAATCGCCACGCTGATGCAGTTTTATTCCGGCGCCCGCGCCGCCGGCACATTCGACTCCGGCATCCAGCGCGCCCTGGCCCGCGTGCTCGCCGACCCTCAGTTCGTCTACCGCTTCGAACGTGAACCCGCCGCGGTCAAGCCCGGCGAGGCCTACCGCATTGATGATCTGGAACTGGCTTCGCGCCTCTCCTTCTTTCTGTGGTCCAGCGCGCCCGACGACGAACTGCTCGACACCGCCGCCGCCGGCAAGTTGCACGAACCCGACGTGTTGCGCCAGCAGACCCTGCGCCTGCTGCGCGACCCCAAGTCCAAAGCCCTGGTCACCAACTTCGCCGGCCAGTGGCTGATGCTGCGCGAGCTCAAGGCCGCCACTCCGGAGGCCCGCGGTTTCGACGACGGCCTGCGCCGCGCCATGGCCCGCGAAATGGAGATGTTCTTTGAAAGCATCATTCGCGAGGACCGCAGCATCCGCGATCTGCTGGACGCCGATTACACCTTCGTCGATGAACGCCTCGCCCGCCACTACGGCATCCCGGGCGTCCGCGGCGACCGCTTCCGCCGTGTCATGCTCGGCAAGGACGATCCCCGCCGCGGTTTGCTGGGCAAAGCCAGCCTGCTGCTGGTTACCTCCGTCACCAACCGCACTTCGCCGGTGGCACGCGGCAAGTGGGTCCTTGAAAACGTGCTCGGTGTGCCCGCTCCTCTGCCTCCGCCCAACGTCCCCGCGCTCGAAGAACAGGACCGGGCCGGCAAGGAGCCCGGCAGCATCCGCGAAAAAATGGAGCTGCACCGCGCCCATCCCGCCTGCGCCTCCTGCCACAAGATCATGGATCCGATCGGCTTCACACTTGAAAACTTCGACCTCATCGGCCGCTGGCGCACCATGGACGGCAAGACTCCCATCGACGCCTCCGCCCAACTGGTGGACGGCACCCCGCTGAACGGACCGGGCAGCCTCCGCGCCGCCCTGCTCAGCCGCTTCGATTCGGTGGCGCGGACTTTTTCTGAAAAGCTCCTGACCTACGGCCTGGGCCGGGCTATGCGGCCGCAGGATATGCCCGCCGTCCGCTCCATTGCGCGCCAGGCGGCCAAGGATGATTACAAGTTCTCTGCCTTGATTCTCGAAGTCGTCGGCAGCGATCCATTTCAGATGCGCCGGAAGGCGGAAAATTAGGAGAAATACTTCCATGTTCATTACGAAACGGCATCTCGACCGGCGTACCTTCTTGCGGGGCGCAGGCCTCACCGTAGCCCTGCCCCTGCTCGAATCGATGGTCCCGGCCCAAACCCCGCTGTCCCGCACCGCGGCCTCCCCCAAGAGCCGCCTGAGCTGCATCTACGTTCCCCACGGCGCCACCATGGACAAGTGGACCCCCTCGGCCGAAGGCAAAGGCTTCGAATTCACCGAAATTCTCGCGCCCCTGGAAAAGTACCGCGACCGCGTCAACGTGATCTCCAACACCGGCCACGCCGCCGCGGCTGGCGTGAACTCCGATGCCGGCGCGGATCACACCCGCTCGGCCGCCGTCTTCCTCAGTGGCGCGCACCCGCTCCGCGAAAAAGTGGAGGTCGGAACCACCATCGACCAGATCGTTGCCCAGAACCTCGGCCAGGACACGCCTCTGCCGTCCATCGAGATGTCCATCGAGGAGGTCGCCCTCAGTTGCGGGGCCGGCTACGCCTGCGCGTATGCCAACACCATCTCCTGGCGCACGCCCACGCAGCCCATGCCCATGGAGAACAACCCGCAGGTGCTCTTCAAGCGCCTGTTCGGCGACGGCAGCAATACCGCGCAGCGGCAGGAACGCCGCACCGAAGCCCGCAGCATCCTTGATTCCGTCATGGGCTCGGTCGCGTCGCTGCAAAAAGAACTCCCCGCTGCCGACCGCGCCACCTTGAGCGATTACCTCGAAAACGTGCGCGAGATCGAACGCCGCGTCCAGAAGGCCGAACAGCAGACCAAGACCGATTTTGAAATTCCCGCCTCGCCCGTCGGCATCCCGGAAACCTTCGACGAACACTTCAAGATCCTGTTCGACCTTCAGGTGCTCGCCTTCCGCGCCGAAATCACCCGCGTCGCCACCATGATGTACGCGCGCGACACCAGCGGAGCGGTCTACCCCAACAGCGGCGTCCGCGATGGCTTCCATGTCGCCTCCCATCATTCCAATAGCCGCGCTAACATGGATAAGTTCGCCCTTATCAACCGTTACCACGTGGACCTGCTGGCGTATTTCCTTGAAAAGCTGAGATCCACGCCCGACGGCGACGGAACCCTGCTGGATCACTCGCTGGTGCTCTATGGCAGCAGCATGAGCAACGGAAACCAGCACGATCACGATCCGCTGCCGCTGATCCTGGCCGGCGGAGCCTCCGGGAAGGTGCAGGGCGGCCGCCATATCAAGACCGCGCCGCACACTCCTGCTTCCAACCTGTTGCTGGCCATGCTGAACAAATTGGGCATACCCGCCACTTCCCACGGCGACAGCACCGGCCTGGTGGAAATCTAGGGAGATCGGATCATGAATATGAACCGGCGCGAGGTACTGGTGCTCGCCGCGGGCGCGGCGGCTGCAACCGCCTTCGGGCAGGATGCGGCCAAGGGCAAGGATAAAGGACCTGGAGGCGGCAAAGGACCCGGAGGTCCGCCTCCGGGCGGCCAACCAAGCGGGCCCGCGCTGCCTCTGAACACAACCGGCCTCGAACACATCGGCGTCACCGTCCCCAATCCGGAGGCCTCCGCCCGCTTCTACGGCCAGATCTTCGACCCGCAACTCTTCAGGGAGCGTGAAATCCCCAACCGCTTCTATTGCCGCATGGGCACAGCCTACCTGGCCTTTGGAACGAACGCTGACATGAAGGAGCCCAAGATCGACCACATCTGCGCGCTCGTGATCGGCTACCAGCCCGCCAACGTCCGGGCCGCCCTCCAAGCGCAGGGCATCGCGATGGGGACCGGAGCCCTGGCCATGCCCACAGACCCAGACGGCATGCGCTTGCAGCTGCTCGGCGTCCCCGGGGGCCTGGCCGGATCCATCATCCCTGGCGGGCGCATCAGCCAGGAGGACGCCATCGTCCAGGCCGTCGGCCTCGACCACATCACCCAGTGGGTCTCAAACCTGGATACCGCGGCCAAATTCTACAGCGCCTTCTTCGGCAACAAGAACTGATCGCGCGCGCGTCGCGCGATCGAA
>CAZHKT010000163.1:0-7186 GCA_964533045.1 uncultured Acidobacteriota bacterium | reverse complement strand
GGCTCCTGTGGTTTGGCGCGTACGGCTTGAGAGAAACCCTCAGTTCTGACGCTCCTGGAGAGGGGTTTCAATCTTAAACCCCTTGAATTCCACAATCACCTTGTGCGGCGGGGTGTTTTCCTTCCAGTCAACCCTTACTTTCCGGCGGCTGTTGGGCATCAACGGAAAGCCCGGATGGACCGCCTTCTCGCGTTCGTTCCGGACTTCCACACCCGAGACGCGTCCCAGCCGGCTTCCGACGTTCGAGATTTCCATTTCAACCTGGTGCAAGGCAGGAAGGTATTCCGCCTTCCCTACCTGGATTTCATCTCGGGTCAGCGCCACCTTCTGGCCCATGTAGACTGTGTGGGGCAGCTCGACCTGAACATTCAGGCCCGACTGCTGCGGCAAGCCGGAGAAGGTCGCGTAAATGACAAACCACGCCGGGTAGCGCGGCGCGGTGGCTTCATAAAAGACGTAGTAGGTCTGCTGCGGGGGAATGCGAAAACTCTTTTGCGAAAGTTTGAGCTGGATGTCCTTGTCCAGAGGCCGGAACGTGGGTGATCCATCCTCATCAATCGAGAAACTCTTCGCCTCCAAAACCACATTGAGAGGCAGCGCGGAGTCATTGACCAGGTCAAAACGGCCCCGCGCTTTTTCGTGGTATTCTGCAATCACCGGCCGGACCGCCTGCGCGCGGAGCGGGCACAGCGCTGCCAGCCCCGCCACGCAAAGCGCAGACGCTTGGAGGAAAACCCGGCTGGTTTGAGAGCGGAATTTCATCAATCGCCCCCCGCCGGGTTAGAGCGCGATGGCCTGGATGCGCAGAGTTCCGGTATATGCACCGGCGGCTTGCTGCGGGGCGCCCGTCAGGTCGATCTGCAGGTCCAGGTTATCCGTCCGCGTCTTGTTCTTGTTAACTCCGGTTATCGTTTCACTGAACAGCAGAAGGGAAGCACCTGCCGTTCCGATGCCGCTAACCGTCTGGGTGAAGGCCGTGAAGGTGGTCGGGGACCCGGTCGTCATTTTGCCGAAAACCAGCGACGACGGGATGCTGGTCGCGGGCGGGCCGGGGGTGGTCAAAGCATCGGTGGTATCGAAGTAACCCACCAGCCGAACGCTGCCACGCTGCGGTTGCAGCACCCAGCCTGTTTGAATGGACACCGGAACGTCGCCAGCGGCGGCGGCACCCGGCGTGAGGCTGAAGTTGACGGTACTGCCGCCGGTGAGGCTGACGCTCAACGTCTCGGTGAGGTTGGCGTTTAAGGTGGGGCTTTGCACGGCGCTCAGCACCTGAGCCTGACTGGCAGCAGGGAGAACGAACACCAGTGCCGCGCCAGCGAGAAGAAGACTGCGCTTCATACATCCTCCTTGAGTCACCAGAATGAAAAGGAAACGGGCCTCCGGCCTTGTGCCGGATTCGTCGTTCCGATCCTTCAAGTTGTAAGTTGAAATGCGCGCGCTGGAGGTCCCCCTGCCCCTACTCACGGGTGGGTCCGCGTCGCGAGTCTGACTTCGAGAGGTGCCGGGAACTTCCACTCATCCTGCCGCCCGGCTGGCGCAACACCGCAGAGATTATCGTGAAGGGGGAACCTATTGTCAAGATGTATCCAAACCATTATAGCATCCTATTATCTATTTCATTAACCACGCCGCCGCCTCGCCTTTCGGCCCGCTTCGTGGTACAGTACGCCCAGCGGGGCCAAACCTTTCCCCTCAGCCCGATGCGATGGCGGGCCCCGATCCAGATTCTCAAGAGGTGCTGCCATGAAAAAAGGGGTCTTCCTTTTCCTCATCGTGGCTGCGGCCGCCGCCAGTCCCGCCGATGACAAGAAGTCGCAGGAGGAAGTGTGCACCGATGAAGAAGCAATGGTGGCCAGCTATCGGACGAGTCTTGCCGACCTGATTGCCACTGTTCAAAAAGAAAATCTCGCGGAATTTGAGAGAGCCTTCCACCGGCGAAGCTGTCTGAGCAAACTGGGCCTGTGCGAGGGCATCCTGGATGCCGCCAACGCCTGCTATGACGAGGCTCTCAAGAAACCCTCGATGCCCAAGGCCACTCTCGAGGCCTGCCGGGCCAAGCGCGAGGCCTTCGCCAAGCTCAAAGAGAAACTGGTCCGCTATCGCGAGGCCCTCAAGGAAAAGGAAGACGATAAGAGTGCCAAGGCCCTGATCGCCACCTTCGAAGTCGGCAATTGACTGTCGCCAAGCACGGCCGACGAGCCGCGACGGTCTTGCACGGCCTGTCGCCGCATGCAAGGATGGCTCGATGAGGTCACGAATATCTGTCTTGGAAAGCAAACTGGTCTATGACGGCCGGGTCGTGAAACTGCGCCGGGACCGCGTCATCGAGCCGGGCGGCGTGGAAGTCTCGCGCGAAATTGTGGTGCACCCTGGCTCGGTTGTCGTCCTCCCCCTGCTGCCGGGGAACCGGGTTCTGTTGATCCGCCAGTACCGCTATGCGGCGGGGCAAAAGCTCTGGGAACTGGTCGCCGGCGGGCTGGAACCGGGCGAGAGCATCCTGAGGGCGGCAAGACGAGAACTGCTGGAAGAAACCGGCCACCGGGCGCGGCGCTTCCGCCGGGTGTTGAGCTTCTTCCCTACGCCGGGGTTTGTGGCCGAAGAAATGCATCTGGTCCTGGCCACGGACCTCGTTCCGGGTAAGGCCCGTCCGGAGGCCGACGAGCGGATCGAAACCCACGTTTTCACCCTGCCGGAGCTGCGCCGGATGATGAGCCGGGGTCGCATCCGTGATGGAAAGACGCTGGTGGGTCTTTCTTGGCTGATCCTTTCTGGACGGCGGGGGAAATGGCCTTCCCGTCTCCCTGGACTCAAATTCTCACTATCCTCTTGACAAGTGATTGTCTCTCGGCTATTTATCTCAGCCGGGAGCTTGCTGGGTGTTAGCGACGGCACGTGCAAGTTAGCGAGGTCGCCGAGGGTCCAATCGGATTCTCGGCTTTTTGCTTTTCGCGGATGGCCGGCAGTCCTGAAAGAAGTGACAAAGGGGGAACGCAAGTGGCGCGACTTCAAGGAAAAGTAAAGTGGTTCAATAACGCCAAGGGTTACGGTTTCATCGGCCAGGACGGCGGCGCGGACGTATTCGTCCACTACACCGCCATCCAGGGCGAGGGATTCAAGACCCTTCAGGAAGGCGATACGGTCGAGTTCGACATCGTTCAAGGTCAAAAGGGCCCTCAAGCCGACAAAGTGACGAAAGTAAGTTAGGCGAGCAGGGATTCCCCGCTCTTTTAGCGGTTCGGCCATGCGCGAACCGGGCATAGGCTGTTTCTCCGCTTGCGTTGGCAGCAGCAGCGAGAGACAATAGGCGCATTCGGGTCATCGGACTCAGTGGGGCGCAGGCACGTTGAAAAGGGACGGGCGCGGCAGAATCTTCCGCTCCGACGTGCGGCGCCACCCAGGCCCGAAGGGGCAAAGGAGCCGACACCAATGCGACGTATCTCCTTCTTCTTGATCGTGGCGCTGGGCCTCACTTCCCCCCTCTGGGCCGAGACACACCTCCCGCGCCCGGCTGCTGACGGAACCGCCCCCGCGCAGCATGCCGCCTTCTTGCACGGTGCGCCCCACCCTCCCGAAATCGTCACTGTCCCGGCGGAAACCGAAGCCAAAATCCAGCTGCTTTCCGGAATTCATTCCGGCGTGAGCCATGAGGGCGACCCGTTTACCGCCCAGCTGGTGAGCCCGATCTCGATCGATGGCCAGGTGGTTTTGCCCGCGGGCAGCCTGATTGGCGGCCGGATTACCTACATTCGCCGGGAAGGACGCCTGCGCCGGGCCGCCGAAATCGGTCTGCGCTTTGAACTGGTCACCCTGCCCGATGGCAAGGATCAACCCATCTCGGCCCTGCTCACCGGCCTCGACGCCAAGCCTCGCACCAACACCGAGGTGGACGCGGAGGGCATCCTGAAAGGTACCAACGCTGGCACCTGGAAACGCCTGACCGGGGGACTGCTCGGGCTGGGAGTCTTTTCCGCCATTCAGGCCCAGGTGGCAAGCACCGCTGCCATGGCGGCCACGCTCCCCATCACTGGCGGCGCCGTCCTCGGTCTCACGTTCCTTGTTCCCAAGGGGAACGAGGTGCATGTCCCACCGGACAGCCAGATGCGCATCCGCCTGCGGCAGCCGCTCACCCTGCGCGTCGATTGGTAATTCCTGCAGAGCCGTAGCGGCGGGCTTTAGCCTGCCACTGCAAGCCGTAGCGGCGGGCTTTAGCCCGCCACCCTCATTTTCGACACAAGAGCGAAACCGCTTGGCCATCATTGGAAACGCACCCCTGGCGGGCTAACGCCCGCCGCTACAGATCCCGGTCAGATACCACCGCTGCGAGAGGGTGGTATATTGGCTGCATGCCGGAACTGGACATTCGCGGGGTGCTTGCCGCGTCAGCAGAGGCGCGGCCCGTGCTGCTCGAAGGGCGCTGGCTGGGCCGCACGGAACCGACCGCGCTGGCGGCCGTTCATCCTGTAAGCGTGCTGGAAGGCAGCGCGGAAACCTTTGCCGAGTTTCGCCCCTGGTTGGTGCGCCACGCGGCGCAATGCCCTTCCGGCGGGGCCATCGGCTACCTGGCCTATGAACTCGGCCGGGCCTTCGAGCGAGTGGCACTTGCCCCAGCGCCCGGGCTTCCCGAGTTCTCCTTCGCCTACTACGACCGGATCGAACAACTCCCGCCCGCCGAATGGGCATTGCCGGGTGGCGCAACCTCCGCCCCCGTCGAACTCCTCCATGACTTCGACCGTGGTCGGTTTATGGCCGACGTCGAACACATCCGCCGCTATATCGCGGCGGGCGACATTTATCAGGCCAATCTCACGCAACGCTTCGCGGCACGACTTGAAGGGCTGACCGCCAACGAAATTTACGCCCGTCTCGCCCCCGGCCGCGCGCCCATGCGGGCCTTGCTGAAGACGCCGCACGCCTCCATTGTCAGCGATTCTCCGGAGCGATTCTTCTGCGTCCGCCACGGCCGCATTCTGGCCAGTCCCATCAAGGGCACGGTGGCACGCCGTGGGGATCCAATCGAAGACGAGGCCCGCCGCCGGCAACTGCTGGCGAGCGCCAAGGATCGCGCTGAGAATGTTATGATTGTGGATTTGCTGCGCAACGACCTGGGCCGCGTCTGCCGCTACGACACGATTGGGGCGCATCTGTGGGAGACCGACGCGCTGCCGCATCTTTATCACCTGGTCTCACACGTCGAAGGCGAGTTGAAACCCGGCATTCGGCCGGACGACGTCCTCCGGGCCCTGTTCCCTTGCGGCTCGATCACCGGCGCGCCCAAGATTCGCGCCATGGAAATCTTGCATGAAATCGAAGGCGCCCCGCGCGGCGTCTCGATGGGAGCGATCGGTATTCTGCGCGGTGCGCCCGCCTCGGCGAGTTTTGAAATGGATTTCAGCGTTGCCATTCGCACCATCACCCTGCGCCACGGTGTCGCCGCGTTCAACGTGGGCTGCGGCATCGTGTATGATTCCAGGCCGCAGGCGGAGTACGAGGAGATGCTGCTCAAGGCGCAGCCGCTGCTGGAAGCCCTGGGGATAGGAACCTCTGTAGCAGCGATGTCCTCATCGCCGCGGGCGCGCGCGCAATAACTTGCGACGGTGAGGGCACCGCCGCTACCACGAAGGACCTATGGACTCACTGATCTATCACAACGACCGCATCGCACCGCTCCGGGAAGTGCATCTTTCGCCCGGGCAAATGGGCCTGCTGATGGGGTGGGGGATCTTCACCACGCTGCGCATCTATCGCGGCATCCCCTTCGCTTTCGAACGCCACTGGGCCCGCCTGCTGCGCGATGCGGACCGACTGGAAATCGAGATGCCGTTTGACTACGATAAAGTTCGCCGGGCCATTATGGACCTCGCCACCGCCAACCACAGGCCGGAAGGCGTGGCGCGCGTTTCCTTCGTCAAGAATCATGGCGGCATGTGGTCCCAGGCCGAAGGGCTGCCGCCCACCGACCTCCTCATCTTCACCAAGCCGCTCGCCCCCTGGCCCGCCGCGCATCGCCTGACCATCGAGCCGGAAGGGATCTACACCGGCGGACATTACGCCGGCGCCAAGATGCTTTCCTGGGTACCGCACATCGGCGTCATCCAGCGCGCCCAAGAAGCGGGCTTCGACGACGCCATCCTGCTCAACGAAAAGGACCAGATCGCCGAGTGCACCTCGGCCAATATCTTCCTGGTGCGCGGCGGAGAGATTCTGACGCCGCCGCTTTCCTCCGGCTGCCTGGCCGGCGTCACGCGCGATGTCCTGCTCGAAATCGCGCCGCGCCACGGCGTCAGCATCCGCGAAGTCGATTTAACCACCGACGACCTTTCGGCCGCTGAAGAAGTCTTCATCAGCTCCACCACGCGCGAAGTCGCGGGCGTCAGCTTCATCCACCCGCAATGGAATTATCCCTCCCCCGGCAGAATCACCGCCGCGATGGACGTGGCGTTCAAGAACTATGTGCAGGACTATTTGAAAATGTAGGGGAATGCGCCTAGGAATCTTCTAGTTTTTCGCCAAGCGCGTTGAGGTCGGCAAGATCTTGTGGGCGGCGGGTCACTTTCTTGTTTTCGATCAGCTCTTTCCGCCCCAGCATGTTGACCTTAACGCCGTCCATGACCACCGAAACCCGGCCGGCCCACGCCTCTTCAAAAGTCACGCCCGACAAGGAAGTCACAAGGTCAATCCGCAGCGGGGCCACGCCCAGCTGAACCACCTGATACGAGTTGATGAAGTCCTGCGCCGTCAGTCCCAATTGAGCGAATCCGAAATCTCGAAGGAGGCGCTCCACGCGCTGCGCGTTATCGGGTGTGCTGCGGACGAGAATATCGAGGTCTCCAGTAAAACGCGGAATCCCGTGATGCGCCAGCGCCGTCGCACCGACTACCAGATACTCAACTTCGTGGCAGTTGAGTAATTCGATAAACTCGCGCCATTCTTTGGGAAGAGGCATCGAAATCCTTGAGGTACATCTCCCGGAGCTGAAAGAGGATTTCCAATCGCTGCTCCGGAGTCAGGCTGCGGTAGTATGCCAGGTCGGCCTCCTCAGCCTCCTCGTGCGTTCGAAATTTGGCAACGCGCAGTTCCATCTTTTTGATTTTATCGCGGACAAGACGCAAACGCCATGCCCTGGGAAGGCGGGGCGCTGTCAACGGTTCGTGTTGAAACTCGGTAAGGCATCTCCGGTTAAGCA
>CAZHKT010000162.1:0-7261 GCA_964533045.1 uncultured Acidobacteriota bacterium | reverse complement strand
TGTAAACTCCGGCGGTCACCATGGTGGCGGCGTGGATCAGGGCGCTGACCGGCGTCGGACCTTCCATGGCGTCCGGTAGCCAGACATAGAGCGGAATCTGCGCCGACTTTCCGGTCGCTCCGACAAAGAGCAGAATGCAAATGGCCGTCATGACCGGCGCGTCGAGCAGAGCCGCACTCTGCGCCCGCGCGGCTTCGGTTACCTCCAGGTAATTGACGCTGCCGAAGGTGACCGCCATCAGCATCAAGCCCATCAAGAAGCCCGCGTCGCCGATGCGGTTGACAATGAAGGCCTTTTTGCCCGCGTCCGAGGCCGACTTGCGGTGGAAATAGAAACCGATGAGGAGATACGAGCAGAGCCCCACGCCTTCCCACCCGACGAACATCATCAGGTAATTGTTCGCCAGCACCAGCACCAGCATGGAAAACATGAAGAGGTTGAGGTAGCCGAAGAACCGGTAGTAACCGCCTTCGTGCCCCATGTAGCCGATGGAGTAAACATGAATCAGGAATCCGACCCCCGTGACCACCAGCATCATGACCGCCGAGAGGTGGTCCAACTGGATTCCAGCATCCACCGAGAGATGGCCCAGCGTTCCGTTGGAAAGCTTGATAGCCCCCAGGGGCAACCAGGAATAGAGAGTCCGGACGAAGATGCCTTCCGGGACGCCCAGCAACTGAACGAAGCAACCCACTGCCCAGGCGAAGGAGATTCCGGGCAGACCGACGGAAACCGCGCTCACCGCCTTGTTCGAGAGCTTCCTCCCGAAAAAGAGCTGCGTCGCCGCGCCCAGGGCGGGCAAGAGAGGAACCAGCCAGATGTGCTCCAGGAAGAACATGCTCACCATTTCAAAAGATCAATCTCATCCGCGTTCACCGTTTCTTTGTTGCGGAAAAGCGCGATCATCAAGCCCAGGCCGACGGCGGCTTCCGCTGCGGCGTCAGTAATGACAAAGATAGCGAAGGTCTGGCCGTCCACGGCGCCGAAATGCTTGGAGAAGGCCACCAGGTTGATGTTGACCGCGTTCAGGATCAGTTCAATCGCCATGAGGATGATGATGACGTTGCGGCGCGTGAGCACGCCCAGGACGCCGATGGAAAAAAGCGCCGTGCCCAGCATCAGGTACCATTCGGTCGGAATCATGAGAGCTTCCTCTTGGCCATGATGACCGCTCCCACCATAGCAACCAGCAGCAGGATCGAAGCAATCTCCACCGGCAGCATGTAGTTCTGATAAAGCGAAAGCGCCACCTGCTGCGTATTGCCCATGCTGGCGGGGGCCGACGAGACTTCCGCCGGAGCAAAGGCGTGACGGCCGCGATAGATGGCGTAAGCCAGTTCCGCCATCAGAACGAGCGAGGCTACCAGCGCCAGGCGCCACTGCCGGTTGAATTGCGCCTGCTTGACCGACACGTCGAGATTGACCAGCATCACCACGAACAGGAACAGCACCATGATGCCGCCGACATACAGTATGATCTGCACCGCGAAGAGAAATTCCGCGCGCTGAAGCAGAAAGATTCCGCCCACCGCAAACAGCGTCACGATCAGCCAGATCACGCTGTGAACCGCGTTGCGCCGGGTGATGACCAGCACCGCGGAAGATAGCGCCACGGCGGCCAGGAAGAGAAATGCGAATTGGGGTAGAGTGATCATGAAAAATCTAGAAGTCAGAATCCATAACCATCCTGTCGTCAGCTACCTCTCCAGTCATTGACCTTTTCGCTTCTTAACTTCTGCCTCCTGGCTCCTACCTCGTGTACCGCGTCGGCTGCGGCCCCTGTTCGAGCATGGGACGATCCCAGATCATCCCTTCGCGGTTGAAGTGGGCGATTTCAAAATCCTGAGTCAGCTCCAGCGCATCTACCGGGCAGGCATCCTCGCACAGACCGCAGAACATGCAGCGCGAGGTGTCGTAGGTAAAGGTGGTCAGTTTCTTCTTACGATCCTCGGTGCGATCCCAGGCCACCACAATCAGGTTCTCCGGGCAGGCGAGCGAACAGAGATTGCACGCAATGCACAGCGTCTCGCCCGTTTCCGGATGATTGTTCAGGCGCGGCGCGCCGCGATAGCGCTCGGCAACCCTCGGCCGCTCGAGCGGATACTGCTCGGTGTAAGTGGCGCTCGGGCGCTGATAAGAAAAGGTCAGCCTAAGTCCCTTGAGCAGGTCAATGAGGAAGAGTTGCCGCAGAATTTCCTTCACCTTCACCTCCCCATCAGCATCGCCGCCGGTGACGCGCCGTGCGCACTGAGCAGGTATCGCACGACCGCCGTCACGACCAGGTTGCCCAGGGCCACCGGAATCATCACACGCCAGCCCACATTCATCAGCTGGTCATAGCGGTAGCGCGGAAACGTCGCACGATACCAGATAAACGCGTACAAGAATGCCAGGACTTTGGCGGTGAACCAGAAGATCCCTTGAATGGCCGCCAGCACCGGCGGGAGCGCCACCAGCGCGGCGATCAGCACCAGCAGCAGGGCCAGCCCAATGAAGATCTTCCGCTCCAGCGCCACCTTGCTTCTCCGGCCCAGCCAGACGACGAACGCCGCCACGCCCACCAGCGCCAGGGGCGGGGCGTAGTTCAGGAAATCCAGCGCCCGGACATTTGCGAAAGGCCGCAGCCAGCCGCCCAGGAAGAGTGTCACGGCGATGCACGACACCACGATCATGTTAGTGTATTCCGCCATGAAGTAGAGCGCGAACCGGAAGCCGCTGTATTCGGTGTGGAAGCCGGCGGTGAGTTCCGATTCGGCCTCGGGCAGGTCGAAGGGGTTGCGGTTGGTCTCGGCCACGGCGGCAATGACGTAAATCACAAAGGCAACAGGCTGGAGGAAGACGTTCCAGACCCCCATGGAGTTCTGGCGATTGACAATCTCAACGATGCTGAGCGAGTTCGATAGGAGGAGCACGCCGACGATCGCCATGCCGGCCGCGACTTCGTAACTCACCATCTGCGCCGCCGATCGCAGCGCTCCCAGCAGCGGATAGTGGCTGTTCGACGACCACCCTCCCAGAATGATTCCGTAAATACCCAGCGAGGAGACCGCGAGAATGAAGAGTAAGGCGATATTGATGTCGGTAATAAAGAAGTTATCGGCGAAAGGAATGACGGCGAAGACGGTGAAGGCGGTCATCACGCTGATGGCGGGCGAAATCAGAAAGACCCACTTGTCGGCCCCCTGCGGGATGATGTCTTCCTTCAGCAGGAGTTTGATCCCGTCGGCGGCGGGCTGGAGCAGGCCCCACGGCCCGACGCGCATGGGCCCCAGGCGCGCCTGCATGAAGGCCAGAACCTTGCGCTCCATGTAGACGAGATAGGCCACCAGCGTCGCCACCACGCCGAAGACGATGACGATCTTCACCAGGGCGAAGGTCAGGGGGTTCGCCTTGAGAAACTGCATTGCCTGTTCGGCCAGCGCCATGCGTCTTTACCGGTCCACTTCTCCCAGCACGATGTCCAGCGTTCCGATCACCGCCACCACGTCCGCCACCAGCAGGCCTCGAATCATAATGTCGAGCGCCTGAAGATTGATGAAGGACGGCGGGCGCACCCGCACGCGGTACGGATGCGTGGAGTTGTCGCTCACCACGAAATAACCCAGTTCGCCTTTGGGCGACTCAATCGAGTGATAGACCTCGCCGGCGGGTGGCTTCAGCACCTTGCCGACCTTGCCCATGATAGGCCCCGGCTCGATGCGCCCCACGCACTGGCGAATGATGCGCACGGACTGCCGCATCTCCTCCATGCGCACCAGGTACCGGTCGTAGGTGTCGCCATGCTGCCCGATGGGGACCTCAAACTCGACCTTGTCGTAAGCCTCGTAAGGCTGCGCTTTGCGGATGTCCCACTTCACGCCCGAGCCGCGCAGCACGGGCCCTGTCACGCCATACGCGATGGCGTCAGCCGCGGAAAGCACGCCCACGTTCTTGGTCCGGCTGATCCAGATGCGGTTCTTAGTGAGCAGCGTCTCGTACTCGTCCACCTTGGGCAGGAAGTAGTCACAGAACGTGGTGACTTCCTTTTCGAATCCGTCGTAGAGATCGTATTGCAGGCCGCCGATGCGGAACGCGTGGGTCGTCAGGCGCGCGCCGCAGTAATTCTCGAAAATCTTGAGGATTTCTTCGCGCTCGCGGAAGGTGTAGAACACCGGCGTCATGGCGCCGATATCGAGGGCATGCGTTCCCAGCCAGAGCAGGTGGCTGGCGATCCGTTGCAGTTCCGCCAGGATCATGCGCGTATATTGCGCGCGCGGCGGGATTTCTACGCCGAGCAGCTTTTCCACCGCCTCCACGTAGCCCATGCCGTTGGTGACCGCCGCCACGTAATCCATGCGGTCCACGTAGGGCGCGAACTGGCCGTAGGTGCGATTCTCGGCGATTTTCTCCACCCCACGGTGCAGGTACCCGATGATGCACTCGGCGCCCAGCACCTTTTCGCCATCAAGCTTCAGCTTGACCCGCAGCACGCCGTGCGTGGCCGGATGCTGCGGCCCCATGTTGATGACCAGCTCGTTGGCGTCGAGGAAAGTCGATTCGGGCATCTTCTTAGCTGTCAGCTATCAGCTTTCAGCCGTCAGCCATCCGCAGGCAAGACTCCCTGCTGCCGACCGCTGTAGCGGCGGTGTCCCACCGCCACTCCTACTTATTCAGATAAAGGGGCGGTCCGAGACCGCCGCTACAGATTCGTTACTGCGCGCTCTTGATTCCCAAGTTCGCCTGGACCCAGGCGGTGTCCTGCTTCAAGATGTCATAATCCTTGCGGAGCGGATGGCCCGTCCAACCATCCGGCATCAGGATGCGCTTGAGGTCCGGGTGGCCCTCGTATGGCACCCCAAATAGATCAAACACCTCACGCTCCAGCCAGTTCGCCGTAGGCCAGACGCTGGTGACGGAAGGGACCTTCTCCCCCTCGCCTGCCAGAACCTTCAAGCGTAGTCGCTCGTTTTTCTTGAACGAATAGAGGTGATAGACAAGATCAAACCGCTTTTCGCGCTTGGGATAATCCACAGCGGTGTGGTCGGTCAGCAGCGTGTACTCCCCGCCCTCGGCCGACTTCAGGAATTCGCACATGGCGACCAGACGTTCCTTCGCGACGAGGAGCGACGGCATGTGGCGGAAAATGACCGCCTCGCGGATGGCGCCGGGAAACTTCCGGTTGAGTTCGTCGAGCAGCGGATTCGACCACGGGTCGGGCTTGACGGGAGCCTTGGGCGCGGCGGGAGCGGCAGGTTTTGCGGGAGCAGTCGCAGCAGGCTTGGCAGGCGCCGCCGCAGGCGTGGCGGCTGCCGGCTTTGCAGGAGTCTCGCTCTTTCCGCCGTCTGGCGGAACCTTGGGTTCGTCTGCCATCCGCGATTAGGCCTTGCAGGGAAGCTCGGGTGCTTGCTGTTAAACTCCGCATTCTGTCACAGGGATTGAAATGTTGTCAATCGTGCAAGAAGGAAGTTTTCTGGTCTCATGGCGGCCACGCACTCAGGTCTGTCAGAAAAAAAGACGGCCTTGTGGCGAAGGCAAGGCCGTCCAACGGTCCGCGACTGCTTTGGAAATTACTGCGACATGGTGACCCGGTAGAACGTGACCGTGCCACTCACTTCGTTCGAGACAATCAGGAGCGGCTCGTTGGTCGGGCTCTCTTCGCGTGGGACGAATGCGAGGCCTTCGGGGGCAAGATCGCCCACCGGCTGAGGGACATATTGCAGTAGTTCCGGCTCGAGCGGCTGAGTGATGTCCACGACAAAGATTCCCCCTGTTCGCTCCGAGCCGACAAACGCCAGTATCCGTCCCCACGCTTCCCCGACGGCCAGGCCTTCGGGCTCGGGACCTTTGTTGTCGCTCCGGGTGTCAAATGTTCCGGGAGTTCCGTTGGAATTGAATTTTGCCGGGACGAGCGCCCCTGTGACCTGTTCGAGCAGATCGCCGCTGTCGTGAATCTGATTCAGTTCGGTATCCCAAATGCTGAACGAGCGCGCTCCAAACACGTAGAGCTCATCGAAGTCGCCATCGCCGTCGGTGTCCCCCAGGGTGTTGGTGACCGTTAATCGCCCCATGTTCGCATTCGCCTTTAGCGATGCACCGTCGGGAAAGGCTCCGGTATCGAGAGAAAGTGAGCTGACCCGGACCTCCTCACTGAATCCCGGCCAGTCGCGCGCATCGCCCTCGTTGGCAGTCATGAGATAAGTCCTGCCTAGGGTCTGGAACGCGGCGATGGCATCGGGCTGATACATACCGAAGACGGGCTTGCTGACAATGTTGATGAGCCCCGTTCCACCCGGGCCGTCTCGGTCGGTGGGATCGAGCGCATTGCCGGGCAGCATGTGATCTTTGAATCCAAGTCCCGCGATGCGGGTGAAGAACCCTCCTGCAATGTCAAGAATGGCCACGGCATTGTTTTCCTGCAAGGTCACCCAAGCGGTCTTGGAGTCGTGCGAAATCGCGATGTATTCAGGTTCGAGGTCTTGAGCGATGGAGGCTCCGGGGCCGAAGATACGTACCGACGGCGGCAGATCATTAGCCGAGAAGTCAGTGAATCGCGCCCGATGCTCCGTGGCGTTCTCGACGCCGTGCTGAAGATCGATGATGCTCACCGAGCCCTCCGGATCCGCATGGCCGGCCCCGTAACCGCTTGGCTCGCCCTCGTTCGCCACGAGGAGGGCATGACCGTCGGGTGTAAAGGTGACCATGTCCGGCACGGCGCCGACGGATATCGCGCGCAGGGGCTGGGCGCCCGGCGCGGCGCTGGCATCGAAGAACAGGACATTGCCGTCGTCGGTCCGCACCAGGGCCTCGACAGCCACCGCGGCAATGCCATGATGCACCGCGATACTGTTCGGCGTCCCGTAGGAACTGACATCCCAGAATCCCAAATGGACAGGAGCAGCAGCATTAGAGAAATCCACAAGATCGACACGGCGCGCGGCGGCGTTAGTGACAAACACCCTCTTGGTCTTTGCATCAAAGGCCGAGATTTCGGCCCCGGCGTTGCCGGAAGGACTTGTATAGGTTGAAAGGTAATGGACTTCAATAGGTCGCTTCGCAAACGTGGCAGTCGCAATCAACAGGCTCGCTAGGACCGCACTGGGTTTTAGCTTCATATCGCTCCTTCAGCAAGGATTTGAAGCGGCAACAATAGACGTGAGATGTTAAGCGGGTTTGTATTTCAGATTGCAGTCCGATGAAATAATGCTACGGCGAGGGGCTTTCCACTACCCCCGCCCGACAAAGGGCATCTTGGTCGCCATGAGGGTCATGAACTGGACGTTGG
>CAZHKT010000161.1:0-7293 GCA_964533045.1 uncultured Acidobacteriota bacterium | reverse complement strand
CGTTTCTCCGCGCACTTTCTCAAGATCGGCACGCAGACCTGGGCGTGCGCTGCGGTGACTCCGCGCAGGAGGGATGGGCGGGGAGTGGGTCCACGGAGGCGGGGGGAGGTGAGCGGGGGGTTTGGTTGCTATTGGGGGGAGAAAAGGTCTGGATTTCGCGCCAGGCGGCGAGAATTTCGGCTACGGTCCAGGCCTGGGCGATGCATCCGCGCGGCGTGAAGGGCGCGTCGCCGTCGAAGATTTCGCTTGCCGTGCCAAGACCGTGCAGCTTGAGATGATGCGCCATGGGCTGGAGAAAGCGCGCGGCGGCTTTCGGGTCTTTGTACACGCGCAGGTGGGCGCGGACGAACGGTCCCAGCAGCCAGCCCCAGACCGTGCCCTGGTGGTAGGCCGCGTCGCGCTCGCGCGGGCCGCCGCCGTAATGGCCGATGTAGCGTGTGTCCCCGGGCGCGAGGCTGCGCAGCCCGTGCGACGTGAGCAGTTGGCGCGCGCAGATTTCGACTACGGCGCGCTGCTGGTCCGGCGCCAGCGGAGATTCCGGCAGCGACACGGCGAAGAGCTGGTTGGGGCGAAGTGAAGCGTCATTTCCCTCCGGAGCGTCGAGCACGTCGTAACAGTAGCCTGTATCCGGGTTCCAGAACCGGCTAAAGCCTTTGCGTGTTTGCTCCGCAAGCGACTCGAATTTCTTCGCGGGTTGCTTCAAGGCGCGCGCCAGCCGGCTCATCGTGGCGCAGGCGTTGAGCCAGAGCGCGCTCACTTCGATGGGCTTGCCGATGCGCGGCGTTACCACCCCGTCACCGACCTTGGCGTCCATCCAGGTGAGCTGCACGCCCGGCTCGCCCGCGTAGAGCAGACCGTCGGCCGGGTCCACCTTGATGTTGTAGCGCGTTCCCCGGACGTGCCAGTCAATGATCTCGGCGAGAATGGGAAAGAGTTCACGCAGCGTGGCCAGGTCGTTCGTCGGCGCGAAGTATTGCCGGACCGCCTCGAAATACCAGAGCGTGGCATCCACGGTGTTGTACTCAGGCGCTTCGCCCGCGTCGGGGAATCGGTTCGGCAACATGCCGCGGTCCACGTAGCGCGCGAAGGTCCTGATGATGCTGCGCGCCACCTCAGGCCGTCCGGTCGCCAGCGTCAGGCCGGGCAGGGCAATCATCGTGTCGCGCCCCCAGTCGCCGAACCAGTGATACCCTGCGATCACGCTGCGGCCGTCGGGTTCGGCCGCAGTCGGCCGACGGACGATAAACTGGTCCGCCGCCAGCACGTACTGCCTAACCCAGGCAGGATCAGTGGGTTGGCATCCTTGGCGTATGATCTGGCTCTCGTGGCACTGTTGGCACTCCCAGGGGGCATTATCGGCCGGTTTGTTACTGTAAGTTGTTGATAATAATACAGTTATTGACTCTGAAGGGTTAAGTTTCACGTGAAACAGCCCGGGACGGAGGTGGTCGTCTCGATCGTCCAGACCTCGGCAACGCTCCGCGGCCAAATCGAAGTTTCGATACCAATCGTGGGTTGGTTCGGCCTCCGCCGATGAGCTGAGGAGGTAGAACGGCGTCGCGCCCGGGTAGGCATCCACGCGCAAGCCGCGCTCGACGGGAGTGATCTCCATCCGCCAGTCGCCGCCGTTGGTGGTCGCGTGATAGTCGCGGTAATTGACCAGCGCATGAAGCGTCAGGTCGATCGGCGCTGAGGCGCGCAGGACCTGGTATTGAACGTAGGTCGTGTTCGACCCCTGCTCCATCCAGATGCGTTTTTCGAGGAGCGCGTCGGCGAAAGCGAAGGTCCAGACGGGCGTCGTGCCTTCGAGACGGAAACGCTCGATCAGCCGGTAGCCCTGCGGATCCACGGCGCCGCCTGTCCGGCGATTGGTCGCGAGGGCGTAGCTGCGGCCGTCGTATTGGGCGAACTCATCCAGCTTGGCCACCAGCAGGGTTCGGCTGAGCGGCGGCTGGAGCGCGGCAATAAGCAGCCCGTGATAACGGCGCGTCAGTAAACCCGCCACGGTGCCAGAAGCGAACCCACCGATGCCGTTGGTGACCAGCCACTCGCGCTGCTCGGCGCAGTGCAGGTCGCCGCAAATCTCGCGGCCGAAGTCCACCATGCTCGCTGAGTTCATTTTCCGACGGAGTTTCGGCGTGTCGCGCAACGCTCGCCAACCCAAAATCCACAATTGCATTCGGCGCTCTGCTCGATCAACTTGGACACCAACCCGGGCCAGCCCGTGTGGTGGCTAACGCCGAGGCGGGCCCGTGGTCGCCGAGAAAGTACTCGTAGAAGCAGATCAGGTCGCGCCAGTGCGGGTCGGTTTGGAATTTCTCCGTGCCGCAAGAGACCGGCCGGCGACCGCTCCGCGCCGCTGGCCACCGGCGGATTGACGTCGCCGAAGGCCCACTCGTAGGCGGGAAGCTGTCCGTTGGGGTGCATGTACCACTCGCGCAGCAGCAGGATGAGCTGTTCCTTGGCGAAATCGGGATCGACCATGGCGAGCGGAATGCTGTGGAAGGCGAGATCCCATGCCGCGTACCAGGGATACTCCCACTTGTCAGGCAAGGAGAGGATGTCGGCGTTGTAAAGATGCCGCCACTCGCGGCTGCGGTCGCGCGAGCGGTTTTCCTCCACCAGTCTCACGTAGGGAAACTCCGCCTGCCGATACTTGTAGAGATACTTCATGTAGGAGTGCGTGGGCGTCGAATCGAGATAGAAGTAATACTCCTTCACGTCCTCGCCGTGGTTTCCTTCGTTCCCCGTCAGGCCGAAGAGGCGTTCCTTCAGGATGGGATCGCGCCCATTCCACAGCGCCACGGCAAAGCAGATTTCCTGATGACGGTCGGAAATTCCGGCGATTCCGTCTTCGCCCCAGCGATAGGCGCGTGAGCGCGCGTGATCGTGCGGGAAAGAATCCCAGGCGGTCCCCTGGGGGCTGTAATCCTCGCGCACCGTGCCCCACTGGCGCTCGCTCAATTAAGGCCCCCAGCGCTTCCAGTGAATCGTGCGCGCGACTCCTCCAGCCGCCGGTCTTCTGCCGTCCGTTTCAGGGGCATTGAGGGCTTCATATCTGGATCGCCTTTCGGACCCCCTGCCTGTGCGAGCCAGCCAGGCCTTCCCGGCTCCCTGCTGAGTGGAAGGCGTGCCTGACCTGTTACAGCCTGCCACTCGACACGCAGCGACGCAACCCTCGTTTGGCATGGACATTCCTTGCTCGCTTTCGATATTCTTACACCGCGATCCGTCGGGCCTTCGCGGATCGCCTTGCGACGAGGCCAACCATGCGTTCCATGGGCGCGCCGGAACCCGGCTCGAGCGATCTCAAAGTCAAACTGAAGAGTCCGTTTTGGGGTGAAGGGTCTTCGGCCGGGGCCTGCATCCTGGCCGACGGGGGCCTCCAGCTCGACCTCTATGATTTCAGCGACGCCGCCCAGTCCAGCATGGGCAACGACGTAGCCTGGTACTGGCGCGTCGCCCCGGAGCACAAGCCGCGCCTCGTCGAATTGCTGGAAGAACGCACCGCATCGCCCCTCCCTGATGATCAGGCTCTGCTCAACGCCCTGGTCCAACATTTTGAGCACGTCCACGCCGTCCGCGACTGGCTGAAGGCGAACTCCATTCCCTTTGAAGAAGTGTTTGATTCGTGGGCGTAAGCGCCCCTGGGTGCGCCGGCGTCTCGCCGGCACTGCTGCAGCGCGACTCCATGAGTCGCGACGCGAGTCATAGACCCGCGCTACAGCTTGACACCCTCTCTCATCGGGAGAGGGTGTCCCGCTCAGAGCGGGACGGGTGAGGGCCTCCTCGATTGGTTTTCCAAACCGCCTGTGCTAAGGTCTGCCTGAGCCCGTATAACGAGATTCTTTGCAACAACCCCATCCGTCGTGAGACTTTATGTTCGCCGGGCACTGGGGCCGTGGGCCGTTCTGCCACTTCGAATGATCAGGGGATTCCCCGATGTTTTACAGGTCCGTCATACTCGCCCTTCTGGTCATGAGCGTTGGCGCATCGGCAGTCTGCGCTGAGGACACTGCCGGGACCGTGCCTCCGTCCGCCGAGGCGGTTCCGGAGAAGCTGTCGGTGGACGGCCACGAGGTGGGGCATCGTGTCGAGCCGCGCGCGGGCGAGATCTGCCTGGTGTGCGGCAAACCCATCACTAAGGATGATGTGACTTACATGGCGGAAGGGCAGCGCCTGCCGGCGCACCGAAACGTTTGCGTTGGCGCGCTCGCCGCCAAGCCCGCTGCGTGGCTGAGCAAGCTGAAGCCGCGCGGCGCGTTTCTCGACGCCAGCGCCGCGCAACTCGGGCTTTCACCTCTCTGGCTGGTGCTGGGAACCTACGTTCTGGTCGGACTGATCTTCAGCGCGCTCGCTGCGCATCGGGCTTTCAGCGTGGGGCGCGACCCCATGAAATGGCTGGTCATCGGATTTCTAAGCAACTTCGCCGGGTACGTTGTCCTTCTGGCGCTCCCCCGAATGCAGATTGCAGCTCCCGCCGGGGTTCCGGCCGGCCTCGCCAAAGTGGCGGCCACGCTTTCGCCGGAAGCATGTCCCCGCTGTGGGGCGGAGAATCATCCCTCGGCGCGCCAGTGCAGCGGCTGCGGAGCCGCACTAACACCGCGCATCACTTCGGAGGTGCAGAGAGCGGGGCTTGCAGAAGAGGAATCGTAGGGGAGGGCTTTGCCCTTCCCGCGCGAACGTAGCGTCGGCCTTTAGGCCGACAAGCTTTGCCCCTCCCGCTGGAACGTTGCGTCGGCCTTCAGGCCGACAAGCCAAACAGGAATTGGAGGGGCACGGCACGCCGTGCCCCCATCAGTACGCGGGGGCCAATCATCATCATGCTCAAAAAGATCCAGGAAGAACTCGAAGTGGTCCTGACCAGCGCGGACATGGCCGAGCGCCGGCCCGAACTCAGCAAGGACCGGGAGAGCAACATTCCGGGCCTCTACGTGATCGGCGACCTGGCGGGGGCGCCGGTCATCAAGTTCGCCATGGCGCAGGGATTCGAAGTCATCGAGCACATCGCCGCCAAGCCGGATGCGAAGTCCAACGACCCGGCGGTGCTCGACCTGGTCATCATCGGCGCGGGCGCATCGGGCCTCAACGCGGCGCTCGCCGCCAAGGACCGCGGCCTCCGCGCCGTGGTGCTCGAAAAGAGCAAAGTGGCGAACACCATCGAGAATTTTCCCCAAGGCAAATGGGTTTACGCCGAGCCGGATTCATCCCCGCCCAAGGGCAAGCTCTGGCTGGACGGTGCGCGCAAAGAAGACCTGCTCGCGCGCTGGAAACAGATTGTCACCTCCCATCAGCTGGATGTCCGCACGGAAGAAGGATTGAAGTCGCTCGCGAAGCAACCCGACGGAACCTTCCAGGTCATTTCCGAAAAAGCCGAGTATCGTGCGCGGCGCGTAATCCTCGCCACCGGCCAGCGCGGCAATCCGCGCCGGTTGAAGGTTCCGGGCGAGGACCGCGAGAACGTCTATCATCGCCTCTACAGCCCGCGCCACTACCGGAATGAAGACATCCTCGTGGTAGGCGGCGGCAACAGCGCCGTCGAAGCCGCGCTGGTCCTTTCCGAACAGAATCGCGTTCGCCTCTCCTATCGCCGCGGCGGTTTCGGTCGCATCTTCAAAGACAATCAACGCAAGTTGAATGAAGCGGTCGCCACCCAGCGCATCGAGCTGATACTCAATTCCAACGTGAAGGAATTCGGCGAGGGGAAGGCGGTCATCGAAATCGACCGCGGGGGGCACCAGGAAACGATCGAAGTTCCTTACCAGCACGCCTTTGTGCTGGTCGGCGCGGATGTTCCGGTGAAATTTCTCAAGTCGCTCGGCATTCGTTTGGAAAACGAATGGACGGGCAGTTTCTTCCGCGCCGCCGCCCTGACCCTGAGCGTGTTGGCCGGGCTGTGGTTTTTCGGCGGCCACGCAAAGATCGGTTCTCACGACCTCAATCTGGTCCCGAGTTGGGCCGGCGCTCTCATGGCGATCGCATCGTTCGCCGCGCTGATCGGATTCGGCATTCAGCGCGACCGTTACGCCTGGCTGGGCGTGGCGTTTCTCGCCAGCTACACGGTTTACGGTGTGAAGGTCGGCGACGGCTCGGAGTTCTGGCCGTATCGCGGCTGGGGCTACCAATCACTCTCGCTTTTCGGGCGGCCGTGGTCGTTCTGGTACACCGTGCTTTACACCGTCCTGATGACCGTCTTCGGATTGCAGGCGCTCAAGCGCTGGGGGCTTGACCGCAAAGACCGATTCCAGATCTGGCGCTACGTCAGTTTGCTCTCCTTCCAGTGGGCGCTGTTCCTGATTCCCGAATTCCTCTTCCAGTGGGCGATCCAATATCAGTGGGTAGGCGAGAAGCTCGCCACCGACCCGCAGTTCGCCGAGCAGTCGTGGCGCGCCTACGGCATCGTCTACGCCTGGCCGCTCTTCTTCTATACATTCTTTTTCAATCCCCACATCATTTGGGTGGTCTGGGGAATTCTGCTCACCTTTCTGCTGATTCCGCTGCTGGTGCTTTGGCACGGCAAGCGCTACTGCTCGTGGATCTGCGGCTGCGGCGGCCTGGCAGAAACCTTCGGCGATCGCTGGCGGCACCTGGCGCCCAAGGGCCGCGCCAGCATCCGCTGGGAATGGATGAATCACGCCGTGCTCGGTTTGGCGGTGGCGATTACCGGCATCATGCTTCTGAAGGACGCGGTGTCCCTGCTGCGCACCCCCGCCGATTGGGGCGGCGAGTTCTACCACTTCGTCGTGGATGTCTGGCTGGTGGGAATCCTGCCGGTTACGCTCTATCCGTTTCTCGGCGGCAAGGTTTGGTGCCGTTACTGGTGCCCGCTCGCCAAGCTGATGCACCTCTACAGCAAAGGCTTCACCAGGCTGGGCTGGAGCCGCTTTGAGATTCGCGCCAACGACAAGTGCATCGGCTGCACCGAGTGCTCGCGCCACTGCCAGGTGGGCATTGACGTGATGCGCTTCGCGCTCAAGCAGGAGTCCATCACCAACGCCAACTCGTCGTGCATCGGCTGCGGCATCTGCGTGAGCGTCTGCCCCATGGACACGCTGCGCTTCGGCCCGGGCGTGGGCCGCAAGGATCTGGTCCAGATTCAACCGGCGAAACCCGCTCAGCACGCCGCTGCATGACCTGGGAGCGCCGCCGGCATCTTGCTGGCAGTCTTCATCAATGCAGGCGCGGCGCCTGCGGTCCCAGCCGTCCCGAGCATGGTGCGTCGCAGATCACTATTCCATCGCGGGGCACCTCGTCGCGGCGGCCTTCAAGCCGCCTCCCGTTCGTGTCGCCCTG
>CAZHKT010000160.1:3327-7337 GCA_964533045.1 uncultured Acidobacteriota bacterium | reverse complement strand
GCAGGCCAGTCGGGGAAGTGCTGGCCCAATAGCGGCGGCGGAGGAACCCCACCAAGACTCCGAACGGTAAAGGCATGAGCAGGACCGCCCACCCGGTCGCAGTTTCCGGCTGCCGGAACCGCAGGCTGCTAAATGGCACCTCGAAGATCCTCACCTTCCCAAGCAACGCTGCCAGACGATTCTCGCCAAGAGTCGAACGCCGCTTCACCCGTTGGGCAACGCTAGAGGAGTCTGCCTTCCAGGTTACCGTCGACGCCGCACGATGAGCTGTCTCAAAAGAACCGATGTCTGCGGCAGATGCCGCCTTCAGGTCCCGAGCCGTCACCGCCACATACTGGATCAGGTTTCGATTGGCGCAAGCGTTGACGTAGCAGCTTACGCCGCTCCGATTCACGGACTCGACATAGGCAGCTACGAGCGCGCGGCGGTCGCTTTCGTTAAAGCGGTAGACCCCCTGGCGGTCGATCTCGATCAGACGTGCGGCCAGCATCTGGCGCGCATGCGGGTTGGCGGAGGCAAACCACCGATCCAGGCCCAGGTTGCGTTTGGCCTTGATGTAGGTATCGAGCGTTTCCTGCCAAACGCTCGCATCCACTTGTTCAGGAGCAGTGGCGCGGAAACCATACAGATGCTCAACTTCTTTCGCAATCTGATGCGCGCCCGCGTACCCAGCTGACTTCATACCTTCGATCCACTTTTCGTTCCACAGGCGAGTCGTCAGTTCGCGGCGGAGGAAGTAGGCCGCTTCGTCGTATTTCGCGTTTCCCGCCTTGCGGGCGTTCGCGATGAGGAATTCGGGGGCTTTCCCGGCAGCTTCCCGCGTCGCTGCATTCAGCCCGCCGGCAAACTGGTAGGTTTCGTCGTTGTCGACCAAGCCATAGAGGTTGGAGGAACGGCCGTGGACGACCACCTGATTGCGTTTCAACTGGTGCTTTAGCGCGTCGCCGATCGCTACGCCGTTCAGACCGCCACCGTAGGCGTAGTTCATGTTGCGCAAGTAAAGCTTGGCGGCGGCGGAGGCATCGCCGGCGTCGCGAGAAGACTCCATCATCCCTGCCATGCCCACGCCGAATGCGCCCGGTTGTGGGCCGAAAATCCGAGCGCGAGCCGCCTGACGGGCCTGCTCCACGGGGACTCCTGATGCAACGAGTTCGTTCTCCACTTCAATCGTTTGGGATTGAATGACATTGTCCTCGGGCGCTTCCCGCACGAGACGGACGGCCTTGTCCAGCAGCGGCAGTTTTTCCGGCATGCCGTCGCGGTAAAGGCCCGACATCGTTAGCACGACATCCACCCGGGGCCGGCCCAATTCCCTCGCCGGCACTAGTTCCACGTCCGCTACTTGACCCCGTCCGTTCCAAACCGGGCGAACGCCCAGCAATGAGAGCGCCTGCGCTTCCTGCAAGCCTTGGGTCCGGCCGCTCTCTCCGTACCAGAGAACAAAGGAGACTCGCTTGGGCCGCGCCCCGTGCTTTTTTATGTAGCTTTGGATCAGTTCATTCGCCAGCCGGTCCCCGGCTGCCCACGCGGCCTTGGAAGGGAATCCGCGAGGGTCTTGATCGTGCAGATTCCGTCCCGTGGGAAGCGCTGCGCCGACCCGAAGAGGATCTCCGGAGACACTGCTCGGGATGTAGCGGCCATTCAACACGGCCATCAGGCTGTCCAGTTCCGCCGCGGGTGACAGGCGCAAGTTTCTCAACCAGGCTGCAGTCTCATCGACTACCGCCCGGCACTGCGCGCTTGGTTCGGGCGAGATCGCTTCATCCCGAAGAATTGCTTCTGCCCACCTCTCGGCATGGCGGTTGAGCTCATCCCGGTTCTGGGGTGTCGCGCTGTTTTGAAGGAATGCCCGCACGGCCTCACGCAGCGTCTTGTCCGAAGGGATTTCGCCGATGCGATGCAGTCCGAGCGGAATGGCTTGCTCTTCCAATTCATGCAGGTAGGACGCCAGCCGCTCGATTCGCGACTCAAGCGGGTCGGTCTCCAGCAATTTCAACTGTTCATGCCATTTGCGCTCGCGCGCAATTCGCCAAGCAGCCTTGGCGTGTTCCTCGGCGACTGCGGGCGAGCCTTCCCGCGTGCTCTCGTAATTCTCGAGAGCCGACTTGAGATCTGCCAAATCCGAGGGCACACCGGCCTCGGCGAGCATCGGGGTCATGTGGCTGATGACGACGGCGGCAGAGCGGCGCTTGGCCTGGAGGAACTCTCCCCCTCCGTCGACCAGATAGTAATAGGCGTGAGGCAGGTCGCCGACGAGCGCCGAACCGGGGTCGCTCTCCTGTTGAGCCACGTCCTTGCCGGGCAGCCACTCGAGCGTCCCATGCCTGCCGAAATGAACCACCGCATCTGCTTGAACCTGCTTGCGAATCCAGAGATAGGCGGCGACATAGGAGTGAGGCGGAGCGGTTTTTCGGTCGTGCGTCTTCCCGTCCGCCTCCGCGATGGTCCCGCGCAAAGGCTGTGGCGCCAGCCACAGGTTTCCCAGTCGAACACCCGGAATGACAAAGAAGGCTTTGCCGCTCAATTGAACGGTCATCAGACTCGACTTGCCAGGAGGTCCCCACACCCTCTGGACCTCCTTTTGAAACTCCACCGGCAGTTCGCGGAACCATTGCTGGTAACGGCTGACGGGCAGCAGCGCCGCATGACCGTCCCGCACAAGGGCCTCCACCTCGCCCGGCGCATACTCGCCAACGTTGCGTCCTGTGAGGAGCAGGAGCTTCTTCAGCGTCTCCGCATCGGGTGCATTCCCCCCGGTCTGATAACCCTCCTCCCGGAGACGAGCCACAACGTTGCTCAGACTCGGGAGCAGATCAAGATAGCTGGCTCCAAGCGTGGCCTTCCCAGGCGGGTTATTGAAATAGATCAGCGCCAACCGCTTTTCCCAGTTCGGCTTCGTGCGCAACGCCACCCAACGGGCGGCGCGGGCCGCGGCAAGCTCCACTTGGCTCGCAAGAGGAACGGGCTTGCCGCCATCCTCCTTCGGCGCGGAGGCCGCGATCAGGATCGGCTCAGTAATGCCCGAGCGTTCCGCGTTTCCCACCTGAATCGGAAGCCGTCCAGGAGGCAACCCGCTCTCGCCCCCGCGCCACTCGGCCTCGGTCGCTGACGTCGTCATGAGATTGATCGCATGTAGACCGTACTTCTCGAGCAATTGCGTGTTGTCAGGGCTGGGCATCACCGGATCCACAAGTAGAAATAACTCGACCACAGGTTTGCCATCGCGCGTGAAGAACGGTTCGGCTTGGCTCAGAGGCCATCCGAATACCGCCACCGGGGCCAGATGCCGCTTTTCCAGAGCCCGGATCAGCGCATCGACCGGAGCCGTCTCGCCATGGTCAAGCAATGTCTTGAAGAAAAGAATCCCCACTCGTTTCGTCGCGGCGTCAAATCGCTTCGTCAGCCAAGTCTCATAATCGCTCAGCGAGAAAAAGGGACCGTTCGCATCGGGATGATAAATCCCTGCGGAAGGCCGCTGCTCCAACGGCGGCTTCGGAATCTTTGGCTTCCCCCCGGCTGCATTGTGAAGCAGTACGAGGAAACCAACCAGGTTTTCCATGCCGCCACCGTGCAGGTAGGAGGACGCCTCAGCGAGTTTCGCACTCGCGGGAACCTGCCAGTTCGCCGTAACCAGTTGCGCCATGGTGCCGCTGAAGGCGGCGCCGCGTTGCGCCATCTCACGCACGGTTGGCTTGCAGGCATTCATGGACTCCGACCAGAAGCCCCCTTCCACGAAGACAGCGCGGGCCTGAGCGAGCGCTTCGCAGTCGATTTGATCGCTGGTCAGAAGGAGGCGGAGCCGGTCCTTTCCGTAACGCCGCTCAAATTCCTGGTGGGCCGCGCGAAGGCTCTCCGCGTGCGAGGTAATGACGATCGCCTTGGCGGGTGATTGCTCCGCGGCGAGGCCAGCAGGTACAGCAACCAGAAGAAGCGCCAGCAACAACAGCATATGGGTCATGGTGTTTGTCACTCCACGCGTCCAAGTTGGATCCTCAGGGAACTCTCCACAC
>CAZHKT010000160.1:0-3227 GCA_964533045.1 uncultured Acidobacteriota bacterium | reverse complement strand
CATGGTGTTTGTCACTCCACGCGTCCAAGTTGGATCCTCAGGGAACTCTCCACACTGACGGGCGCTGTCAGCCGGTAGGCGGGGTCCACGTTGTTGGTCAGATTGCGCAGAGTCAATCGCAGGCCGACGCGCCGTGTAATTTCTTTCTGGATATTGGCGCCGAAGAGTTCGAACCCATTCATGTAAACGCGATTCGCGCCGCTGAGCCCGAAGTACGTACGGCTCGTCATGTTTCCGAAGAAGCTGGCGAGAAGGCCCAATCGGCGCTCGGCATAGGTCAAACGGAAGTTTCCGCGATGGCGCGGGGCATACTCTAGCAGCGTGGATGCGTCGCGGTTGAGAGTGTCGAGGTACTGGTAGCCTGCCATCAGCTCCAGCCGGCGGCTGGGTGTAAACGTCAAGGATGTGCTGCCGCCCTGGATCATGGCTTGTCCAACATTCCGGTAACGGTAGACGCTGGCCGTTCCCTCTCTGCCCACGAATTGCGTTTGGATCAAGTCGCTCATATCGTGATAGAACCACCGGGTTTCCAGGCGGGTTCGGTCACCGAAACGGAACAACGCGCTGGCGTGCGACGACCACGACTGCTGCGGTTTCAGCGTGGGCTCGCCGTAGATGCGGACCCGTCCGCCGGCATGGGTGTGGAAGATGTACATCTCGTTAAAATCTGGAGCGCGGATGCCGCGTGTGACGCCGCCCGCAACTGACACCCATCGCAGCGGACGCCAGGAGAGGGCAGCCTGGGGCGAAAAGCGGCTGCCGAAGACGCTGTCGCGGTCGGCACGGTAGCCCGCCAACAAACGCAAAGTGCCGCTCAGCGGAATCTCCGCCGTCGTGAGCTGCGACCAGACATCGGTGGTGGCGGTGTTGCCCGTCGTAGACAGGCGGTTACCGTACATAGAAAGGCGATTGAAAAAGAGTCCTGTGGAGAGCCGAAGCCCGCCTGGGCGGGAGATGGTCCACTCCGCGTCACCGCCGTTGGCCTCGTTCTCGGTTTTCTGGATCCGGAGGTCGTAGGGCCAACGATAGGTGAGATCTTCGTTGGCGCGATAATACATCTTGCGCCCCCGGAAACTGAGCACGCTGTTGGGCGTCAGGGTGTAGGTCGCTCTGGGCAGAAGGGCGAGCCGGCGTTTCGGGCGGTGAAAATCGTAAACGCCAGTGATTTCACTGCCGTCAGCGCCCCAAAAGCTCTGGTCCGTGAACAGCGCCGTCATACCGGTGTTCCAGTTCTTCCAGTGGGGCAGATAAAGGCTGCCGAACAGATTGCGGACGCGGTTGGCCGGCTGCGTCATGCCGAGAGTGGACAGGTCGAGGTCGTAGCCGAGGCCACGCTGCAATGTGGCCGCGCCGTAGATGGCAAAGCCGCCGCGGGCGTAGCCGCCATCGGTTCGCAAAAGGCCGGTATTGAACCTGCCATATCCCGCTTCGAAAGAACCATGCGTGCCGGCGGCGGCGCGTTTCGTGACCAGGTTGATCGCGCCGCCCATCCCCTGCAGACCATAGGTCATGGCGCTGGCGCCGGTCTTCACCTCGACGGCGTCAATGATGGAGGCATCGAACTGGTTCAGATCCACATAGCCGCTCACCCGTCCGGTCAGCGGCTGGCCGTCGATCAGAATCTCAACATCGCGCGAAGAGAAGCCTTGGACATTGGCGCTGCCGCCGCCGGAGTGGCTCCCGCCAGCGAAGGTGATGACCTCGGGCATCTCTTGCAGTGCGTCATTGAGTTGCCTTGCCCCGATCACCGTCAATTGCCGCGTGTCGATCTGCCGGACTGGGAGTGGAGATTCCAGCAGCGACTCCGGCAAGCGAGAGGCGGTAACCTGCACTTGACTTGCAAGAGACGAAAGCTCCAGAGGGAAGTCCACTTCCTTCTCCCCCTCCCCAAGCTCAATGGCGAGAGATCGGGATGCCCCTTCCATACCTCGGCCAACGGCCCGGACGACGTATGTCCCGGGTGCTGCGTTCGTGCACCATCGTCCGTTCGCGTCGGTCACGCCACGTTGCACGGCGGCGGCTGCCTGTGGCTCCAAAGACACTGCGACAGCATCGACAGGCAGGCCTTGCGGATCACGGACGGAAACGCAGGTTTTCCGTGTCCGGTTGGAAACAGCGGCGGCGCCGGTCTGACCGAACGCCGACCCGGCGTATGAGAACAGAAATAGAACCGCCGCGAGGGCGGGTGAAAATGTGCCTGTCAAGGTTGATCCTCCTGTCTATCCCTGGCTGGCAAATCCCGATAAGATGGGAGTGGTCGCCAGCCCTCCGGGTTGTCGATCCCCAGGTCCCTGCGGTGCTTCGCCAAAAGACAACCGCAGGGGCCTGCTTCAATACCGCTCGCCTCCTACAGATCTGCATGTGCAGCGTCTGGCTGCACCATAACCTCCCGTCGTCTAATCCCGCGGCGGCAGTCCGAACACTGCCCCCCGACCTCCATCCTGATCACTCGGATCTCAAATCCCGTCCCGTCGGCTATTTCTCTCTTAAGCTGTTCAAACAATGGGCTGATGAATTCCCCAATCCGGCCGCACCCAAGGCAGGCCAAGTGGATGTGGTCCTTTTGAGTCTTCACCTCGTAGTAGTGCTTTTCGCCATTCAAGTGCATGAGGTCAAGTTCATCGACAAGGCCGAAACGCTTCAGCACTTCGATGGTTCGATAGACTGTCGCGCGATTGATGCCGGGTTCTCGCCTGCGGGCCAACGAAAGCAGTGAGGAGGCATCCAGGTGGTCTTCCGTTTCTTGCATGATCTCGATCAACACCCGCCGCTGGGCGGTTAAGCGGACCCCCTTCGAATTCAATTCATCCACCAGCGACCACCGGTTGCTTTGCTTCGGATTCATGGCTTGTTGCGACTGCGTCGCATCTGTGTGTTCAAATCACGCTGCAAGTCAGTCGCAGCTTCGAAGGAAGTATACCCTAATCTTGGCTCTTGCGTCAATATCAGATGCAACTGATTTGCATAAGGACTGTGCAAGCCGAGATGCAGACGTGCCAGCAAGTTGAATGCTCTTCCTCGCGAAAACAAGGATGCGACGGTGTTCACGAAGCGTGTGTGCCTGCCTATGGACGGCGGCGCACAGCACACCAGCATTGCCCGAGCAGTCTATCCGCTATTTTGGTCGGTATGGAACGCACTCCATGCGAGACAGAAACGGCCGCCCAGGACCCGCGCGCCCCAAGCATCAGCGGCTCCTTATGGGAGACCATTGACGACAGCGACGA
>CAZHKT010000159.1:0-7464 GCA_964533045.1 uncultured Acidobacteriota bacterium | reverse complement strand
CCACGGAGGAGACCACGAAGGACATCCACCATTGTAAAGAACCGTTAGACGCACCCCACTAGACGTTGATGTGTGCGGCGACGTAGCTGCGAATGGCATCCGTGAATTCAGCCGACTGGCTGAGGAAGGTCACGGCAACGAGGTTGGGAAGTTCGCGCCGCACAACGCGCACCCTGGGCTTCAATGGCAGGTTCTGTTCCGGCAGGGCGAACTGCAACTCCAGTTCGTCGCCTGCGCTGAAGCCATTGGCCGACTCCATCAGCATCCCGCCCTCGGAGATGTTCCGGCAGCGCAGGCTGTACAGGTGATCGCCGACGCGGCAGAGAGCTTCGCTGGTAAACGGAACGCGGGCCGTGCGCCGCTTTTCCTCGAACAAGACGTCGCGCAGCTTCTCCTCCGGAATGGCGAGGAAGGCGCGAACCACCTCCGGATCAAACTGGCGTCCCGACTGCCGGATGATCTCTTCCCGCGCCGCGGCGAACGAAAGCGCTTTCCGGTAGGGCCGGTCGGAAGTCATGGCGTCGAGCGTGTCGGCCACCGCGAAGATGCGCGCGCCCAGCGGAACCCGGTCGCCCCGCAGGCCCCGCGGGTAGCCCGATCCGTCGAAACGCTCGTGATGGGTCAGCAGAATCTCCGCCGCCGGCACCAGCAGCGTGATGCGGCTGATCAGATTGAACCCAATCCAGGCGTGCGTCCGCATCACGTTCCATTCCTGCGGATCGAGCTTGCCCTTCTTGAACAGAATGGCGTCGGGGATGGCAATCTTGCCCAGGTCGTGCAGGTAGGCGCCGCGGCTGATCTGCTCCAGTTGTTCCTCCGTGCAGCCCATGGCGCGGGCGATTTCCAGGCAGTAGCGAACGACACGCCGCGAGTGCCCTGCCGTCTCGTTGTCGCGGAAGTCCAGCGCGATCCCCAGCACCGCCAGTAATTCGTTGTAGGCCTTGGAGATATCAACTGTCGCCAGAGGTATGGTCTCGGCCGTTCCCATGTGGAACCTCCTGCCCCACGGGTCTGGCGATCCCCGCTTGGTCTTTGTGCAATCTATGCCGTCCTTAAGATATTGTCAAGTTAATAATCGCAGCGGCGCCGAGGCGTCTGGGCGGGCTGGGAGGCGATTCCTTGCTTCTGAAAAGCACTCAATCGTGCTACAATGTGATTTTCAGGGCTCTCCTTTCGGGAAATTCCATTTTGAGGGACGTTATGGGCGATGCAACGTCGCAGACTTTGAGGTCGTTTCCATACCCTGGGATACCCACCACAGCAGACGGGGCGGGCATGGTGACCTGGGTGGAAACGCACATCACGCAGGGGGCATGCGCTTATCCCATCACCTCCTCCACCACCATGGGCGGCGGTTACCAGGCGGAAGTCGCCAACGGGAAGAAGAACCTCTGGGGTGAGACGCTGGCGTTCATCGAGCCGGAGTCCGAGCACAGCGCGGCCTCGACCTGCGAGGGCTTCGCCGTGGCGGGCGGACGGGTGACCAACTTCACCTCCGGCCAGGGGTTGGTGCTGATGAAGGAGGTCCTCTACACCATCTCCGGCAAGCGCCTTCCCGTGGTCTTCCATATTGGCGCGCGGGCACTCACTTCCCACTCGCTGAACGTGCATGCCGGCCACGACGACGTGATGGCGGTCGCCGATTGCGGTTGGGGCATCCTGTTTGGCAAGAACGCGCAGAACGCCGGCGACCTGGCCCTGATCGCGCGCCGGGCGGCGGAAGACTCGGCGACGCCCTTCCTCAACGTCCAGGACGGCTTCCTCACGACCCACACCATCGAGAACGTGCGCCTGCCGGAGCCTGAATTCATGAAGCAGTATGTGGGCCCGCCCAGCGCCAAGCTGGTGAACTTGATGGATCCCTATCACCCGGTGATGAGCGGCGTGGTCCAGAACCAGGACAGCTACATGAAGGGCAAGATCGCCCAGCGCGCCTACTACGATCTGGTGCCGCGGGCGCTGGAACGGGCGATGCAGGAGTTTTATGAAGCGACCGGGCGCCGCTACGGCCTGATCGAGCCGTATCGCCTGGACGATGCCGAGTACGTGATCGTCGGCATGGGCGGCCTGGCCGAAACCGCCCAGGCCACGGTGGATTACCTGCGCAAGACCGAGGGTCTCCGGATCGGCACGCTGCACGTGACCTCGTTCCGGCCGTTTCCGGGGCCGCAGATTGTCGAAGCCCTCAGGAACGCGCGGGCCGTCTCCATCATCGAACGCATGGACAACCCCCTGGCCGAATCCAACCCGCTGACCTGCGAAATCAAGGCGGCGTTCGCCAGCGCCATGGCGGGGATTCCGCCGTATCAGAAAATTCCTTCCATGCCCGAGTTCCTTTCCGGCTCGGGCGGCCTGGGCAGCCGCGACATCCGGCCGGGCGACTTCCTCGCCGTCGCCCGCAACATGGCCTTCGGCAACGGATCGAAGCGCTATTACTTCACGGTGGGCATCAAGCACGAGCTGGCGCTCGAGGCGCCCTTCGATCCCGACGTGCGCCCCATCGGTGCCTTTTCCATGCGCGGCCACTCGGTGGGCGGGTATGGCTCGGTGACGACCAACAAGGTCATCGCCACGATCGTGGGTGAGTCGTTCGGCCTCTATGTCCAGGCCTATCCCAAGTACGGTTCGGAAAAGAAGGGATTGCCCACCACCTACTACCTGACGGTGTCGCCCGAACCCATCCTGACGCACTGCGAACTCGAGCACGTGGACTTCGTCCCCATGAACGATGTCAATTCGTTCAACCTGGGTAACCCGCTTGCCGGAATCACTCCCAATGGCATGATCTTCATTCAGAGCGACAGGACCGACCCTTCCGAAATCTGGGCCGGCATTCCGCATTACGCCCGGAAGATCATCCGCCAGAAGAACCTGCGCGTCTACGCGCTCGATACGGTGAAGATCGCACGCGAAGTGGCGACGACGGCCGATTTGATTCAGCGTATGCAGGGCATCGTGCTGCTCGGCATCTTCCTCAAGGTGACGCCCTTCCGCGAATCAGCGGGGCTCAGTGACGAACAGGTTTTCGCGGGCGTGGAGAAGTCACTGCGCAAGTATTTTGGCAAGCGTGGCGAGCGCGTGGTGCAGGACAACCTCACGGCCGTCCGGCGCGGTTACACGGAAGTCTTCGAAATCCCGCGCGAGGTCATCTTCGGCGAGATCGTGGCCGAAGAGGCCGCCGCCACGGCGTAGGAAGGTCCAAAGGAGCACTCATGGGAACCGCATTGGAACCTGGCAATCCCGTCCTCCACGAAACACTGGTGGACGTGGCGCGCTTCAACGAAGAGGTCGTCGGCGGTTATAACACCGGCACGGCGGAGAAAGGTCTGCCCGCCGACCTCGACGTGGCGCGCAGCCTGATACCCGCCGGCACCGGCGCGCTGCGCGACTTCAGTTACATTGCGCCGGATATTCCCGAGTTCATCACCCAGAACTGCGTCGGCTGCATGGAGTGCGTCACTGAATGCCCGGACACGGCCATCCTGGCCAAAGCGCTGCCGCGCGCGACCATCGAGCAGAATCTGGCGGGCATCACCGATGAAGCCGAGCGCCAGCGCCTTCGCTCCATGTGGCAGGAGACCAACAAGTACTACAAGGTTTACGAAAAGAAGGGGGAAGTCCCCGCCCTTTTCGGCATATTCATCGACCCCACCAAGTGCAAGGGCTGCGCCGAATGCGTGGCCGCCTGCGGCGATCATCAGGCGCTCAAGATGATCCGCAAGGACGAGGAGAATCTGAAGGGCTACCAGCGCGCCTTCAAGTTCTTTGAGGAAGTCGGCGACACCCCCGCCACCTATATCAACGAGCGCGCCCTGGTCGATTACATGCTCAAGCCCGAATCGCTGCTTTACGTGGGCGGCGCGGGTTCCTGCATGGGCTGCGGCGAAGCCACCGTCCTGCGCATGATGCTTGCTGCCACGGGCTTTGTTTACGGCCCCAAGAATATCGGCCTGGTCGCCGCCACGGGCTGCAATACCGTCTATACGTCCACTTATCCTTACAACCCTTACCTGGTGCCCTGGACCAATTCCCTCTTCGAGAACGCCCCCGCGGACGCCATGGGGGTGCGCGCCCGCTGGGACCAGATGGGTTGGAAGGAGAAGCGGCTCTGGGTGATCGGCGGCGACGGCGCCATGCTCGATATCGGTTTCCAGTCGCTCTCGCGCATGCTGGCTTCCGGGATGGACATTAAGGTCCTCATCCTCGATACGCAGGTCTATTCCAACACCGGCGGGCAGACCTCCACCGGATCGTTCATGGGCCAGGACGCCAAGATGTCCATGCACGGCAAAGTCATCCAGGGCAAGCAGGAGCGGCGCAAGGAAATCGGCACCATCGCCATGATGCACCCCCACACCTTCGTCGCGCAGACCACCGCCGCGCATCCCAATCATTTCTATAAGGCCATCATGGCCGCGAACGAATTCCCCGGCCCCGCCATCGTCAATACCTACACCACCTGCCAGCCCGAGCACGGCGTGGCCGACGATCGCGCGATGGCGCAGGCCAAGCTGGCCGTCGAGTCGCGCGCCTTCCCGCTCTTCATTTACGACCCGCGCAAGGGCGAGCGCATCAAGGAGCGCCTGAGTCTGCAAGGCAATCCCGCCATGAAAGACGACTGGTACGTCATCCCCAAGACGGGCGAAGTGGTCGATTTCATCTCCTTCGCGCGCACCGAAGGCCGCTTCGCCAAACACTTCGACAAGGAAGGCAAGCCCTCCGAGGTTCTCCTCGCCTCCCAGCAAGAGCGCCTGGAAAACTGGCGGCAGCTTCAGGAACTGGCGGGACTGCGGTAGCGGCGGTTTCCAGACTCCCGATCACCCTCGCGTAAGGGCACATCGCGCTTGGGAACCCGCGGCGCGGGCTGCTTGTATCGCAGGAACTCGAAGAGGAAGGTGGGCGCTCGAATCACGACCGCCTCTTCCCCGACGGCAGGAACTTTATGACTTCACACTCGATAAGGTCGAGAAATTCTCCTTCGGACCTGGCCCAGACCGATGAGCGCGGCTGGCGCCGGCCTCGTTTCTTAATGTCTGCGGTGGCGGGTGCGGCGGGCTCCCATCGGCGATTTACGCCATTCCCAGCACCAGCCGCTCGATGCGCTTGCGGACGTCGGTGAGATAGGCGAGATCGCCGCTGGCGAGTTCGGCCGTGACCACGCCGGCGTAACCAATCTCGCCCAGCGCGGCGCGCACCGCGGCCCAGTCGATGTCGCCGTCGCCCAGGTTCACAAACTGCATGGTGATGGGCTCCCAGCTCGGGCCGCGCTTGAAATCCTTCAGGTGCACTTTCACGATGCGCTTTCCCAGCGTGCGGATCCAGTCCTGCGGATAGCCGTAGAACACGATATTGCCCACGTCGAAGTAGGCACGCACCCACGGGCTCTTGAATTCGTCCACGTACCGCGCGAATTCGAGCGGGCTGAGCAGGAATTTGTTCCAAACTTCCTCCACTGCGATGACCACCTTCAGTTCGGCGGCCAGCGGGATCAACTCGCGAATATGTCGCTGCGAGCGCGTCCAGGCCGCCTGATAACTGGTTTCGGGATTGACCACGGCGGGGACCAGTAGCACGGCGTCCGCGCCCCACAGCTTGGCGTTGGCGAGTGAAGTCCGCATACCTTCCAGGCTTTTTTTCACCACTTCCGCGTCGGCGGAGGAAAGCGGATACTTCCAGTGCGCCTGGTTCATGACCGAGGTGATCCGAATCTGGTTCGCGTCCGCCGCTTTCTTGATCTCCTCCGCGGCCTTCGGGTCTTCCGTGGTGTAGGCTTCGACCGTGCGGAAACCGGCGTCAGCCGCCAGTTTGAAGCGGTCCGCGATGCTCAACTTCTCCGGCAACATGCCCCAGACGATCCCGGGCGTCAGGGCGGGGAGTGCGGCCGGCCCGGCCGCATGCAGGCTGGAAGGCTGCGCCCCCAGGCCGGCAGCGACCGAAGCGGCAGAGATGGAGTACTTCAGGAATTCGCGTCGCGAAGATGAGTGCGTCATAGAAGCTCCCGAGATGGCCGTTGCGCCCGTGTCTGCACCGGCGTTCAGCGGCGGTGAGGACACCGACGTTACACCAGAGTCTGGATATCAATCTTCGGGTCGAAGACCTCTTTCGACTTCATCAGCTTTTCCCACGTAACGACTTTACCGGTATAGGCGGCGCTGCGCCCGAGCATGGCGCTCAAGGCGGACTCCGCGCCGGCCTCGGCCTCATTCAGGAACTGGCCGCTGGTGATGCTGGCGACGAAGGCCTTTTGTTTTTCCGAATCGGCCTGGTCCAGAGCGCCCCGGAACGACCCCGTGGCGGAGAACTGGCCTTCCGGCGCCTTGCCCAGTCCGGCGTCCCACTTCTCCTCGCCGGAGATGCTCATGCGGTGATCGTAGTGCGCCTCGCAACTGCCTTTTGAGCCATAGAGGCGGATGCTGGCATCGAAGGCATGCTTGTCATACTGCGTGGATGCGAAGCTGATGTGAACGTCGCCCGGGTAGGTGAACAGCACGTTGAAACTGTCGTAGCAGTCGCCCGCGTCGTCGCGCAGCTTGCGGTGGCCCGCGCCCGCCGCCTGGATGGGATGCGCCTGGAGCGCCCAGTTACAGATATCAATCACGTGGATGTTCTGCTCCACGATGATGTCACCGGAAAGCCGCCGGTCCCAGACCCAGTTCCGGAAACGCTTCACCTCGGCGCTCGCGCCCGGCCAGTCGGGCCGGTTGATCTTGGGGCAGAAATAATAGGCCATGCCGGAGCCGATCTGCCCCAGCGCGCCCTCGTGAATTCGCTTCATCAACTCGACGTAGGGCGGCGCCTTGCGAATCTGAAATCCCACCGCGAGGCTCAGCTTGCCCTGGGCTTTCTTGCCCGCCTCGATGGCGCGTCGCGCCCCGGGCACATCAATGGCAATCGGTTTCTCGCAATAGACGTGCTTGCCCGCGGCAACCACGGCTTCCAGATGCTGCGGGTGAAAGTAAGGCGGCGTGGCGATCAGGACGGCATCGACTTCCTTCGAGGCGGCCATGGCATGAACCGCATCGGGGCCTTTGAAAATTTGGGCGGTGTCGATACCCGAGTGCCCCTTCGCCTTCAGCGCATCGTTGAGCTTCTTCTGCGCGGCGTCGAGCTGATCCTGAAACAGGTCGCCCAGCGCCGTCACGCGCGCGCCGGCATCTTCGATGAAACCGGCGGCCACGCCCGTGCCGCGTCCGCCGCAGCCCAGCAGTCCGATGCGGACGGCGGCATTGGCATCGGTGCCCCGCACCTGGCCGGGCTGCAGTATCATGAAACTGCCTGCGGCCGCCGTGGCACCGAGGAATTCCCGGCGATTCATGAAAAGTTTGGTCCGCTTGCGCATTCTGCAGTCCTCCTCACGAAGGCATTTCGTAGCGGTTGTCCGTCGTGGCTGTCCGTCGCGGCGGGCTTGAGCCCGCCACTGGCGACCGGAAGGTCGCCGCTACACCATCCCACCCGTCCGTAGCG
>CAZHKT010000158.1:0-7487 GCA_964533045.1 uncultured Acidobacteriota bacterium | reverse complement strand
CTTGCGCCATTCTGACATTTGAACAATTCCCCGTGTCTGTCATTCCCCGGCGACCTCGTCTGAGGAATCTCGCGCTGGTTCGAAACGCAGAACGAGGTTCCTCGCGTCGCATGGAATGACACCTGCGTGGACCGTTCCTTCAGGCATGAAGCGCCGGCGGTCAGAGACCGCCGCGACCGTTTTGAATCACGCCAGCGACATCGCCTTGAATTTGCGCACCTGTTCGGTGATGGCGATCTCTGTGGGCAGGCGCTCCATGCTGGAGGCGCCAAAGAAACCCGCCACACCTTTTGTGTGTTTCAAGACATAGGCGGCGTCTTCCGGCTCCGAGATGGGTCCGCCGTGGCAGAGGAAGAGGAGATCGGGGCGCGCCGCAACCGCCGCGTCGCGCATCGCCTGCACGCGGCACACGGCGTCCTCCAGCGTGATGGCGGTTTTCGCGCCGATCGTGCCTTTGGTGGTCAGGCCCACGTGCGCCACGATGACGTCGGCGCCGGCCAGCGCCATGGCGCGCGCTTCCTCCGGAGTAAATGCGTACGGACAAGTAAACAGCTCCATCTGGCGCGCGGCGCGAATCATCTCCACTTCCAGGGCATAGCTCATGCCGGTCTCTTCCAGATTGGCGCGGAAGACGCCGTCCATCAGTCCGACGGTAGGGAAATTCTGCACGCCGGAGAAGCCCATGGCCTGGATGTCGCGCAGGAAGACGTCCATCAATCGAAACGGGTCGGTGCCGCACACGCCCGCCAGCACCGGCGTGTGCCGGGCCACCGGAAGCACCTCGCGCGCCATCTCGACCACGATGGCGTTGGCGTCGCCGTAAGGCAGCAGGCCGGCCATCGAGCCGCGTCCCGCCATGCGGTAGCGGCCGGAATTGTAGATAATGATGAGGTCGGCGCCGCCGGCTTCCGCACATTTGGCGGATATCCCCGTCCCCGCGCCCGCCCCGATGATCGGGCGGCCTTCGGCGAGAGTCTTGTGCAGGCGGGCCAGACACTGTTCGCGGGTAAAAGCCATACGAGCCTCCTGGACCGGATGCATGTTACCACCAGACCGGCGGGCCTGCTACACTGGCGGGACGAAGAAAGGAAGCTTCGCCATGCCCTTCCCGCTGTTTCAAGTCGATGCCTTCACCGACCGGCCCTTTGCCGGGAATCCCGCAGCGGTTTGCCTGCTCGACGGCGAGCGCGAGGCCGAATGGATGCAGAATGTGGCGCGCGAAATGAACCTGTCGGAAACGGCGTTTCTCGTGCCGCGCGGCGACGGCTGCGGACTGCGCTGGTTCACGCCCGCCGTGGAAGTGGATCTGTGCGGGCACGCCACGCTGGCCAGCGCCCACACACTCTGGGAGGCTGGTTACCTGAAACCCGACGAGCCGGCGCGCTTCCACACCCGCAGCGGGCTGCTGACGTGCGTGCGGTGCGGAGCCTGGATCGAAATGGACTTCCCTGCCGATCCCGCGAGGACGGTCGCGCCGCCCGAGGCGATCCGGAAGTGCCTCGGCGCCCCGCCGCGTTATGTCGGCCGCGGGCGCGAGAATTTTGTCGCCGAGCTGGACTCGGAAGCTACCGTCCGCGCCCTGAAGCCTGATTTGGAGCAGCTGATGCATCTGGGCCGGGCTCGCCTGATCGTCACCAGCCGCGCCACGACGCCCGGCTTTGACTTCGTGTCGCGCTTCTTTGCACCCAGCGCCGGCGTGAATGAGGATCCGGTCACGGGCTCGGCGCACTGCCTGCTCGCTCCGTTCTGGGCTGAGCGGCTGGGGAAGCCAGAGATGGTGGCGTACCAGGCTTCGGCCCGGGGCGGCATCGTCCGCGTGAAGGTGGAAGGCGACCGGGTCAGGCTGCGAGGGCAGGCGGTGACCATCCTGCGCGGCGAGCTCTTGCAGCAGCCTCCCGAGGAGACAGGGCAGCAGGAATTCCGGTAAGGACGTATTTTGAAACCGTGCCCGCCACCAGAACGGCGCAGCCCACGCAGTCAGCGCCTCTTCCTCCCTCCCTTGAGTTCTTGATTTTGCGTGGCCCGTTTGTTATAAGCCTTCTACGTCGGAAGGCATTCAATCTCGGAGTCGGTGGAGGAGTAATGACGGCGCAATCTGCCTCTTTCCGCAGCACTGCATTTTTCTTGATCCTGACCATTTCCAGCTTGGTTCTAACGAGCCGCTTGTCGCTCGCTGAAAATCGTCCCTACAGCTCACCCAGCGCCCGGCCGTCGGCTACACCTACTCAACCCGCCAGGGTTGGGGCGAGTCCCGCCGGGCCGGCCGCCGCAGCTGCCTCCAGCAAGCCCCTCGACTCTGCCGTGAAAGCCCGTCTGCTCGAAGCCTTGGGGAGATTTCCCATGCGCTTTGAAGCGAATCAAGGACAGGCCGGCGACGCCGTGCGCTTCCTCTCGCGCGGGCAAGGCTACACGCTGTTCCTGACGGCGGGAGAAGCCGTGCTGTCGCTGGCCGCGCCGGCAGCGCGAGAAGATTCGAAGAGCGAGAATTCCCAGCTCCCGGGTCCCGCGTCGCAGGTCGCGGGCGTCGTGCGGATGAAGCTGGCGGGCGCGCGCCCGGCCGAGGCGACCGGCCTCGACCTGTTGCCCACCAAAACCCACTACTTTCTGGGGAAGGACCCGAGCAAGTGGCGGCGCAACGTCCCCAGCTTCGGCAAGGTGAAGTACGCGGGGGTTTATCCGGGCATTGATCTGATCTACTACGGCAGCCAGCGGCAATTGGAATATGACTTCGTGGTCGCGCCAGGAGCGGACCCGCGCCGCATCGCTCTCGATATCGCAGGGGCAGGCCTTGTGCCCGGCGAAGGGCACCCCCAGGGGGCGCCCCTCCGCGTGGACGCGGCGGGCGACCTGGTAGTGCTCACCGAGGCGGGCGAAGTCCGATTCCGGCGTCCCGTGGCCTACCAGTTGGTGAACGGTGCTCGGCGGGAAATTGACGCCCGCTACGTGCTCCGCGCTTCGCAATCCCAAGCCGGACATCCGGAATACCAGGTGGCCTTCCAACTGGCCGCCTACGACCGGAAACTCCCCCTCGTCATCGACCCCGTGCTGGACTATTCCACCTTCCTGGGAGGCAACAACAGCGACCAGGCCCAGGCGATCGCGATTGATTCTCAGGGTGCGGCCTATGTTACGGGCGTCACGTCTTCGAGCAACTTCCCAGTGCCGGGCGGATTCTTCACATCACTCGGGGGCGGGTCAGGATCGGACGCCTTCGTATCGAAAATCAGTCCCGACGGCTCAACCCTGGAATATTCCACTTACCTGGGGGGCAGTTCGTTTGACTTGGGAAGCGCAATCGGCGTCGATTCGCAAGGGAACATCCTCATTACCGGCTATACCTACTCGACCGATTTCCCCACTTCCAATGCCTATCAGTCCACCAACAGCACGGTGCCGGACGCTTTCCTGACCAAGTTCGACTCGACGGGAACGGAACTTGCGTATTCCACCTATTTCGGGGGAGCGAGCACTGACAATGCCGAGGACCTGGCGATCGCGGCGACTGACGAGGTGCTGATCGGAGGGACCACCTATTCGTCCAATTTGCCGCTGGTGAATCCGATCGATGACGCCCTGTCGGGAACCTTCGACGGCTTCCTTGCCAGGTTTGATACGAATCAGCCGGGCGACGCGTCCTTGACCTATTCCACCTACCTGGGAGGAACGGGGGCAGACCAGGTCTTCGGCCTGGAGGTGGACCCGTCCGGCAATATCTATGCCACGGGCTATACGGATTCGTCGGACTTCCCGACGGTGGCGCCGATCCAGGCCGCGATGGCCGGCGTCTCCGACGCTTTCATCACCCAGCTCAGCGCGGATGGCTCCGAGTACCTCTACTCGACCTTCCTGGGGGGCGCGTCATTGGATTACGGAAGAGCCATTGCGGCCAGCGCTACGGGCGAGGCCTTCGTGACGGGCTACACGAGTTCCAGTGATTTCCCGACCGTGACGCCCTTCCAGGCCAGCAGCCACGGTGGCGGCGACGCCTTTGTGACCAAGGTCAATGCGGCCGGAACGGCTTTCGACTACTCCACCTATCTGGGCGGAGCTAATACGGAATTCCCCAATGACATTGCGGTCGATGCCGCCGGCAACGCTTACGTGACCGGATACACGCTGTCGTCCGATTTCCCGCTGGCCAGCCCCCTGGATAGCGTGGGAGGGGAATCTTCGGCGACCTGCGACGGCGGGCCGTGCGAGGATGCCTTTGTGACGAAGTTGAACGCCGCCGGTAACGCCCTCATCTTCTCGACCTACCTGGGCACCACCGACCCTGATTTTGGCAACGGCATCGCCACCGACGGGACCCGCATCTACGTCACCGGCGAAACGCGCAATACCGACTTCCCTGTAACCGATGGCGTCTTCCAGCCCGCTTGTGACACCAGCGTGAGCACTTGCCAGGACGCCTTTGTCGCTTCCATCTCGGGCATTGTCCTTCCGGTGGCCACGCTCTCGTCCAGCGCCGAGGACCTGGGCGAAATCGGCGTGGGCTTCACCACCCCCCCTCAATCCATCACCCTCACCAATAACGGGGATGGGACACTGACTTTCACCAGCTTCAACGTGCAGGTCAGCACCGGCGATTCGACTCCCTCGCCCGATTTCGCCTCGTTCAACGACTGCGGCGTGTCGCTCGCGCCCGGCGCCAGCTGCACCATCACCTTCACCATGACGCCCACCACCGTGGGCCCGCTCAGCGCCGTGCTCCGAATTGAGGATAACGCCTACTCGACCCCGACCTCCGGGGTGCGCTTCGTCAACCTGACGGGAAGCGGCCTGGCCGCGCCCGCTGTCTCGCTGTCACCCCCCACGGTGGATTTCGGCGACGTGCGATCCGGTACGACCAGCGCCCCCGTGCCCATCACCGTCACCAACTCGGGCACCGCCGCTCTGACCATTACCGGAATCGGAACGACGGGAAACTTCTCGGTGCAATCGCACGATTGCCCGCTGGTGTTCAGTACAATTCCCATTGGCGGATTCTGCACGGTCCAAGTCGTCTTCTCCCCGCTGGGCCCCTCCGGAGACTTCAGCGGTGATCTCTCAATTGTCAGCGACGCGCCCGGCACAGCCCAGGTAGCGTTGTCCGGCCACGGGTACATTCCCACCGCCGACCTGAGCACGACCTCGATCGCCTTTGGCAGTCAACTGGTGGGAAGCCGTAGCGGCCCGCAGTCGGTGACCATCACCAACAACGGCGACGGCCCGCTCGCTATTACCGGACTCCTCGCCACCGGCGATTTCGCCATCGAGGACACCAGTAACTGTCTCAACGTCAGCGTGCCCGCGGGAAGCGGTTGCCATATCGACCTCACCTTCCTGCCCACCACGACCGGCCCCCGCGCGGGGACTCTGACCATCACCGACGACGCTGACACGAGCCCGCAAATTGTGGCGCTGAGCGGCGCGGGCATTCAACCCGCAGCGGGGATTTCTAATCCGACGCTCTCCTTCGGCAGTGTGCTGACGGGCTCGGCAAGCGCCGCCCTGACGTCGCGCCTCACCAATACGGGCACCGCCCCGATGAACATCTCCAAGATCGAGCTCGCCGGTGCGAACCGGTTTGAGTTCTCGCAGAGAAATGACTGCCCCGCCGCCCTTGCGCCCGGGGAATTCTGCGACTTCACGGTGATCTTTACGCCCGGCTCGCCGCTGGCCCGGACAGCCCACGTCGCTATCACCGACGACGCGCCCGGCAGCCCCCACACCATCAGCCTGGATGGGACGGGATCCATCACGTCCTTTAACGCCTTCGTGGCGTTCACGCCTCCCGCCTCCTACACGAGCGGAACCACGCCATTCTCTGTCGCGACGGGAGACCTCAATCTGGATAGCCAGGCCGATGTGGTGGTCGCAAACTACAGCTCGGGAAACGTAACCGTGTATCTCGGCGGGGGCGACGGATCCTTCGCGGCAGGTGTGAATTACGCCACCGGCCTCAATCCGCATAGCATCACCATCGCGGAAGTAAACGGCGACGGAAAGCCCGACCTGCTGGTCGCGAACCAGGCGTGCTCGGTGGATTGCACGGCGGGGTCCGTGGCGCTCCTGGCAGGAATCGGCGACGGGACTTTCCAGCCCCCCGTTTCTCTGGGAACTTTTGACGGCCCCAATGGCGTGGCGGCAGGGGATTTCAACCACGACCAGATTACCGACCTGGCTGTTATCGAGGGCGGCGGTGGAAATGGAACGAGCGTGTCCGTCTTGGTCGGGACCGGCAACGGCAACTTCACGGCTCCGGTCAGCTACACGGTACCTCTCAATCCTGCGTCCGTTGCGGCGCGGGATTTCAACAATGACGGCGAACTGGATCTCGCCACCCTGAACAATATCGGCTCCATCTCCATCTTGAAGGGCGTGGGCGACGGCTCTTTCCAGCCCGCTGCCAACTATGCCACGGGCAGCTTCCCCAACGGCGCCATGGGCATCGCCGATTTTACCAGTGACGGCTTCCTCGACATCGTGGCGGCCGAGGTGGGCGACAACACAGTTAGCATCTTTACCAACGACGGCGCCGGCGCTTTCCCCACGCGGACATCTTATGCGGTGCCCGGAGCTCGGGCCGTGGTGGCGGCCGACTTCAACACCGACGGCCGATTCGATATCGCCGTCGCCAGCGAGACCAGCAGCTTCATCACCGCTTTCCTGGGAGGAGGGGCGGGGATCTTTGGCCAGCAGCGCACCTTCCCAACCCCGGCCATCACGCGCGGCATCGCTGCGGCGGATTTTAATGGCGATGGCAAGCCCGATCTCGCCGTGGCCGGCTCGATGGCCATTCTGCTCAACACGGCGGCACTGCTCAGCACTACCAGTCTGGCATTTGCCGATCAGACCGTGGGAACGGTCAGCACCTCTCAATCCGTCTTGCTGACCAACGCCAGCAATACCAGCAACCTCAACATCACGACGGCTGGGACTTCCGGCGACTACGAGGTGACGTTTGAGAACTGCACCACCTTCAGCCCGCGCCCGCCCGAGCAGGTCTGTCAGGTGGACGTGGCTTTCCATCCGACGGCGACCGGCGTCCGCAACGGCACACTCAGCCTCGCCACGGATGCCGTCGGTACCCCGCACGTGGTCAGCCTGACGGGCGCCGGCGCCGTGCCGATGGTTCTCCTTTCCCCGTCCAGCATCGATTTCGGGTCGCAGAATCTGAACACTTCCAGCGCGCCCCAGACGGTGACCGTCTCCAACAGCGGCACCGTTCCGCTCACCATCAACAGCATCCTCGTCACCGGCGATTTCCTCCTGACGCTCGACACCTGCACCTTCCTGACGCTCTCGCCCGGCCAGGACTGCACTCTCGAAATCAAATTCCTGCCCACCGCGGTGGGAACGCGCTCCGGCTCTCTGAAGGTTGCCACCGACGCCCCCACCAGCCCCGACCTTGTCACTCTAACGGGAACGGGCCTGGGTGTGCCGGCCCTGACGGTGGGTCCGGCGGTGAATTTCACGGGGAATCCGCTGAATCTGGATTGTCCGAG
>CAZHKT010000157.1:0-7643 GCA_964533045.1 uncultured Acidobacteriota bacterium | reverse complement strand
AACGCAACACCATCACACTGAACGGAACGGTGACGAAATTCGACTGGTCGAATCCGCACGTGTGGGTTTTTCTCGAAGCCAACGGGGTATTGTGGGAAGTTGAGTTCGCCAGCCGCATGGAGTTGAAACGCGCCGGCTGGACGCAGGACACGCTCAAAGTGGGCGATACGGTTTCCATCAACGCCAGCCCCGCGCGCGAGGGCAGCCGCAAGGCGCACGGCAAGACGCTGTTCATCGGCAACCGCCGCTTCAGCGAGCGCGCCGCGGTGGCCATCCGCGCCAAGCAAAGCGGCAAGGCCACGCCGCGCTGGCCCGATGGCCATCCGCGCCTGGGCGCCGAGCCAGGCCAATTCGGATACTGGGCGAATCCGAGCCGTCCGGCGCTGTACGAGGCCTCGGCCGGCAACATTCGCATGAACGCCGAAGGAATTCTCGCAAACCTCGCCGACGCCGGCAACGTTGCGCCCTTCCAGCCCTGGGCCAAGGCTCTGTATCTGTACCGGCAACGCAACTTTCTGAAGGATGACCCGATGACATCCTGTCTGCCTCCCGGCGGCCCGCGCCAGTTTCACGCCCCGTATGGCGTGCAGTTTTTGGAGGAACCCGCGCGGCAGCGGGTGTTCGTGCTGTCACGGGGCGGCAATCGCAACTGGCGCCTGATCCACCTGGACGGCCGCGCGCTGCCCGCGCCGGAGGATCTCACCGGAACGTTTTTCGGCTATTCGGCCGGCCACTGGGACGGCGGGGTTCTGGCGATTCAAAGCCACGGCTATGTCGAGCGGTTTTGGTTCTCCAACGGGGGCTTGCCGCACACCGAGAGTCTGCGTCTGACCGAGCGCATCTCCCGGCCCGATTACGACACGTTAAGATATGAGGTGACGGTGGATGATCCGGGCGCCTATACCCGGCCCTGGACCGGGAGCTGGACGCTGCAGTGGATCGCGGCGGATGAATGGGATGAGTATTTTTGCGATGATTACAACCGCGAGCTGGAGCATGTGAAATAAGGAGCGCTATGAAACCTCTCTCCGCAGCTTTCGTCGCCATGGTTCTGATGGCCGCGATGGGGACGCCCGCTGGGGCGCATCATTCCTTCGCCGCCGAGTACGACGCGAACAAGCCCGTGACGCTGAGGGGCGTGGTTACCAAAGTCGAATGGATGAACCCGCACGTCTATTTCTACATCGACGTGGAAGACGAGGCCGGCAAGGTCGTCAACTGGGCTTGCGAAATGGGTCCTCCGGCGGGCCTGCAGCGCAGCGGCTGGACCAAGAACACGATGAAGTTCGGCGATGAGGTGATCGTGAACGGCTCGCTTGCCAAGGACGGCAGCAAGCAAGTGAACGCCCGCACCGTCACGATGGCCGCGACGGGCAAGCGCCTGGGTGCGGCCTCCAGCGAGAACGCGAAGCAGTAACGTGTCCAGCAAGCGCGTGTTTGTGTGTGCCGCCTTCGGCTTGTGTCTGACCGCCGGACTGCTGGCCCAGCAGGAGGTGGGCGACACGGGCCTCAACGCCGGGCGCCTGTCCAACACCGGCAAGAACAAAGGGAAGAACCGCGGGCCCGCCAGGCCGACTCCGCGCCACTCCGACGGACGCGTAAACCTTGGCCCCATGCCCGGCGAAACAGGCGTGTGGGAGGGCAACGCCGGCGCCACGCTGGCGACCAATCCTCCCGGCGGGCTCGATAATCCGAGCATGTATCTGCCCACGAACCTCAAGATCGCCGATGTACCCTTCCAGCCCTGGGCGCGCGCGCTGTACAACTACCGGCAGGCGGAGACGACCAAGGACGATCCGCACGTGCGCTGCAAAGCCTCCGGCGGCCCGCGCATGTTCCACACGCCTTATGGCACCGAATTCATCGAGGTTCCGGAAGAGCGAGTGATGTACATTTTGGGCGTCGGCGGACCGCACACCTGGCGCATCGTGTACATGGACGGCCGCGCGCATCCCGCCAATCTCGAACCAAGTTTCTCCGGCCACTCTGTCGGTCATTGGGAAGGCGATACGCTGGTCATCGACACCATCGGCTTCAACGAAAAATTCTGGCTCACCCGGGAAGGCATTCCCCACACGCGGGAATTGCATCTGATCGAGCGCTTCACGCGCACCGATCACGACACCATCCGCTACGAGGCCACCATCGACGATCCCGGCGCCTACACGGCGCCGTGGACGGGAGGATGGTATCTCACCTGGCAGGCGGACGAAGAGATGTACGAGTACATCTGCCAGGAAAACAACCGCGACATTGAACACATGTTCGGTGGCCCGCGAAACTGAGGGAGTCAGAAGCCAGGGGGCTGAATCGGTGGAGCACCCGCGCTCGCGCTGATGATGACTTTGGCTTTATCGTGCGCGGGACTACTTCTCCAGCAGAAAATTCCCCACGAACATTGCGTCGATGCCGGAGGAGTAAAAGCTCCGCACGGCGTCGCGCGGGGTCGAAACCAGGGGATCGCCGAACAGGTTGAAGCTGGTGTTGTAGAGCACGGGCAGCCCGGTGGCCTTGCCGGCCTCGTGCAGCAGGCGGTGATAGAGGGGATTGTCCGCCTCCGCGACGACGTGCGCGCGAATCATGTCTTGGCCCAGAATTGCCGCGGCGAAGGTTTTCTTGTGCTCGGGACGCACACGGCTGACGGTCGCCAGGTTGCGAGCGTTGGGCCCGGCGTCGAAGAATTTGGAGGCGAGCTCGGCGGGCACGGAGGCGGCGAATTTGCGGAACGGCTCGCGATGCTTGATGTAGACGTTGAGATTCTCGGTCGAGTAGGGATCCAGCGGCGATGCCAGAATGCTGCGGTTTCCCAGCGCGCGCGGGCCGAACTCCATGCGCCCGTGCATCCAGGCGAGGATCTTGTGCTCGCCGAGCATGCGGACGGCCATCTCCAGCATTTCGTCTTGCGAGCGCAGGAAGCGGAAGCGCAGCTTGCAGTTCTCCAGGACTTGCTTGATTTCCTCGGGCCCGTAGCTAGGACCGAGAAACAGCGACGGCGCGAATTCGGGCCGTCGCGCGTGACGCCGCACCTGGTGCCAGACGTGATAGACGGCGCCGATGGCGGTTCCGGCGTTGCCCGCAGCGGGCTGCACGAAGACCTTCTTCCACCGCCCGCAGCGTTCCAGGTGCTGGACCAAGAGGACGTTCAGGAACAGTCCGCCCGCCAGACACAGGTTCTCGCCCTCGCCGGCCATGGCTTCCACGGTTTCTTCCACGGTCTTTTGCAGGCCACGCGCGATCGCGGGCGCGCTGGATGCGGGCACGGGCCTGGTCAGCTCCAGCGCATCGAAGAACTTCTGGCTGAAGCCGCCGCCCGACTGGCGGCTGGCGTCGAAGTACGACGCATCGAAGCGCGCGGCGTCGGAGATCAGCCGGCGGAAGTGGGCGGCGTAGCGCTCGTCGCCCGAAGTCGAAAGCCATTGGACCTTGTGCTCCTCTGCTCCGGCGCGGTAGCCAAGCAATTCGGTCACGGCCCCGTAGAGGCGGCCCAGCGAATCGGGGTAATACCATTCGCGCTCCACCTGGATCTGGGTTCCGGAGCCATGCCAGCGCGCGCCGCAGCGGAAATCGCCGGCGTGATCGAGCGTCAGGATCACGGCTTCTTCGAAGGGCGAGGCAAAGAAGGCCGAGGCGGCGTGCGCCTGATGATGCTCCACCAGGACCATCTCGGCTTTGGGAAACCGCTCACGCAAAGCGATATGCAGATGCGATTCCGGCCCCCGCGCGAAGGGCCGGGCGATGGCGACCGAGCTCACTTGATCGGCGGTGATGCCGGCCAGCCGCAGACATTCCGCCACCGATGCTTGGGGAATCCCGCCGGGATGCCAGCCGCGCGTCAGCTTGTTTTCTTCGATGGCGGCTTTCAGCTCGCCGTTGTGCAACACGGCGCAGGCCGCGTCCCCGAGTATTCCGCCTAATCCCAGTATCGCCATGCGTTGTTAGTTCGATTTCGCCTCGATTTTGGCCCACGTATCGCGCAGCGCCACGGTGCGGTTGAAGACCAGCGCTCCGGGCCTGCTGTCGAGATCCGGCGCGAAGTAGCCGAGCCTCTCGAACTGATACAGATCGCCGGGTTTGGCCGCGGCCAGACTGGGCTCAAGCTTGCAGGCTTTCTTCACCACCAGCGAATTTGGATTCAAATTCGAGATGAAATCCTTGCCTTCCTCGGTCTCATCCGGATTCTCGCGCGTGAACAGAGTATCGTAGAGACGCACTTCCGCGTCCACCGCGTGTGCGGCCGAAACCCAGTGAATGGTCGATTTGACCTTGCGTCCGTCGGGAGCGTTGCCGCCCCGCGTAGCCGGATCGTAGGTGCAATGGAGCTCGACGAGGTTGCCCGCGGCGTCTTTCACGACGCCGGTGCAAGTGATGAAATAGCCGTAGCGCAGGCGCACTTCCCGGCCCGGCGACAGGCGGAAGTATTGTTTGGGCGGGTCCTCCCGGAAATCGTCCTGTTCAATGTAGAGCACCTTGGAGAACGGCACCGTGCGCGTTCCCGCGCTTGGGTCTTCGGGATTGTTGACGGCTTCCATCGGTTCCACCTGGCCTTCCGGATAATTGTCGATCACCACGCGCAGCGGGTCGAGCACGGCCATGACGCGTTTCGCGCGGCGGTTCAGATCCTCGCGCACGTGGTATTCGAGCAACTGGAGCTGCGTGGTCCCGTTGGTCTTGGAAACACCGACGCGCTTGCAGAAGGCGCGGATCGCCTCCGGCGTATAGCCGCGCCGGCGCATTCCGCTGATGGTGGGCATGCGCGGGTCGTCCCAGCCGGAAACGTACTTCTCCTGCACCAGCCGCAGCAGTTTGCGCTTGCTCAGCAGGGTGTAGGTGAGATTGAGCCGGTCGAACTCGATCTGTTGCGGAGCATAGATGCCGAGCTCGCGAATGAACCAGTCGTAGAGCGGCCGATGGTCCTCGAATTCCAGGGTGCAGATGGAGTGCGTGATGCGCTCGATGGAATCACATTGCCCGTGCGCGAAGTCATACATCGGGTAGATGCACCAGGCGTCGCCGGTGCGATGGTGATGCGCGCGCAGGATGCGGTACATCACGGGGTCACGCATGTTGAGATTCGGCGAGGCCATGTCAATCTTGGCGCGCAGCGTGCGCGAACCGTCCGGAAAATCGCCCGCGCGCATGCGGGTGAACAGTTCAAGATTTTCGCTGATGGAGCGGTTGCGGTACGGGCTCTCCTGGCCGGGTTCGGTAAGCGTTCCGCGGGTTTGGCGGACCTGCTCGGCGGAGAGGTCGCAGACGTAGGCCTTGCCCTTCTCGATCAGCAGCACCGCCCATTCGTAAAGCTGCTCGAAGTAATCGGAGGCGTAATACAGGCGGTCTCCGAAATCGCCTCCCAACCAGCGAACGTCTTCGATGATGGACTCGACGTACTCGGCTTCCTCTTTCGACGGATTCGTGTCATCGAAGCGCAGGTTGCAGAGGCCGTTGAATTCCTCGGCCAGTCCGAAGTTGATGTTGATGGACTTGGCGTGGCCGATGTGCAAATAGCCATTTGGTTCCGGCGGAAAGCGTGTATGCACACGCCCCCCGTGCTTGCCGGTGGCGAGATCGTTGAGAATGATGTCGCGGATGAAATTGGACTGCGCCGGCGCGCCCGCATCCGGACTGTCTTTGGGAGTGGTCATACTTGAACCTTCAGGAGCCGCTGGGCGCCGGCGATGCGCTCCAGACAGACCTCGCGCCCCAGCACTTCCAGGGTCTGAAACAGCGGCGGGGCGTTCTTGCGCCCGCACACGGCCACGCGAACCGGCTGGAACATCTGCCCGGCCTTGATCTTCAAACTTTCCGCCGCCGCCCGCAAGGCCGCCTCGAGAGCGTCAGGAGTAAATACGGCGGCGGTCAGCACCTCAGCCGCCTTTTCGAGGACCGCGGAAGCCATCGCGGCGTCGCCCTTTTGCGGGATCAGCTCGGCGCTGTCATAGGGCGCGAGACGTTCCACGAAGAAGAAGTCGCCCACGGTGGCGACATCGCGCAGCAGCCGGATACGCTCGCGCACCAGCGGCGCTACTTTCGCTATTTTTGCCGCGTCCGCCCGGAACCCCGCCGCTTGCACAAACGGCAGCAGCGCCGCGGCGAGCGCATCCAGGGGCATCGTACGGATGTATTCGGCGTTCAGCCAGACGGCCTTGGGATCGAAGGGGTCTTGCTGGCTGAAATTCACCGTGGCGTTGGCGCGGTTCACGCCTTCCAGGGAGAACGCCTGAATCAGCTCCTGGCGCGTCATCAATTCGCGGTTATCCTTGGGCGACCAGCCGAGCAGGCACACGAAGTTCACGAACGCATGCGGCAGGAATCCGGCGTCGCGGTAGGTGGTGAGGCTGACCACCGGACCGTGCTTGCGCTTCGACAGCTTGCTGCCATCGGGCGCAATGAGCAAAGGCAGGTGCGCGAACTTGGGCGGCTCGACCCCCAGCGCCTCGAAGATCAGCAGATGCTTGAAGGTATTCGTCAGGTGATCCTGGCCGCGAATGATGTGACTGATGCGCAGATCGGCGTCGTCGGCGCAGGAGGCCATGTGATAGGTTGGCACGCCGGTGCTGCGCAAGAGCGCGAAGTCCTCGATGTCGGCGGTGGCTTTCGATTGGGGCCCGTAGACCAGATCTTCGAACTCCACGCACGCGCGTGATTCACGCGGCACGCGGTAGCGCACCACAAACGGCTCGCCCGCGGCGGCCCGGCGGTCACTTTCCTCGCGGGAAAGCTCGCGCATGCCGGGATTGAACAGCCACGGTCCTCCCGCGCGGGGAATCTCCTCCTCACCGCCGGCATGCGCCGGAGTGAAGTCGCGGTAGGCCATGTCCTTGGCCAGGATTTCATGGGCCAACGTGTGGTGCAGTGCGCCGCGCTCGGACTGGCGGTAGAACTCATCCCAATTCAAATCCAGCCACTGGAGGCCGTCGAAGATGGAAGCAAGCGACTCCTCGGTGTTCCGTTCCACGTCGGTGTCGTCGATGCGCAAGATCATGGTCCCGCCGTTGTGGCGGGCATAGAGCCAGTTGAAGATGAAGGTCCTGGCGCTGCCGATGTGGAGATACCCCGTGGGCGACGGGGCGAAACGAACGCGGAGCATCAATTTCTTAACAGGATAACAGCCTGACGGGGCCGGACCGCGGGAGCAGGTGCACCGGTCGAGGGCCGCGCGAAGGCGCAGGACCGAGTCGTGAGAGCTTTCCGGGCGGGGCGGGATGGGGCTGTAACGCATGATTGCTACAATGGTCCACTGGAGCGGAAACCTTCCTTGAGTAACGTAATCGTCCTCGGCGCGCAGTGGGGCGACGAGGGAAAAGGCAAAGTGGTCGACCTGCTGGCCGGGCATTTCGACGTCGTGGTGCGGTACCAGGGCGGCCATAACGCCGGACACACGGTCTACATCGGACCCCAGAAATTCGTGTTGAAGCTGATCCCGAGCGGAATTCTGCGGCCGGGCGTAACGGCCGTGATCGGCAACGGCGTTGTGGTGGATCTGGAGGCGCTGGCCGAGGAGATGGCCGCGCTGGAGGCGGCCGGCATCGATGTCGCCAGGCACCTGCGCATCAGCAATCGCGCGCATGTGATTTTCCCCTTTCACCGCCTGGTCGAGAAAATGTCGGAGGCGCGCGAGAACCGGATTCCGATCGGCACCACTG
>CAZHKT010000156.1:0-7688 GCA_964533045.1 uncultured Acidobacteriota bacterium | reverse complement strand
AAGCATATCAGGGTCGCCCTAATTAGTCAACGTATTTATGTTACACAACACTAGCCTGGGAGAGGGGGTACCTTGCCCGCCTCTTTTCTGAAGGGACGCAGGGGGGACGCCTGAGGTCCCAGACCCAGCACCGGAGCCGCATGATGCACCGAACAAGGAGCGCGGGAGTACCGAATCTGCTGCTTGCATTCTTGGCCACATCGTTCTCTCTCTGCGGGCAATCGACTCGCATCGAAGGTCCTGCGATCCGCACGGAACTGGATCCCGTCTATCGCCACGCCGAGCTGAATGTAGAGTGGAATCTCGGCGCCGGCCGTGCGGGCGCCGCCGATGAAATCGCCATCGAGGCGGTCCTGCTCGACGATTCGGGCCGCCAAGCGCCGCTTGAGGGGCTGCATTCCGAAGTGAGGCCGGCTGGTGATGGCGTTCGCCAAGTCCAGGTGCGAGCCGGGGTTTCCAACCCGCGCAAGTGGACCGCGGAAACGCCCTACCTCTACACCCTGGCGCTGCGCCTGACGAGCGGCGGCAGGGTTATTCAGGAAGCACGGCTGCCTGTCGGCTTTCGCAAAGTGGAAGTGAAAGGGATGCGCTTGCTGGTGAATGGCGTTCCCATCGAGATTCGCGGCGTGGTGACGACGCGGTCGGATAGAGTTCAGGAATCCGATTTCGTTCGCTCGATTCGATTCCTGAAAGAATCCAACGTCAACGCCCTGCGCGGGCGCGGCTTTTCACTGGATGAGAAGTTGCTGGATCTCTGCGACCGGCACGGGATTTACGTGATCGCGGATGTTCCTTCCGCCGAGCCCGCGACGGCCGTCTACGCGACGCACCACAATCATCCCAGCGTCATCCTTTGGCATGTAGGCGCGGGGAGCCGGCCTCGGACGGCCTTGGCGGACGAAACGACGGCGGCCCGATGGTTCGCCAGGGAGGACCCCTCGCGTCCCGTGGCGATCTGCCAGAGCGTTGCGAACAAGGACGAACAGGGCACCACCATCACCGATCTCCATTACGATCCCATGTCCCACCCGGAATTCCGGGAGATCAATCCGACGCCGGTGCTTTTCGGTGAGTACCACGGCGTGCCCGAAGCCCTCCGCCCGACCCCCGACCCTGACCTGGCGCAACCCTGGGGGCGCCGCCTTCAGCAGGAATGGAGCTTGATTCGCGACCGGTACTTCTATGTGGCGGGCGGGCTGATCTGCTGCTGGGAGCAACGCGCGTTGCGGCCAGACAATCCGCTGTTTCGGCACGTGCGCGAGGCGTACGCGCCCATTCAGATGGCGCTCCAGGAATCGGTTGTCGCCGGCAACCAGTGGCATGTCATGCTCAAGGTCACGAATTTCTACAAATTCATGAACCTCGACGGCTACGCGTTCCAGTGGGAATTGCGGAGAGGAAGGGAAATCCTGGCGAGCGGGCGGGAAGCTTTTCGCGTCGCTCCGGGAACGTCCTTTCAGTTTCCCCTGAACCTGGAGATTCCCGGAGGCGCCCATCGCCTGCGTGTCACGGCGATCGACCCCGGCGGATACGCGGTTTACGAAGCGGACTTTCCCCTGCCGGCGCCCTCCGCGCCGGCAGCAATGGCGCCATCGAAACAGACGAAGCGCGGCGGCGAAACCAGGCGGCTGGAGGGCGGCGGTCTGCGCGTGGCCGTGGACCTTGCCTCCGGCCTGCCAGCGCAACTCAGCACGGCCGCGCGCGAAGGGCGGCGGTCGTGGTTGCACGGGCCGCTGCAGTTTCAGGTGCGGAACGAAGTGACACGGGCAGCGGCTGGCTTGACCGAGGTCCGCACCGCCGCCGGCAGGGATTCGCTGGCGATTCAGGCGCGGCTTGCGCCGCTCCCCCTGCGCGCCGTGCAGCGCTGGAGTTCGCGGCCCGGGGGCCTGGCGTGGGATTTGCAGTTCGAGGGAGACGGGCCGCGCGCGGGCCATGAAGTGACCATCGACCTGCCCATTCTTCATGTGGATTCCCAAATCTTCACGCCCAGCAACCGAGGCGTGATGGATGTCGCGGCCCGGCCGACCTTCAAACCGCCGGAGTACGCGCACTTCGGTATGTTCGATGGCACCTCGTACGTGCTGCCGCTGGTCAGCGTGTTCGATCCCAAAACGGACAGCGCGCTCACCATCGCGCTGCCGCCCGATTCCAACATTCCTCATTTGCAGTTCGAGTGGAGAGACGCAACGATTCTGCGAATGACACTCGGCCACCGCGGCATGGGAGGTGGGAAGCCTTCACCACTTCGAATTCTGTTCTACTCTCACGCCGCCGACTACCGCGCCGTCATGGAGGCTTACAGCGACGATTTCCCCAGCTACTTCCGGCCCCCCATGCCGCGCAACGGGCTGGAAGGCGCGTTCTATTACGATCCCATCGAAGATCATCCGCCTTACGACGAGATGGCGCGGCAGCGCGTTCGCTACCTTTGGTCGAGCTTCTGGTTCACGCACGTGGGCGAATACCTACCGCCGGAGACCGAGTGGATGCCATACACCTTCGCTAACTGGTGGCGGCGGGGCCAGAAGATGAGCGATGAAAAGATTCGCAGCTTCATTCGCGAGATGAACTCGAACGGCATTCGCGTCTTCGCCTTTTTCAACGTGGATGAGTACGGCGGCCCGGGTTCTTATGCCGGGCGAAACCTGCATGGCGATTCGCCCGAGATCGAGGAATGGCGCAACGCGCGCTTACGCGACGCGCTGGTGAAGGACGCCGGCGGCAACGACATCCCATCCTGGGAAGGCTGCAAGGTGTTGAATGCCGACAAGCGATACTCGTTTTTCCCGCACCTGGTGGAGCAGGTCAAGCGCCACCTGGCGCGGCTGCCCGAGATCGAAGGCTTTCTGATTGACCGCATGGACTGGGCCAGCATCCTCGATTATGGCCACTCGGACGATCTGACCATGGTGGGCGGCAAGCCCGCCCAAAACATGGCGCTGCCCATCGCGGGCGCGGTGCAGGAAGTCTGCCGGCTGAATCACGCGGCAGGGAAGCGGGTCTACATCAACCAGTTCTACCGCGTGGAAGTGCTGCGCGATGTGGACGGCTTCTGCCACGAGAACGATTATCCGCCCGCCCTCGGCTACCTGACGCCCTATCGGCCCGTCTCGGCGTGGCACTGGCGCAAGCCGTATCATGGCGACCTGTTTTTGTTTGAGTCTCAATTAAAGCGGCGGTTGCAATTCGCGGTGTTTCCTCAAATGATCGCGCACGATTTCCCCATCTGCCAGCAGGAGCCCGACGCGCGCGCCGCCGACACGCTGGAGATCTTCGCGCCGCTCTTTTCCACGCTCATCGGCAAAGACCAAGTGCTTCGGCCACACCCTGTCGCGGTGACCGGCGCCAATGACGTGAACCTGTTTGTGAACGGCGAGAAACATTACGTCGCCCCCGTCACCTCGCGGGTCCGTTTCCTGTCGCGGCGCGTGCGGGCTACAGAACATGTCACGCTGACACTGAACGTTTCTGACGCGGCGGCATTAAGGTGGGCGCACGTCTATCGCGCCGAAGGCCCGCCCTACCGGGCTTCAGTGACCTCGGTCCGCGGCCAAGCCCTCGTCGTTTTTAAGGAGCATGGCAGCGTGTCCGTTGTGGTTGTGGGGAAAGGCACGGAGCCCGCCTTCGATGATAAAGACGAGCCGCGTCTGGCCATGCTGCGAGAGCGGCTTTTCCCGGTGCCGGCTTTGGAGCCCCCCGCAGGTGAAAAGGCGCCTGCGCGTGCGAGCGTGAGCGCGTATCGGCTCTTCGTCGAAGGCACGCAGGTCGGTGACCCGGGTGCCGTGGCCGTTCTGGTGGATGGCAAACGCGTGGGCGAAATCACCGCCGCCCGGGGAACGTTTACACTTCCAGAGCCGCCCCGCACGCGCCCGCTTCGCGTGACCCTTGCCGCGCCCGACGAGGGCGTGTGGTTTGTCCCCGAGCACGTTGAATTGGTTGCTGCCGGTCAGGATGGAAAGAGCTATCGTGTCGCTGCGTGGACGCCCGAAGCGGCCTCCAGCGCGGGAACATCCACCCGCGAACTGCGCCTGCAACTGGAATGGGTGAAGTAGATTGGTACGAGCCTGGGGCGGAGGTTGTACCGCAAGGCCCGCTCTCCAGCCCTGGGGCGGAGGCTGTAGCGCAGGGCTCGCTCTCCAGCCCTGCGGCTTTCGCCGCATTTATTCGGAAATCCGCAAGGCCGGAGAAAAGGCGCTGCGCTATATCGAATTGCGCAAGTCGTGCACGCCGCCCCCCGAAAATCCCCCCCAGGCCGGGGTCCCTCCCGGCCACCGGGGGGGCAGCGAATTGCTTTACAGCCTGGCCGTGTCGGACGATCCCGACCCCGCCCAGTGCTTCATCCACTCGGTCGAGCCGCTTCGCACGAACTCTTCCATGGCTACGCGCGCGCAGACGTTATGGTGGAGGTAGTCGAGCAGGTTGGTAGCGAGGCCGCGAAGGTTCTTCTCCGTTGCAGGGTCGAGGCAGCGCCCGCTCTCGTCGAAGAGCTTTCGGACTCCCGCCACGGAAACCACGGCGGGCATGACCACGGCGCCGACATGCGAGCAGACCCCGCGCAGATGTTCCAACGCTTTGATGGCGCCAATCTGTCCCGCGGCCACGCCCAAGAGAGCGACCGGCTTCCCCGCCAGCACGGAAGGGAAGCCGAGATTCTCGATGAACTGCTTGATGATGCTGCTGTAGCTGCCGTGATACTCGGGAGTCGCCAGGATCACTCCTGCCGAGGCGGAGATGAGGTTCCGAATCCTGAGCGCGTCTTCGGTTGGAGCCAACCCGGGCTGCGATAGTTGCACCGCCGCGAGATCAATCACGTCGGTCTCCACGCCGCGCTTGCGGAGTTCGTCCACCGTGAGCGCCAGCGCCTTTGAGCTGAAGTTCCCGGGGCGCACACTGCCCGCGGTCGCCACCAGTCGAAATCCGTTGTCAGCCATGTCCTGTCTCCTGTGCGGCAATGGAATGAGTCGGGTAAGCCCCGCCGATGGGATGAGCGCCACCGCGACTTAGTTTCGGCCCCGAGTCCTAATTCCCCGGGCTCAAGCGGTTGTACTTCTTCAGCACATCGCGCAACCGATGGTGCGGAAGCTCGATGGCGGTGTGATTGTCCGCGCCGGTCATGGTTCGTGCGGCCACCATGGCGTTGACGATGGCCTCTTCGGTGGCTTCGACCGTGGCATCGAAGAGGGGATTCATGTCGGCGTTGGGCACGAACTGGGCGCTGCCCAGACCCTTTGCGCCCCAGACCCCGCCGTTCGCCGTCGAGAAAGCGATGAAGATGTCGCCTGAACCGTTGCCCGACGTGCTGCCCGTGCGCGCCAGCCCCATCGTGGCACGGCGTGCCAGGCGCTTGAGTTGATGGGGCAGCAGCGGCGCGTCGGTGGCCACCACGATGATGATGGAGCCTTCGTCGCCATAGGCGGGATGCTCCGGAATCTCACGACCGACGGGAACTCCTGCAATGGTCAACTGCTTGCGCGCGCCGCAGTTGCACTGCACCAGCACGCCCACTGTGTAGCCGCCGAACTTCGTTTCCAGCCGGCGCGAGGCGGTGCCCGTGCCCCCCTTGAACTCGTAACAGATCATGCCCGTGCCGCCGCCCACATTGCCCTCGGCGACGGGGCCGGGCCTGGCATCATCGAGAGCCTGCTGCGCATGTTCGGGCCGGACATGAAATCCATTGATGTCGTTCAAGTGGCCGTCGTAGGTTTCGGCCACCACCGGGTTCGACCACCAGTAGCCGGAAGCGTCCGCCGCGCCGTGCTGGACGCGCCACGCGATGGTGCCTTCGTGTACCGCGCCGATGCTGTGCGTGTTGGTGATCATGACCGGACCTTCGAGAAAGCCGGATTCCTCGACCCAGGTCGTACCGGTCATCTCGCCGTTGCCGTTCTGTGAAAACCATCCCGCAAAGACCGGATCATGTGAGGAAGCCTTGCCGCGCGGCAGAATGGCGGTGACGCCGGTGCGAACCGGGCCCCTGCCCGCAAGCAGTTTGCCTTCTCCAGAAATCAGCGTGGTGAAGCCGACTTCGACGCCGCGCACGTCCGTGATGGCGTTGAGCGGGCCGGGCGTGCCGGGGAAGGGAACGCCGAGGTCGCGGGCGCGCGGGCGCGTTTGGGCCATGAGGAGGTTCGAGGCGGCGCTGAGCCACACCAGTGCTGCCAAAACGGTCCGAAGTCTTCGCTGCATATCTTGCCCCCCGGAGGTCCGAATCTCTCGCAGCCATTCTACCGTGGATGGCGCGCCGCGAGGATGATGCTTGTAACCTTCCCCGACTCCCGCGTATCCTGCATCACCCAACATGGCGGGCCTGGAATCCCAAAGCGGTTTGGTGCGGGCCATCGGGCGTTGGACGCTCGCCGGTCTGGTGCTGAACTCGGCGATCGGAAGCGGCATTTTTGGCTTGCCCGCGCTGGTGTCGGAACACGTGGGACGTGCAGGACCGCTGGCCTATTTGCTGGGCGCTGTGGGCATGGCGGTCATCATGGCCTGCTTCGCCGAGGTCGGATCGCAGTTCCGAGAGGCGGGCGGCCCTTACCTGTACGCGCGGGAAGCCTTCGGGCGGTTTGCCGGAATCCAGATTGCCTGGGTGGCCTGGCTGGTCCGGCTGACGGCGGCCGCGGCCAACACCAATCTTTTTGCAGTCTACCTGGCGGAGTTCTGGCCTGCTGCTGCGCACGGCGGGGGTCGGTTTTTGGCCATCACGATGGTGCTGGTTCTTCCGGCGGCTATCAACTACCGGGGAGTGACGTCCGGCGCGCGCATGAGCAACATTTTAGTCATTGCCAAGCTGGCGCCATTGACCTTCGCGGCGCTGCTGGGCCTGGTCTTCTTCCGTGACGGACTTTCGACCATTTCTCTCCCGCCCGGTGAAATGCTCTCCTCCTCGTCGCTGAATGCCTGGATGGACGCCATCCTGGTAACGGTTTACGCCTTCGGAGGCTTCGAGGTCGGCCTGTTTCCGATGGGCGAGGCGAAAGCGCCCAGGCGGGACGTGCCCTTCGCCCTGCTCGTTGCTTTCCTGGTCATGCTGGTGCTCTACGTTCTGGTTCAGGTAGGCGTGCAAGCGGGCCTGGCCCAGCCGGAACATTCCCCGCGGCCGCTGGCCGATGCCGCGGGAGTTCTGGTGGGCCGCTGGGGAGCCGTGTTCATCGCTATCGGCGCCTTGGTCTCGATTTACGGATACCTGAGCGCCATGATGCTGAATGTCCCGCGGCTGACATACGCGCTCGCTTCGCTGAAGGACTTTCCGTCGCTGTTCGGGCGGGTCCATCCGCGCTTCCGGACACCCTACCTATCAGTTCTGGTTTTCGGGATGCTAGTCTGGGGTTTGGCCTTGGCGGGAACCTTCAAGTGGAACGTCACGCTTTCCGCTGTCGCCCGGCTGCTGACTTACGGCATGACCTGCGGAGCCCTGATCCCGTTGCGCAAGAAGATCGCCGAGCCGGGCGCGTTGCGGTTACCGGCAGGGAAGTGGATGGCGATTGCCGGCTTGTTCTTCTCCCTGACGCTGGCGACGCGGATGGACCGTGTGGCGGTGTCCATCATGGGCGCGACGCTTCTGGTCGCCGCCGCAAATTGGTTTTTGGTCCGGCGGGCATCGTAGGGCGGCTCGCAAGCCGCCCTCGACCCGATGCGCTCAGTTCACCTTGAGCACCAGGGTGGTGGTGTTGGTGAGGGTGCCGGGGGTG
>CAZHKT010000155.1:0-7719 GCA_964533045.1 uncultured Acidobacteriota bacterium | reverse complement strand
TCCTTCCTCCTGCTCTTGCCGGCAGGAAAACGTTTTCCGGAGATACCCTCTCTCTTTCCAACTCAATTTTCAACACGAAATGTTACAGCCTAGCCCGCACCCCCGGGCCCACGCCACCAGGGGAGAAGCTGCGCCGTGCCGCGCCAGCCGCCTTCTTCGCGTTCCTGTGTTTTCAATAACATCCCAGCTTCGTTCCGAAGGTTCGTGCATTGGCGCGCCGCGGTTTGCACTGCGGCGGCTTCGCCGCGGGCTGCCACTCGCCCCCTGATATATGTTTTGCCCGCTGCTCCGCCGAAGAGCAACGTGGCCCCAAGGCGCCGCACTCCAACGGGAGGCCACGAGGGCCGCCCCTGCGGCTTAAACCCGGTTCCTTTGTTTTCAACGATATCGTGGCTTCGTTCCGAGGTTTCTGGCGTGCTGCGCGCCAGCAAACTGGCCCCGCCGCCTAGACCCAGCAAGTAGTCGAACATATGTAGCCTCAATTGGCAAGAGGAAAAGCGAGGGGCTGGCGGGGAGGATTATTTACTGCCTCCCCCCCCGCCAACTCATGGAATGGCAATGACTTACCAGATGGCCTTGGCGATTCCTTTGCCCGCGCCTTTGAGGCCGCGCGCGGCCAGGCCCGGGGTCGCCTTCGCCCCCTTGGCGACGCCTGACACGCCCTGCTTGAGGGCGCCGCCGGTAGTTTTGCCTCCGGCCGCCAGGCCGTCACCCGCTGCATGAACTCCGCTTGCGGCCAGTCCGGCCACGGCGGTCGAACCCTTGGCGATCTGCTTCCCCGCGTAGCGCACGGCGCCGGCCTGAGCTTGCGAGGTTGTAAGCGCCAATGCCCCCGCAAGAGCAACAGCCATAAGGGCCTTTGACTTCATATCGACACCTCCCCACAACCTGAATACCCTGATCCGACGCCTGGCGGCACCCAGCTGGGCCCTACATCGATTTAGAAGCAGCCGGAGCCGCCAGGGTTGTGCCAGCCTGTCGCGGCGGGTATGGAGAGTCGGCGGTGAGGACACCGCCGCGACAGTGCTCCGAAAATTGACACCCCTGAGGCGGCGTGTTACTGTCAAAACTCAAGCACCTTCCACGCATTCGGGACGCATGGCGCAAAAGGATCGATTCTTCTTCGACCGTTACGGCCTCACCGAGGCGGATCTTGCCCGCTACCTTGCCGCGGCGCTGGACGCGGGCGGCGACTATGCCGATCTGTACTTCGAATACACCACCACCTCATCCATCCTGCTCGACGAATCACTGATCAAGCAGGCGACGGAAGGCATCGCGACCGGCTGCGGGGTGCGCGTGACTTCGGGTGACCAAACCGGTTACGCCTACACCGACGACCTGAGCCCGGAGAAGATCTTGAAGGCGGCGCGCATCGCGGCGCGCATCGCCAGCGGGCCGGCGCGCGTCTCGACCGTGGGCCTGAGCACGGTGGAGACCTCGCACGATTTCTACGCCGTGGCCACGCCATCCACCGACCACGAACTGGCCGAAAAGCTCGACCTGGTTCGTCGGGGGGATGCGGCGGCGCGCGCTTACGACCCGCGTATCCGGCAAGTGCGGGCCAGTTACGCCGACCAGGTGCGCCACGTGCTCGTCGCGGCTTCGGACGGTCGCGTCGTGACCGATCGGCAGCCGCTGGTGCGGTTTTCGATTTTTACCATCGCCGAAGAGAACGGCAAGCGCCAGTCGGGTTCGAGCGGCGGCGGCGGGCGCGTAGGGCTGGAATTCTTTCAGGGCAACCAATCGCCGGAATGGCATGCCGGGGAAGCCGCCCGGCAAGCCATCGTGCAACTGGGCGCGCTGGACGCTCCGGCGGGCGAAATGGAAGTGGTGCTGGGGCCGGGCTGGCCCGGCATTCTGCTGCACGAAGCTATCGGCCACGGCCTGGAGGCCGACTTCAACCGCAAGGGCATTTCGGCCTTCAGCGGGCGCATCGGGCAGCGCGTGGCGTCGGAAATCTGCACGGTGGTGGATGATGGAACCATTCCTTCCCGGCGCGGTTCGCTGAACGTGGACGACGAGGGCAACCCCACCCACCAGACCGTGCTCATCGAGAACGGCATCCTGACCGGCTACCTTCAGGACCGGCTCAGCTCGACCCTGACCAAGGCGAAACTGACGGGCAACGGCCGCCGCGAGAGTTACGAGCACATTCCCATGCCGCGCATGACCAATACCTACATGCTGGCGGGGAAAGACGATCCGCAGGACATTATTCGCTCGGTGAAGCGCGGCCTGTACGCGGTGTCGTTCGGCGGCGGCCAGGTGGACATTACCAACGGCAAATTCGTATTCTCCGCCTCCGAGGCCTATTTGATCGAAGACGGCAAGGTCACCGCGCCGGTCAAGGGGGCGACGCTGATCGGCGACGGTCCGACAGCGCTCACCCGCGTCACGGCGGTGGGAAACGATTTGCAGCTCGATCCCGGCATCGGCACCTGCGGCAAGGACGGACAGAGCGTGCCGGTGGGCGTGGGCATACCGACCATCCAATTGAGCCACCTCACGGTTGGAGGCACGGCGCCGAAAGGCGGAGCGTCCTTCCAGTGACGAGTGAGAGGAAAAAGGACGAAGGCTGCGGGATGAAGTTTAGGAAGAGAAAACTGAGCGGGAACCCATTCACTTCATCCTTCATCTTTCTAACTTCACCCCTGTTCTTATCTCGTCCCTGGTCCTTCGTCCCTGGTCATTTTTTCAATCATGTCTAATCACTCTCTCGAATCCATCGCAACGCAACTGGTTGAACGCGCCACCCGCTCCGGTGCTAGCGCCGCGGACGTCGTGGTGCGCGAGTCGGAGGAGTTCTCGACCGTCGTGCGCCTCGGCAAGATCGAGAGTCTGAAGGAGGCCGCATCGAAGGTGCTTGGCCTGCGGGTGTTTGCTGGGACGCGCAGCGCCACCGCCTACTCGAGCGACTTTTCGCCGGCCTCGCTCAGTCGGCTGGCCGAGCGCACGCTGGCCATGGCGCGCGCCACTTCGGAAGACCCTGCCAGCGGCCTGGCGCCCGTGGAGTTGATGGGCAAATTCGCGGGGGATCTGGCGCTCTACCACGATGATGTCGCCCAAGTCGCGACCGAGGACCGCATCGCCGCCGCGCGCCGCGCCGAGGAAGCGGCCCTGGCGACCGACCCGCGCATCCGGAATTCCGAGGGCGCGTACTACGACGCGAGCTGGGGGACGAAAGCCTATGCCAACTCGCTGGGTTTCTCAGGGAGTTTCCGGACTTCCTATTGCGCCATCTCGGTGGCGCCCATTGCGCAGGACGGCGGCATGCAGCGCGACTACTGGTATTCGGTGGCGCGGCGCGCTGGCGCGCTCGAATCGCCCGAAGCAGTGGGCCGCAAGGCGGCCGAGCGCGTGCTGAGAAAACTCGGAGCGCGCAAAATTTCCACTTGCAGGGTTCCAGTGGTGTTTGATCCCGAAACGGCGCGCTCGCTCCTCGGCCACCTTTTCGAAGCGGTGCGCGGCGATGCGATCTACCGCAGCGCGTCGTTCCTGACCGGCAAACTGGGCGAGCAGGTCGCCGGCTCCAATATCACCGTCCTCGACGACGGCCTGCGGCCCGGCGGCTTCGGCACGCGGCCGTTCGATGATGAAGGCATTCCTTCTTCCGTCACGGCGGTGATTGAGAACGGCGTGCTGAAGCATTACCTCTTGAACTGTTACGCCGCGCGAAAGTTGCATATGAAGACCACGGGCAACGCTACGCGCAGCGTGGCCAGCGCGCCCTCGGTGGGTCCGAAAAATCTTTACATGGTGGCAGGAGCGTCGTCGCCCGAATCCATCATCCGGTCCCTCAAGAATGGATTTTATGTCACCGACCTGATCGGCTTCGGTGTCAATATTGTGACGGGCGACTACTCGCGCGGGGCGGCCGGCCTGTGGATCGAGAACGGCGAACTGACGTATCCTGTGGAAGAAGTGACCATCGCCGGCGACCTGCGCGAGATGCTGCGCCAGATCGAAGCGGTCGGCTCCGACCTGGAGTTCCGCAGCGCCTTGGCGGCGCCCACGCTGCTGGTGGGCGGATTGACGGTTGCCGGGACGTAGGCCTGGAAAATGGAAGATGGAAACTCGAAACTCGCAGCGGGAAACTCGGAGGCCGGAGGGCAGCCTCCCGTGCCCATTTTTGAGTCTCCTCTTTCGACCGGGTTGCCGCCCGATCGCAGCCTGCTCCGGTACGTTCTGATAGCGGCCGCCGTCATGGCGGTCCTGGTGGTGATCGCCGCACTGGTTTCCCGCTGGCGCACGCAGCGGGTGGCCTCCCCCCCTGAACCGACCGCCGAGGAAAAGAGCTATTTCAGTCAGATCCGCGTCGCGGACGCCCGGATGAGCGCCGCCACGAACTTCCTGGGCCAGCGCGTGATCCTTCTCGACGCGCGGATTTCCAACTCGGGCGCGCGCGACGTGAAGCAGGTGGACATCAGCATGGAATTTGCCGATGTCATGGGGCAGGTCATCCTGCGCGAGCGCGCTGCCGTTTTCCCGCCGGCTTCGCCGCCGCTCAAAGCGGGCGAGACTCGCGACTTCCAGCTCTTCTTCGACCATATTCCTTCGGGATGGAACCAGGCGCCGCCCCGCATCGCCGTGGTTGGCGTTCAGTTCTGACCGGATTTCGACGCTCAGGCCCCTGGCTTGTTCTTCCCAGCAGCTCCGATGAACCCGGGCGGGGCGGACTCGGAAGGACACCAGCGAGGAGACTTAGCGTCCGATTTCCAGCCGGCGGATGAGGGCTTCGGGCAGGCCGGCGGCGCGCATCTTCTTCTGGGTTTCCAGCAGGTTATATTTCACGCGGAAATACTGCACTTCGCGCTTTTCAGCATCGAGGATGGCGCAGCCCGCGCGCCATTCGGAATCGCGCGGCTGGCCGGCCGAGCCGGGGTTAATCAGGTAGCGCGCGCCATCTTCCAGCTTCAGCCGGATGGGTTTCGCGTCGTCCTCGAACTGGCAGCGGATGGACTGGAATCGGCCGTTGGGGGCGATCATGAATCCGCCCTGATAGTGGGTGTGGCCGAAGAAGGTGGCCGGCACTTCCATCTGGCGCAGGGCGGGGAGCGCCTGGCCGGGGCCGAGAATATACTCGTCCTCGTCAATCGGCGCGCCATGCACGATGCTGAACCAGTCAATGCTCACCGGGCCGACGGGGAGATTGCGCAGGAATTCCAGGTTGCCGGGGGTGAGCTGCGCGCGCGTCCAGTCGGTGCCGATTTTGGCCAGCGGATTGAACTCGGCCGCGTCGGTCAGGCCGCAGCAAGCCTTGTCGTGATTGCCGCGGATGATGATTCTGGAAATCTCGCGCACGCGTGCCACGACGGCGTTGGGATCGGGACCGTAGCCCACCAGGTCGCCGAGACAGATCACCTCGTCGTACTGCCCCCGCGTCGCCTCCAGGCACGCCTCCAGGCCCTCCAGGTTGGAATGGATATCGCTCAGGATCAGGTAGCGCACGGGTTCTCCGGCGAGGCATTATATTCTGAATTGACCGGATGCGCGCAAGAGATGCGCGCCGCATTTTTTGACGCTTTCACGGTATTCCGCTAGAATTCATCCCTTGGGCCTTCGGCCCAATCTGGCGGCAAGAGGGATGAGGCTGCGTTTCTACACGGCCGGCGAATCGCACGGAGAGGCTCTGGTGGCATTTCTTTCCGGCCTTCCGGCGGGCGTCCGCGTGGACCTGGAGTACGTCAACCGCGAACTCAAGCGCCGTCAGGGCGGCTACGGGCGCGGCGGCCGCATGAAGATCGAAACCGACCGCGCGCACATCATTTCCGGCGTGCGTCACGGAGAAACCATCGGCTCTCCGGTGGCCGTCCTGCTGGAGAATCGCGACTGGGCCAACTGGCAGGACGCGCTCGCGGTGGAAGATCGCCCGGTAGCGCGCGCTCAGTACAAGCCGCTGTCGCCGCCGCGGCCCGGCCACGCCGATCTGGCTGGTTGCCTCAAGTATAACTACCGCGACGCGCGCTTTATTCTGGAGCGTGCCAGCGCGCGCGAAACCACCGCGCGCGTGGCGGCGGGCGCGCTGGCCAAGCTGCTGCTCGAGACCTTCGGGATTGAAATTGCGAGCCATGTGATCGCGGTTGGCCAGGTCACGCTGGAAAGGACGGATGTCGCCTTCGAACAGATTCGGGCGCTGCGGGAGCGCGAGGAAATCGTGCTGGGCTGTGTGGATCCGGAAACCGAAGCCCGGATGAAGGCGGAGGTGGACGTGGCCCTAAAGACCCGGGACTCGGTGGGCGGCGTCTTCGAGGTGATTGCCCGCGGCGTGCCGCCCGGGCTGGGCTCCTGTGCGCAGTGGGATGAGAAGCTCGACGGCCAGATCGCGCAGGCCATCATGTCCATCCAGGCCGTGAAGGCCGTCGAGATCGGGACCGGCGTCGCCAACGCTTACGCCTTCGGCTCCCGCGTGCATGACCCCATCCGCTACGACCGCGCCGCGGCGCGCTTCACGCGGCCCAGCAATCGCGCCGGAGGCCTGGAAGGCGGCATCACCAATGGAGAAGACATTGTGGTGCGCGGATACCTGAAGCCCATTTCCAGCCTGCGCCAGCCGCTGGAATCGGTGGACCTGGAGACCAAGGAGCCGGTGAAGGCCGCCTATGAGCGCTCCGACGTCTGCGTCGTGCCGGCGGCCGGTGTGGTCGGCGAAGCCATGCTGGCGCTCACCCTGGCGCGTGCTTTCCTGGAGAAATTCGGCGGCGATTCGGTGGGCGAGACGCGACGGAATCTTGAATCGTACCTGGAGCAGGTGCGGAATTTTTGAGTGGCGACCATCGAAATTCATCACCCGAACCGATAGCCCGTTCGCGACTTGCGATTTTCGGATTTGAGACATGATTTATCCCATTGTGAAATACGGCGCGCGCGTGCTGGAAACGCCGGCCGAGCGGATCACAGTCTTCAATGGCGACCTGGAGAAGCTCGTCGCCGATATGTTCGAGACCATGTACGCCGCCAACGGCGTGGGCCTGGCCGCCACGCAAATCGGTCTCAGCAAGCACCTGGCGGTGATTGACATCACGTCTGGCAAGGATCCCAACGCCAAGCTGGTGCTGGTCAATCCGGTGATCATTGCCACCGGCGGCCGCCAGACGGAGGAGGAGGGCTGCCTCAGCCTGCCGGATTTTCGCGCTTCCACGCCGCGACCGCTGCGCGCCACGGTGCGTGCCCAGGATCTTACCGGCAAGGAATTCACCCTGACGGGCGAAGGTTTGCTGGCCCGGGCCTTCTGCCACGAGATCGATCACCTGAACGGCATTCTCTTCATCCACCACCTCAGCACGCTCAAGCGCGAATCCATCAAGCGCAAAGTCCGCAAGCTGATGAAGGCGGGTGACTGGTAAACCGCGAACGGCGGGAAGCCATGAAACTCATTTTCTGCGGCACCCCTCAGTTTGCAGTTCCCACGCTGGAAAAGATACGGGCCGCGGGTTATCAGGTGGAACTGGTGGTCTGCCAGCCGGATGAGCCGGCGGGCCGCGGCTACCAGATTGTGGCCCCGCCGGTCAAGGAAGCGGCGGTGCGCGCCGGCATTCCGGTCTTCCAGCCCGCCAAACTCAAAGTTCCCGAGACCGTGGAATTTATTTCCCGATACCGGCCGGACGCCATCGTGGTGGTTGCCTACGGCCGGATTATTCCTCCCTGGCTGATCGACCTGCCGCGACTCGGCTGCATCAATCTGCACGCGTCGCTGCTGCCCCGGTATCGCGGCGCGGC
>CAZHKT010000154.1:0-7823 GCA_964533045.1 uncultured Acidobacteriota bacterium | reverse complement strand
GGTTCGAGTAGGCGGTGGGTGACGCTTCCTCAGAGGACTTCTCACCCTGACAGCCTGCCGGCCCGTGGCGGGCGTATCCGCTTCCGGCAGGCGGGATGCCTGCCCTCCCAGGAAAAACAAAAGGGGGATTCGCTTTCGCGAATCCCCCGGGAAGCGCCTGGAATTGCGAGCGCTGGATTACCAGATCAGCTTGAGTGCCAGCTGGATCTGCCGAGGCTCGAAAGTGCCGTTGGAGGTGCCGAAGATTCCGCTGTTGGCGCGGGTCGCGCCGTTCTGGCCGGTGGAAGAATTCGGCATCTTGAAGTTGACGTTGTTGAAGGTGTTGAAGAACTCGGACCGGAACTGCAGGTTCACCTTCTCCGTGAGGCGGATGTTCTTGAAGAACGACATATCCACGCCGAAGAAGCTGGGTCCGACCAGCGTGTTCCGCCCGAGGTTGCCGTTGCAGGCCAGACAGGGCGCCTGAACGAAACCGCCAGAGTAGGCATTGGTTCCGAAGAACCCGTTGGCCCACATGTCCTTTGTGACGTTGATGGTGTTGCTGCTGACCACGTCCGGACGGTCATTGGTCACGCCGTCTAGGTTGAAGTCGCCGCCCGCGGCCGATGAGCGGGAATCATACGTGGACCAGTGGGCGCCTGACTGATAAGTCCAGACGCTGTTGAACTGCCAGCCACCGAAGACCTTACCGGCGAAGCCCTGCTGGCTCTTCAGCCAGGGCAATTCCCAGACGTGGCTGAAAGACAGGCGGTGCCGGAAATCGAAAGTGGAGTTGCCGCGGTCGAGCTCGGGATGAGCGACATCCGAACTGTAGCCGTCGCCGCCCGCGCCCCCGTTGGCGGAGGTGGCGCTGTTGTGCCAGCCCGAACCGCCGTCAATGGCGTGACCCCAGGTGTAGTTGAAGTTGAAAGCGAAGCCGCGCGACATCTTGCGGTTCAACTGAATCTGGAGCGAATTATAAATGGAGTTGACTGAATTCTCCCACATCCGCAGCGTGCCGTAGTTGGGATTGGCGCGTCCCGCCGGGTTGACGGCGCTGCGCAGGCTGCACACCTGCTCGCCCTGAGAGGTGATGCAAGTGCCGGCCGGCAACCGGCCGCCGCGCGCGCGATTGATGTGCTGGGCGCGGAACAGCTTGTGGCCGGCGGTGCCCACGTAATTCACTTCCAGAACCAGGTTGGGCATCAGTTCCTGCTGGATGCCGTAGAAGAAATTGTACACGTAGGGATCTCGGAAGTTCTTGCTGGGAACGATGGCCGTCAGGAAGGCCAGGTTGGGATCATTGGCATCCCACCCCGAGAGGTTTCCGAAAGCCTGCGCGCCCACGCCCTGGCCCGGATTGCTTCCCGGGCCGGTATAGGTGGGCGTCTGGTTCGGGTCAAAGACCACGTTCCCCAGGCCGTCCACGGTATGCGGGCCATAGACCACGTTGCCCACATCCCCGATCAGGAAGCTGTCCGATTCGTTGAACGAGTAGAAGGGAAGGTTCCAGCGTGAGTTGGAGAGGGGGTTGTAAAGTGTTCCCTCATAAGACACGCCGAATCCGCCCCGGATGGCGGTCTTGCCATTACCGCGCGGATCCCAGGCGAAGCCGAACCGCGGACCGAAGTTGTTGCGATCGGATTCACCCAGAGACTTGGCGACCGCAAATCCGCCTGGCCCGCAAACCCCGGCAATCTGAGCCTGTGCGATTTGAGCGGGCGTGTCGCAGCCCGGTAGTCCGGCCGGCGTGTTAGCACTCATGACCGCTTCGGTGATGTTGGTTCCGGAGCCCAGGATGAACTGGGTCACACGCCCGAACTTCTCGTTGTGCCGCTTGAACAGGTCATACCGCAGCCCGAGATTGAGGGTGAGGTGCGGCGTTACCTTCCAGTCGTCCTGAATGAAGGCGCCGATTTCGACGTTCCGCCAAGCCCGGTTGTTGGTGGCCAACTGGGCGGGCTGACCGCTCACGATGCCGGGATCCACGCCGGCCGCGATCAGCTCCGGAGCGTCGGCGGCGAAGAAGATGTGGTCAAAGAAGTAATAACTGGGACGCGCCACGTTGAACTCGCTGTTCTCCAGATTGCGGCGCACCTCCGCTCCCATCTTCAGTCCGTGTTTGCCCTTGGTGATCGAAAGCATGTCAGAATAGTTGAAGATCGTCTCGTGGAAGAACTGCGGGTAGCCATTGTAGGAGCCGAATCCCACGTCGCCCGTGTCAAAGGCAATGTAGGGGACGCCGGAAAGCGATTCGGCCACATTGAGGTCGTTGACGTTGCGGCTGAAGCCCGCCCGCGCCTCATTGACAATCGTGGGGGTGAACACGTGGGTCCACGACAGTGACAGGCTGGGGGTCTTGATCAATTGGGGATTGGTGAAGCCGCGCAGCGAAGTGACGTTGGTGGGGCCGAAGCTGTCAGTCTGCTTGGCCATGTAAAAGCGTCCGTAAATTCGGTCGCCTTCGCTGAAGTTGTGGTCAATGCGCGCCGACCACTCATCCGCGTTGAACAGGTTCCCCACCGTCTGCGAACCGATCAGCGCCACGCTGCTGACCTGGAAGGGAAGCGTGCGGTTGGTAATTTGAGCCGCCGTCTGGCCGGCCGGAATACCGCAGGCGGCGGCTTCCGCCGCCGTCACGCCAAACAACTGCTGGAAACTGCTGACGTAGCGGGCTGCCTTGGCCATGTCCGCCGGAGTCCCGGGAGCGAAGACGCTGTTAAAGGTGTCGGGGCAGACCAGCAGGTCGAATCCGCCGTAGGTGTCGTTGACATATTCATCGACAGTGCTCAGGGGCGTCCCAGTGGGGCCTGTGAAGTCCTTATAAAGCAAGGCGGCGGTGGAGTTGGGCAGAGCGGCCCGGACGGCCTGCCGCCACTCCGCCGATTCCATCGAGATGGGAATGGCCGCGGCGAAAGTCTTGGTGCGGCTCCCCTGGTAGGAGCCGAAGAAGAACGTCTTGTCCTTGATGATCGGGCCGCCCGCCGTGAAACCGAACTGGTTAAAGCGCAGCGGGGTCTTGGCCAAATTGCCCAGGCCGTCCGACCGGGCCGGCCCATCGCAGAAGGGTTCAGACGACAAATCGCAGCCCGCCTTATTCCGGAAGAATTCGTTGGCGTCCAGCGCGTCGTTGCGAAGGAACTCATAAGCGGTTCCGTGGAACGCGTTGGTGCCCGACTTGGTGACGATGGAGGTCACCGAACCGGCGCTGTTGCCGTATTCCGCCGACATGTTCAGCGTATTGACGCGGAATTCCTGCACGATGTCCTGGTTGGGCTGAATGTTGAACCCGCCGCTCAACTGCTTGTTGGCGATGCCGTCCACCCAGAAACCATTGAAGTTCTCGCGCACGCCATTGACGACCGTGTCGGCGCCGTTTTCAATCATCACGTCGCGGACGTTGACAGCTCCCGGAGCCAATTGCATCAACTGGTAGATGTTCCGGCCGTTCAAAGGAAGATTGGCGACTTCGCTCGCGCTCACCAGGGTGGAGAGCCGGCCTTCCTCGGTATTGACCAGCGGGGCCGCCGATTCTACCGTGATCGTCTGCGTCTCCTGGCCAAGTTCCAGCTTGAAGTCAACACGCTGGCTGATGCCGACGGTCAACTCAACGTCTTTGTTGACAAACGTCTTGAATCCTTTGGCTTCCACTTTCACGGTGTAGAGTCCGGGGGGCAAATAGACAAACCGATACACGCCGGTGGCGTCGGTCTTGAACGACTGGGAACGGTTCGTTCCCTGGTTCGTGACGGTCACCGTCGCACCCGGAACGACCGCCCCCGAGGGGTCCTCGACAACGCCGGTGATCGTGCCGGTATCGAGCTGGGCGAACGCCGGCATGGCCAGCGCCATGAGACCGCACAGCGCCGCGAGCGCAAAACACTGCTTAGCCCAATCCTTCATTGGCTGCTCCTCCTGATTGCTAAGGTCCGATTAGACGACCTGTGACTTTCTGCGACTGCTTCCCGGTACCGACGCGCCTTACCTCTTTAAAATCTTTCCGAGGCAGCACAGAAAAAGCTTGATTCAATGCGTATTCGCTGACGAAAACTTGTGATTCTAACCTTATTCCTGATCGTACTTTATCTTACGGCCCCTCAAAAATATGCAGAGATTACCCCTCTGCTTTGATTGTTGTCAAGCAAATACTGGGCCATCGGCACTTTCCCTTCATGTCGCATTCAAGTCTTTTAGAATCAATCTGGTAATGAATCGAGGAGGGCTATTACCAGAAATTAATCCTGATTCTCATACAATAAGGATATGGGAGTTGGAATCAGGACTGCCTCTATCCAAGACAAAATGGCTTCCTCCTTAGACGACCAAATTGGACTGGGTCAATCAGATCGCCGGGAGAAAATTAACGCTACTTGGCTGCGGCCATCGGAAGCGGTTTCCCGTCCAGTGGGGAGGGCGGCGGAACGCCGAGAATCTGAAGCACGGTGGGCGCCACGTCGTAAATGCTCGGCTCGGCGGCATCGAAGCTGCGGTTGGAAAAGAAGATACCCTGCGTATCGGCGGGGTCCGAGGCGCAGTGGTCGCCGCTCCACTTCTTCATGTTGGCGACGACGATGCCGGAAGGAATCGCACCCAGCGACGTCTGCCATGACGTCCGGTACCCGCTGCGGAAATCCACCTGGAGGTCTGCGGCTTCTTCGGTGCGCGCGCCGTGGAAGATGTCCCGTCCGAACGAAACGTTCGAAATCACCGGTTGCCCAGTATCCGGGTCCCTGACCGCCAGCAGCTTCTCGCGAATGTCCGCCATCAGCCGGTCGGTCTCGGGCCCGCGCTCCAGAATGCCGGAGTTTTCGCGCCCCTTGAGATTAAGGTAGATCTGCCCGAGCCCCAGCGCGTAAGCCCGCGTCCGACTCCAATCCACATTCGGGAAGAAGCTGCCCTGGCCGAACAGGTTCGCCAGGTTGTACTGTTGGTCTTGGGCGTTGGGATTCTTCAGCACCATGTAGCCGTTTTCGACCAGCCAGGTGTTGGTGTTGAACCCCTTACGCCAGGAATGAAACCCGTGGTCGGAAACAATGATCAGCGTGGCGCCGGGCTTCATCGCCGCCGTCACGTCGCCCACAATGCGATCCATCCTCATATACGTTTGGAGGATCGCGTCGCCGTGGCGCGCCGCCAGTTCCGCGTCGTAGCGCGGATGGTCGGGGTCGATCAGCCGGTAGAACATGTGCGAGACGCTGTCCGTGGCGGTGAACACCGATACCAGCAGGCTGGGCGGATCGTTTTTCAATTCGTCGACCGTGATGCGCCCCTGCTGGTCCATGGTGCGGAAGGTGTCTTCGAGAAAAACGTCCTCGTCGGTCTTCTCTTCGTTCAACGCCCAGGTGTCGTGCCACCAGCCGAGCGTCTTCACCAAGCCGTGCCGGCGCGCCAGGTCTTCGGCAAAGCGCTCCGGCGAACTGATGGGAATCAGCTGGTCAAGCGGATCGATGTTAAGCGCCGACATGTAAATGCGCAGGTCGGGCGCGGTTTGCAGCACATAGAACCGGCAGGTTCCCGCGGCGGAAAGGAACGGCGTGATGGGAAACTTGACGTGGTACCAGTCGCTCCACTTGCGCTCCCCCACGGTTTCCGTGCGGCCTGCCAGTTCAATTGTGACCGCGTCCTCCGCTTCGTTCAGGCGAAATGTCACCGGGATGGAAATGCGCTGGAAGTCATTCTTCGTCGGGTCAACCGGTCCTTCGGTCTCGGCCTGGGCCCGGTGGTCGTGGACTTCCAGTCGCACCAGCTTGCCGCCGAATTCCGTGTCGCCCACGTCCCACTGCGTCAGATCGGTGCCAAAGTAGAAGAACGTTCCCCACGTGCCGCGCAGGTCGGGCACGCCCAGGCCGCTCCAGAGCTTGCCCCCAGGCAACTCCACCGGCGGGAACTCGAGTGGCATGCGGATTACCGTGGTCTTGTAACCGGCATCCGCCGCAGCCTTGTAGAAGGGAACTCCGCCGCGCCGGTTGGTGACCTTTGGCCCCCGGATGGGAATCAGGCCGAAGAGAAACTTCGGCGGTTCGCGCGAAACGAGCGAAAGCTCCGGGAGGTAGGTCTTGGGGTCGCGCTTGAGGAAGTCGAAAATCCCGGTGCCGCCCGGATTGAGGCCGGTGGCGAAAGTTGCCCAGGCCACAGGCGACTCCGGCGGATTGGTCGTGCCCAGCGGCTTGAAGCTGCCGCTCTCGGCCAGTTTTTGAAGGTTTGGCAGCCTGCCTTCCTTCATCCATTTGGCGGCCAGGTCGGGATCGGCGCCATCAAACCCCAGCACCACCACCTGCGTTTCGACCGGGCGTGTCTTGACGCGCGCGCAGGTCGAACCTGCCAGCGCCACCAGCGCCAGAAGGAAGGTGCTGGTTGGAGTGCGGAGCCGTAACCGAAGCGCCTTCATGCCCGAAGGGACATTCTAGTTTGCCAGTCGCTGCGCCGTCGAGCAAAAAGCAGCGGCATCTTTGCCATAACCGGGTCTTGTAGCGGCGGGCTTTAGCCCGCCACCGCTGATTTCAATCCTCTGGCGACCTGAAGGTCGCCGCTACGCCGCCCTCGCGCGAGCGAGTAGCCACGACACGGTTTGTGTGCCGTGGTTACCCGCTCCACCCATATATGGCGGAGTTTTGAGCGAGGATGAGAAGAAAGGATGCCGACCCTGGAGCGGCTTATCCGGCGGCGAGTTCTCATGATGGCGGAGGATACGCTTTCCGAGTGCTGCGGCACTACCAGCAGGCACGGCCCGCCGGCTTCGGGTCTCGGGAGTCGGACTCATTCTTTCCCCAGGCGCGAGAACGAACGGTCAATGGTGAGCGAAAGGGTCTGAATCGTCTCCTCGACGTAGGCGGCGAGCGCCTCGCGGTAAAAGCCGAGGCTGCGGCGGAGGACGGCGGATTCGGGTTCGCCGGGCGCGGCGAGGTGATTAACCTCGTGCAGTAAGACGCTCAGCAATCGCAGGCGGAACTGCATGGCATGAAATTCTTCTAGGCGCGACCCTTTCAGGAACTTGGTGTCCAGCGCCAGCTCGGACAGCGGCAAACCCTGCCAATGGCGAACCGTTTGCCAGGCGATGTCCATTTCGCCCAGGCGCGCCCCGGCGAAGGCTTCGTGATACTCGGCGAACGGTGCTTCGCGGACCACCGGGTGGCGATGCCCCAGGCAGCGGCATAGGTTCTTGCGCCGGAATTGAACCACGATCAATTCCGGAGCTTTGAAGAGGATTTCATCGAAGGTGTCGCGGCAGGCAGCGGGCACCGCGGCCCAGTCCCGCTCCACCGCCAGGGCGAGAAGTCGCGCCATGGCGGCGTCGCGGAACGAATGGGCAATCACGATCAGCGGGGTGGCGCGGTCGGAGAAGCGCGTGAGGCGATACCGCCGCCCCGCCAGCCATTGTCGCCATCGCGCCGCGCGCGGCTGGGTTCGCAGGTAATCCTCGATGGCTGTCGGTGTGAGTGGCTGCATGAATCGTTCTGGAGCGGCGGCACCCTCGCCGCCGCTCACGGGGCAGGCCAGATGCCTGCGCCCCCACGTAGCGGCGGACTTCAGTCCGCCATACGCTGCGCCCCCACGTAGCGGCGGACTCCCCTCCGCCATACGCACATCATCCACATGGCGACCTGAAGGTCGCCTCTACGTCAGCGACAGTGGTTTCTTGTCTCCCGCCAGTTCGTCCGAATCAATTCCCAGCAGGTGCGCCACTGTGGTCGCGACATCGGTCAGGTGGATGCGGCCCAGATTCTTTCCCGGTTTGATCCGAGGGCCGCACGCGATAAACATCGCTTCCATGCCTTCCCGGGTGGGCAGGTGGCCGTGGGTGCCCCGATCCCTGGATTCCCGGCCGGTCGCCGGGCCGTCGAAGC
>CAZHKT010000153.1:0-7845 GCA_964533045.1 uncultured Acidobacteriota bacterium | reverse complement strand
GTTCGCGACATGTCGGCCTGAAGGCCGACGCTACGAACGACGTGACGAAGGTCTCAGAATGACAACGTCTGGTCCTTGCCGTTGAACTCGACGGTCTTTGGATTCTTGTCTCCCGCCAGCCGGATTTCCATCCTGCGCGGCAAGGAAACCACGGGCCGCGAGCCCTTCACCGTGCTCAGGCTCAGCCTGCGGCGCGCGTCGTTCCAAGCGAACCGCAACTTGCTCCATTCGCCCTTCTCAAAATTGAAGGTCGTGCCGTCGTCCTGGTAGAGTGTGAAATCGCCATCGGCGCCCGGATAGACGGTGAGTGAGAGCGGCCCTTCGACTTTTTCGAGCGTGTACTGTTTGACCGGGCCCATGGGGAGGATTGTGCCCGCGCGCACATATAGCGGCATGGTTTCGAGATTCACGGCACGGCTGATTTCGCTCCCGCCCGTCGTTTTTTCTTCGGTCCAGAAGTCGTACCATTCGCCTGCGGGCAAATAGAGGCTCCGCGCCGTCGCACCCTTCTCGACCACTGGCGCCACCAGCATGTCGCGGCCCCAGAGGTATTCGTCGCTGCGCGCAACGGCCTTCGCGTCGTCGCTGTAGTGCATCCACAGCGGCCGCATCATGGGGATGCCCGTCTCGTGGGTTTGGTTCACCAGCGAGTAGACGTAGGGCATCATGCGATAACGAAGCTCCATGTACTTGCGGCAAATCGGTTCGATCGCGGCGTTGTGCAACTCGCTCGGATCGGGCAGGCCGGAACCGGCGATATCGGGATTCGGCTCAATCACTCCGAACTCGCCTGTGTTCCAGCCCCATGGCAGGCGCAGTTTCCAGGTGCGGCCGTGGGCCCGGAAGAGGGGCGAAAAGGCCATGAACTGGAACCAGCGCACGTAGAGTTCACCGGTGAATTCGGGCGTCGTGTAGAAGCCGCCAATGTCCGTGCCCCAGTAGGGAATGCCGCTCATCACCGTATTGAGCGCCACGGGAATGTGGGTGGCGAGCGTCTTCCAGGTGGAGTTGACATCCCCCGACCAGAACCAGCCGTAGCGCTGCAGGCCCGCGTAGCCGGTGCGATGCAGCGCATAGGGCCGCACGTTGGGATGCTCCAGCTGCGGGCCTTCCCAGTACATCCGGTTGCGTGCCAGGCGCGACTCAATGCTCAGGTTTTCTGCGGCGTCCGGCCACCAGCCGTCGACACCCAGCCGCGCCACCTCCAGATGCGTCTTCCAGTAATTCGCGGCGGCGTTCCTGTCGTCGGGAGGAACGTCTTCGTCGCCGGCACGGCCATATAATTCCGCAGGCGGGTAAACGGCGTGCAGCACCATTTTGAAATTCAGGTCGTGCATCTCCTGAATCATCTTGGCAGGGTCGGGAAACACCGTAGAATTCCAGGTGAACGATCCGTGTCCCGTGTTCCACCCCGAAGGGCACCAACCCGTGCCGAGATAGATCAGGACGTCGCACGGCAGTTTCTTCTCTCGGAGCGTTCTGGCAATGCCCATGATTTCGTCGCGGCTGGCCAGGGTGCGATGCGACTGCTGATAGCCCAGCGCCCAGAGGGGCGGCATATGCGGCAGGCCGGTGATGCGCGCGTACTCGCGCATGAGCGTGGCGGGTTCGCGCGACGCGACGATGAAAACGTCCAGCGGGAGCGGGAATTCCGAGTCCCAGCGCTGGAAGCGGCCTTCCTGGCCGGTCAGGTCGAAGGCGCCAAGCGGCGTGTGGACGAACATCGCCCAGCCGGAGGTGCCGATCAGCCAGGGAATGGGCAAGCGGCCGCCGTGCGTCGCCAGCTGATAGCCGCCGTGCGAATTCTTCATGGACTAGGCATTGCCGCGACGGTCGAATTGCGGGCCGCCCGCCCCCAGGCCGAACACCGGGCCGTCGCCCAGCAGGAAAGTGAAGTTGCCGGTTTGTTCGTCGAACCTGAGCCGCTGCGCCACCCGACCGTCCGCGCCCTCCACCGCCACCACCAGCGGACGCGACGTGAAGGCCACGTGAATCTTTCCGAATTTAAAGAGGGCGGCACTCTGCGGCGAGGTGATGCGTTGCTTCTTCCCCGGCCAATCGGACTGCACGAGAACGGAATCCTCCGCCGGTCTCGCGGACGCCTGGGCCGAGTCGATTCGAATCCGGATGGTCGCCTCGCTAACGGCCGAAATAGTGATTTCAGCGTCGCTGCCAGCCAGCGCGAGGCGTGACCCGGTGGGTGCCGGGCGCGGTGCGGATTGTGCCGCCGCATGCCCCATGGCTGCCAGTGATACGCCCAGAAATGCCGCTGAGACGAGCCGGGCCCCCGCCGACAAAAGATGATTCATCGAGAACCGTCCTCCCCATGCCGAATGAATTTATCTGGAAGATGTGCCAATCTGCCGCTGAGCGCTCCTCACCCGGCCTCGTCCTTCGGGCACCGCCTCTCCGAAGAGAGGGCGGGGCAATTATAGCCGCGCTCTGCCCTCTGCCATTGGGAAAGGGTGCGAGCGGAGCGAGCCGGGTGAGGGTCGCCGCCATTACGTAATCCCCGTGCGCTCCTTCGCCTTTTTGATCACCGCCGTCATCAGGTCACGGTACTTGTCAAAAGTATCGTCCACCACGCTCAGGGTGGGGATTTGATGCTCCGCCAGCGACAGTGTTTCCGGATTGAACTTGCTGAAGCCCCACTCGTGCACACCGCTGCTGCCGCGGCCGGGCGCGGGATGGCTCAGGTGCTGGAAGGAGCGGCCGTACTTCAGCAGGCTGGGAGGGTAGAGCGATTGCCCGAAGACGTGGAAGAGCGGAATGAACTCCAGCTGGGCGTCGTAATACATCTCGCCGCAGGCCACCACCTGCGGATATCTGGCGCGCAAGGCATGGACCAGTTTTCGCGTGCCGTCGTGCATGTCGGCTTTGCCGTTATTCACCCACGCGCCGGCGATGTCCATGAAGCAGGCGTCGGGGTGGAATTTGTCAATGTGCGCCGAGATACGCTCCAGCATCCAGTTGCGCCAGGAATCCACGCCCAGATTCATGTAGTGCAGGCCGCCCTCGGAGTGGCGGTCGTTGTCCCAGTCCACGTAGTCGGCGCCGAACGGGTTGCCGTCAATTTGGAGCACCCGCGCGTCACGAACCTGGGAGAATATCGCGTGGCGCTCGTGCGCCACGTTGGCGCCGAACATCGGCATCATCTTGAAGCCCAACGTCTGACCGCCCGCGATCAGCGCTTTGTAGCCCGCGTCGCCGCCCATGCGCGGCTCCGTTTCGTAAAGCGGGTAATTCCAGTAATAGCGGCCGTCCCAGGCGGCGATGAAGGCGAGTACGCGCCGGGCGGGAATCTGGGTGGCGACCCACTCGAGAATCTTCAGCATGCGTGCGTAATCATTGAAGATATATCCATGCCAGGAAATACCATGAAGTGAAACAACCAGAGCCGTCTCCCGCAGCCAGTCCGGGACGTCAGGCCGCGTTTCCCACGCTGGCAGATGGAACGATTTCTCCAGCTGGTCGTAATGCAGGCGCGCGGCAGATTCCAGGCTTTCGGCGCGGCCCAGCCGCCAAGCCGGCATCTCGAAGGTCTTCTCGTCAATCCAGCCTTCCTTCTCGGAAACCAGTTCAACGCGGTAGCCCTTTTCACCCGGCTGAAAATAGAAGCGCTTGGCGCGCACGCGCGGATCGAGGGAAGAGAGGAAAGTCAACTTCCCATCGCCCGCATCCACGACAACCAGCGGCGTCTCCATGTATTGCGAGGTCGCCGGGCCGAAAAGTCCTCCGGCATGGAAGGGATAACCCATCAGGATTTCATTGTCCTTGGGATCGAAAAAGTTCTGCGCTGCGGCGGAAAGTCTGCCCCGCGGAATCCCGCGGACGATGCTGGTGACGGATTTGATGCGATGCGGCGCTTCGGCATGGGCGGTCCACTCGATGTGCGGCCCGTTCTTGCGGAAGCGCGCTACCAACTTGCCCGGCGCTGTCTGCTGACCGCCCGCCCAGAGCAGTTGCGCGCAGGCGATTTCCAGCGCGTCGCCTTTCATGTCGATGGTCATCTGGGCGCCGTCAAGCGCGTAGACATTCTCGTAGGTGTTGATGCGAAATCCGAACTGGTAGCCCTCATAGGCCACCGAGGGCTCGGGAAAGTCGAAGCTGAACTTCATGAAGCCGCGCCCCGGTGTAGGCATCAGGACGCCCGTGGTGGAGGTAAAAGGCAGGATCTCCCCCGTGGGCGGCGGTGGGGGCGTGTTTGCCGTTTCAGCCCTGGAGGATTCCGGCGGTACCAAACTGGCGGCGCCCGCCGCGCCCATCGTTGCGAGCACAGTACGGCGAGAGATTTTCTTTGTCATGGTTTTTTCCTTCGCTGCGTCTCGTAGCGTCGGCCTTCAGGCCGACAGGTGGCGGCGTCTTGTAGCGTCGGCCTTCAGGCCGACAGGTGGCGACCTAAAGGTCGCCGCTACGTCGCCGTGAAATACGTTGTATACGTCTCGTCGCCTACCATGTAGAAAGGCACGAAGCGAACCGGCCGCTGGTTCGCAGGCAGGTCGAACGACTGCTTTGCAAACGGGGTTGGCTTCGATGCCGCGGGTGCGTCCAGCGTACTCCTGGAGATTTCCAGCTTGGGGTCGAGCGCCACCAGCATCAGCGGCCCGCGCATCAGGGCGACGGTGTCCGCGTGCTGCTCATCGATCGCTTCGGTTCGGAACGTGAAGGGCAGGGTAACCTGAACCGTATCGTTGTGCTGCCAGCGGCGGCGGATGGCCGCGTAGGTTCCGGGGGTGGCGGCGATGCCGGCAGGTTTGTCGTTGACCGTGATGCTCGCCTTGGATTGGAGCCAGCGCGGAATCCGCACGAAGACCGTGAATTCAGCCGGGGCGGCGAGTTCGAGCCGCAGCTCGGATTCTTCGCTCTCGGGATAGGCGGTCGCCTGTACGACGCGCACCGGCACGTCGCCCACTTTCATCTTGGCTTCGGAGGGCACAAAGAGATTGACGTAGATGCCTTCCGCGCTCTGCATGTAGATATTGAGGAGGTAATCACACACCGCCTGCGGGAGCGTGCCGGAGCAGCAGGGCCACTTGTCGCGGTGATAGCCTTTTTTCGCGCCGCTCTGATAATCCGAGTAGTAGAAGTAATGCCCGTCCCCCTTCGGGTCCTTGGCGCCCAGCACGGTGTTGTAAAGCACGCGCTCCATCCCGTCGGCGTAGCGCGATTCGCCCGTAATCCGCAGCAGGTATCGCGCCATCTTGAAGTGCGCATAAGCACCGCAGGGCGTTTCGAAATGCGATCGCGTCGTGGTCAGGCTCTCTCCCAGCTTGCCGGAGCCGGGCGGCACAAACGCTTCGTTCGGTCCCCAGCCGCCGGAGGCGAACTGCTGCGCCTCGATCATGTCCCAGGCGTTGCGGATGGCCTGGAGGTGCATGGGGTTGCCCAGATGCAGATAGGCGCGCGCGCCGGAACTCAGGCAGTTGACGTGGCTGTAGGCATGAGTTCCCGGCAGGACGTTCTCGCCCCGCGACAGCGGTTCAAAATAGCGGCGATCGAAGAGGAACTGCTTGGCGAGATCCATCATCAGTGGGTCGCCGGTGAGTTCGTAGGCGTAGAAGAAATTCTCAGGCAGCGTGTAGGCCTCGTCGTAGGGGGCGTGCCGGGGCATTTCGTCTCGTTCCAGGGCACGGTCGGGCAAGTACCGGATGGCCCCCCGGACCATCCGCTTCACGGCGTCGAGCGCCGGGGTGATGCCTGCCAGGTCGTAGCCTTCCAGCATGCCGATCAGGTTCTTGTCGAGCATGTAGGCGGGGAAGGCGGTCGAGGCGCGCACGCTGGCGTAGGAGTAGCCGTCGGCGTCGATGGTGGCGATGAAGCCTTCGGCAAGACGTTTGGTTTTGGCGAGAGTGGCCGGGTCGCCCGTGGCCTTGGCGTAACGCGCCAGTCCCGAGACGTACTGGCCGAAGCTGTGGCCGGGGGCGAAGGCGTCGCCGTCGTACCAACCGCCCATATCCTGGCCGGGCGCGGGCAGCCCGGCGCGCTGGCGAAAGACTTTGAGCAAGCGGTCTTCGTCGAGCGCCATGTAGGAGGCATGCACGCGGTCAAACTGGGCCTTGAGCGGGCCGCCGGTCAGCTTGACGTCGGTGTAGGCGAGCTGCGAAAGCTTCGTCCGCGACGCTGCCGCGGTGGGCGAAGCCAATGCGCGCAGGACGGCCGGCGCACACGTGGCCGCCGCTGCAGTGGCTGCTCCTCTCAAGAATCTTCGGCGGGACAGACGAGCTGGGGCAGGCATAACAACCCTCCAGGTGGATCTCGATGGCGACGGGCTGGCGCAGGAGCTAGCGGTTCGTAGCGGCGGGCTCCAGCCCGCCCAGGTCCCTTGTTCAACCGTGGCGACCTGAAGGTCGTCGCTACAGAAAATGCCGGCCGGAGGCCGACGCTCCTGAAGAAGCGAACCCCGGCATCTGCTTTTCGCAAATGCCGGGGCTCAAGGGTGACGCGGGCATTTAGAACAGCAACTTCAGCCCGAATTGAATGTTGCGTGGTGCGAAAGCCGAGGTGGATCGTCCGAAGGTCGAAGAGAAGACGTTTCCACTCGGTCGCGTCAGGTTGGTCTGGTTGAAGGCGTTGTACATCTCCGCCCGGAATTGGATGTTGGCTCCCTCGGCGCCCCAGAACCAGGGAATCTTGGTGTTCTTCTGGAGGTTGAGGTCGGTGGCGAAGTAGCCGGGGCCAATGAAGGTATTGCGGCCCAGGTTTCCGTTCGTACCCACCGCCGGAGCGGGGAAGATGGTCAGGCCCTGCCCGCCGCCGACGTTAAAGATCCCGTCGGAGGAGAGGAGCTCTTCCTTCGTCACCGCCACAAAGTTGCCGAAGGAGGCCTCGTTGGGCCGGTCATTGTTGAACCCGTCAGCGTTCCAGTCGCAGCCGCCGCTACGCGATGCGGTGCAGTTCACGCTGAAAGGCTGGCCGGCTTGAGCGATGGTGGTGCCGGCAATCTGCCAGCCGCCCAGAAGTTTGCCGAGAGCGCCGGAGCCGCCCTTGTACGAGGGGAACTCATAGAGGAAGCTGGCGGCAATCTTCTGGCGGACGTCGAAGTCGGCCAAACCGCGGTTCAGGTTGAGGTTGTAAATGTCGGGGAACGCTAGACCGCGGCCGAAGCTGCTGGCCGTGTCGACGGCACGTCCCACGGTGTAAGCCACCTGGAAGTCCAAGCCGCGGGCGTACCGTTTCCGGACGCTGGCGTTGAACCCGTTATAAGACGACGCACCGTTGGACTGGCCGTACCCGATGCCGGCAAAATACGGATTCAAACGGTCAAAAACGCCGTCCAGCAGGTCGCCGTTCACGCGATTGACGTCGTATTCCTGGTACAGCTTGTGACCGTTCGAGCCGACATAGTTGGCCTCGAGGGTCCAGTTATTGCCGAGGGCGTACTGGAGTCCGAAGAACCAGTTGAATGCGTACTGGGTCTTCAGGTCGGGATCCCAGATGCCGATGCCGGCGCGGGCGGAAACCGTGTCCACGCCGTTGACAATGGAGCCCAGACCACCGTGGCTGTTGAGCCCGGCAACGACACCGGTCATGGCCGGGTAACCCCACGGCGGAGCATTCAAGGTCCCGAGGCCGTAATTGGGCTGCGGCTTGGTCGGGTCAAGTTGCGTACCCGTCACAATCGCAAACACTGGCAAGGTAGTGCAGCAGTCGCCAAAGAACTGGCCCGCGGCACGATCGTAGAATGTCCCGAAGCCCGCCCGGATGGACATCTTGCCCTTGCCGGTCGGATCCCAGGCGAAGCTGATTCTGGGCGCAAAGTTGTTCTTGTCAGTGGTGTCCAGAGGAGGCTTCTTGGCCACTCCGGCGTCCGCAATCCGCGAGAAGAAGGTGCTGCCGCTGTTGAAG
>CAZHKT010000152.1:0-7887 GCA_964533045.1 uncultured Acidobacteriota bacterium | reverse complement strand
GGTGACCGATATGGTAGCCAGCAGAAGGTGCTTGAGCAGTTCGTTGGATTTTTCCTGGGCGGTTTCGCCGTAATCGCGCGTGGGCGTGACTGTGATACCAGGAGGAATGACCGTTCCCTTAAGACTGCCGATCATCTGCAGGGCGCGCTCCGCCACCACCACGGCATTCTTGCCTTTGCGTTTCGCGACGGTGAGGGTCACGGCAGAAACTTCCCCGCTGCTGGCTTCTTTGTCGCCGGAGCCGCGGCCGTAGCCGAACAAGACGTAATGGCGGGGCTCCTCGGGACCGTCGCGGATCTCCGCCACGTCGCGCAGATACACTGGCCGGCCGCTCGAAACGCCCACCACGACCGCGCCTACATCCTCCGCGCCGCTGAGAAAGTCTCCCGTTTCGACCGCATATTCCTGGTTCGCGGCCGCAAAGGCGCCCGACTGCAATCGCTGATTGGCGCGCTCCACGGCGGGAATGACATGGGCGGGGGCAGCGCCCAGCGCGGCCATTTTCGACGGGTTGAGCAGCACGCGAATCTGCCGGCGCTGGCCTCCGATGAGCTGCGTCTGCGCCACATCATCAATGGTCTTGATCTGTCTTTCCACTTCCGCCGCCACGCGACGCAGCGTGTAACTGTCATAGCGGTCACTGGAAAAGGTCACGGCAAGAATGGGCACTTCATCAATGGAGCGCGGCTTGATCAGCGGCTTCGATGCCCCGGGCGGGATCAAGTCGAAGTGGGAGTACATTTTGTTGTAGAGCTTGACGATCGAGTCTTCTTCGTTCTCGCCCACGCGGAAGCGCACGATGGCCATGCTCAGGCCGGGTTGCGTGGTGGAATAGACGTATTCGACGCCGGGAATCTCCCAGATGAGCTTTTCCATCGGGGTGGTGACGCGCTCTTCGACCTCCCGGGCCGTGGCGCCGGGCATCTGGACGAAGACGTCCATCATGGGCACGATGATCTGCGGCTCCTCTTCGCGCGGCGTTTGCATCACCGCAAAGGCGCCCAGCAGAACCGAAAACACCATGAGGAGCGGGGTAAGTTTGGAGTTGATGAAAGCGTGGGCGACGCGCCCGGCAAAGCCCCGTTTCCCGTTGCTCATTCCGCCTCCACCAGCGCGCCGTCGCGCAACTGCGCTGCCTGCGACACCACAACCCGCTCGCCTTCATTCAATCCGGAGAGAACCTCGACCCGTCCCTCGAAATCCTTGCCGGTTTTGATGAGGCGGAACTCGGCCTTGTTTTCCGGGCCGATGACGTAAACTCCCTCCAGCTGTCCGTGAACCGCCAGGGCTTCACGCGCCACCAGCAGGCGCCTGGCTTCGCCGATGGCAAAGCGCGCCGTCCCATAATCCCCCGACCGGCAACCGGCATGGCGCGGCAACTCGATCTTCACCAGGAACGTGCGGCTCGCGGGGTCGGCCGACGGCACGATCTCGGCCACGTGCCCCTCGGCACTCTTGCCGCCGGCATCCACGCGCACCTTCATCCCGAGTGCTACTTTTGAAACCACTCTTTCCGGAACGCTCGCCTCCAGGCGGTAACGGTTGGGGTCCTCGACGGTCAGCAGGGGCATGCCGGGCATCACCACGGTCCCGGGATCCACTGCTTTCGAAGCCACAATGCCGTCAATCGGCGAAGTCACGTGTGAGTAGCTGTAAACGGCCTGGGCCGACTCGACCTGCGAGGCGGCCTGAGCGCCGCGCGCCTCGATTTGCTTCTTCTTGGCCGCCAGAGCCCGCTCGTTGGCCAGCGCGGCTTTGTAGCGCGACTCGGCGCCCTCGAACTCCTGCTTGCTGACCGAGTTTTTCTCCAGCAGGCCCTGGTAGCGTTTGAACGTCGCCTCGGCAAATTGACGGTCCGCCGCCGCCGCCGCGATCGCCTGATCGATTTCCGTCCCGCCCTGCGCGGCTTCCTCCACCCCCGCGCGGGCCGCAGCCAACTGGGCGCGTGGCGTACGATCGTCCAGGACCACCAGCAACTGCCCGCGCCGGACGCGGTCGCCAGCCTTCACACGCACTGCCAGCACGGTTCCCGGAATCTGCGCGGCAAGCACGCTGGTGGTGGCGGACCGGACGGTGCCCGTGGCCTCATAAATGTCGGGCAGCGATTCCAGACGTGCCGTCTCGATCTTCAATCCGCTCACCCTGGCCGGCGAGCTTTCCTTTCTCTTTTCGCCCGAACCGCACGCCATGTGCAGGCCGACCGCAAATGCCAAAACCAGAAGAATTACCCGGGTGCGTCTCATCATGTCGGTTGTCATCCCAATGGAATTATTGCTGCACTGCTGGCGAATTTGCGCTCAGTTCGCCCGTCGCCAACTCCAGCGCCGCGATCCCCAGCCGGTAATCGAAGAGCGCATTCAGGAAATTGCGCTGCGCGGCCGTGTGGGCGGTCTCGGCCCGCAGCAAGTCCGTGATCGTCGCCAGTCCCGCCTCGTAGCGGTTCTGCGTGATCCGGAGGCTTTCTTCTGCCTGGCCCGCCGCGCCGCGGGAAACCTCCACGCGATCCCGGGCGGTGGTGAGATTCAGAAATGCCTCGCGAACCTGAAGGCGAATGACCGCCGCGAGTTGGTTGCGCAGCGCCGCCGCCTGGCGCTGGCGCGCCGTGGCAGCCTTCAGCCGCGCCCGGCGCTCGCCCCCATCGAAAATGTTAAAGGTGAGGGAGGCCCCGGCAATCCAGTTGTCGTTCCCGTTGGAGAGGAAATTCCGGTTGTTCTGCTCCCAGGATCCGAAGACAGTGAAGGTCGGCATGAACTCGGAGCGGGTCCCCTTTCGCTCGTTCGCGGCCTGTTCTTCGCCAATCTGGGCCCGCTGAAAGTCGGGGCGTACGGCGAGAGCGCGTTGCTGGCGCTCCTCGAGCGTGCCCGCTTCGAAAGAGACCTTCCCCAATGGGCTCGCGAGCACGACCGGCGTCGAGTCGGGTACGCCCATGGCCGCGTTCAGCGCGGCGTCGGCCAGGGCTACCGCGTTTTTGGCGCGCAACAGATCTTCCTGCGCCTGCGCCAGTTGTACCCGCGCGCTCAGCAAATCCGACGGCACCGCCAGCCCTTGCTCGGTCCGAGCCTCGGATCGCTTCAGGTCGGATTCGGCGGCCGCCACGGCGGCCTCCGCCACACGCATGCTTTCGCGCGCCAAAAGCCCATTGAGATAGGCCTGAATGACGTTGAAGATGATCTCCTGCCGCGTGCGCTCGCTCGCCTTCGCGGCGCTTTGCGACTCCAGTTGTGCGCCTTTGACATGACGCGAGGTCTGTCCGGCGTCCCAAACTGGCATCGCCGCGCTGAACTGCGAGCGGAAATTGTTCAGCGGCGGGGGGAAGTTCAGGTACGAAAGCGCAAAATTGGGCGCCGCGAATTGTCCCTGCGAAAGCAAGCTTCCGAAAACATAGACGGGGTTATTGCCGCGCGTCGCCGTTTCGGAAAAGTCCACGCGGGGATAGCGGCCGGCTTTGGCAGCCGTCAAGCCGTGCTCCACGGCTTGTGAGTAGGCATCCGCTGCTTCCACCGCGGGGTTGTACTGGAGCGCCGTCTGCACGGCCTCCGCCAGCGTCAGCGGATTTCCGGCGGGGCTCTGCGCCCCGGCCGGGCAGGGCTCCGCCATGGCGACCAAAATCGCCAGAACAAAGAATGCTATTTGTCTCATCACGCAGCCTCGACGGAAGTTTTGTCGCTTTCGTCCTGGAGAACCTCAAACGTGGTCTCGAACTTCGCCGTCTTCGAGATCATGGCTCCGACCGAGCAGTACTTGCTTTCCGAAAGGTGGATCGCACTCTGCACGGCGGCAGGGTCAATCTTGCCGCGCAAGCGGTGTTTGATAAGGACCTTGGTGAAGAACTTTGGAGGTTCTTCAGCCTGCTCCGCGGCCAGGGTGACTTCATAAAATGTGACTTTTTGCCGCTTCTTGCGAAGAATGCTGATGACATCAAACGCTGTGCAGCCGCCCAGCGCGAGCAAAGCCACTTCGATGGGTTTGGCGCCCGTATGGCCTTCGTCGTCATCCATCAGGAAAGCGTGGCCGGTGCCGGATTGGGCCACGAACTGCCGCCGATTCTCGCCCGCTGCCGTCCAGTTGACTTTGCCGCTAATCATGATCCACCTCTTGGGAGTCATGCGCTCTTTCCTCGGAACGAACGCACGGCGGGTGGATCTTCGGGTCTTCGCCTAAATGATGCTCCAAAAGGACATAAGGTAACAAAAAAAGTTCGGGAGGGAGAGTTGTTTTCGAGCCCAGGGCGTGGCCGGGGCCGTCCCATCCAAAAAATGAGCAACTTGCCGGAACCACTTGGCATCATGATGGTATAGGATCACAGGTATAGGAATGAGACTGCGACTCGATCCCGTCCGGGCTGGTCTGGCAGGATGCCTCTGCACCCTCGGGCTGGCGGCCCAAAGTCAGCCGCCCCCTGCAACCACTGCCGCCACCATCACTGTTCCCGAAGGCGAAACGCTGGTTATGGAGCTCAAAGACCCGCTGAACACCCGCACCACGCGCAAGGGCGACGTGGCCAGCCTGGAAATCACCACCGAAGTCTTTGCCGAGAGGAAGATCGTGATTCCACGTGGCAGCAGGGTGCGTGCCACGGTCACTCAAGCCAAGCGCCCGGGCCGAATCGCGGGCAAAGCCCGCATTCGCCTGCAATTCGACACACTCACCCTGCCGGATGGAACCTCGTATCCCATTTCGACCCAGCTCACCCCTTCGGGCTGGTGGGAGCCGACCGGGGACATCAAGCAGCGCGGCGACAGCGCGCGGGCGCGCGACCTGAAACAGGTCGGCACGGGGGCTATGCAGGGGGCCGTCATCGGGGTGCTGCTGGGCGGCCGGAGCGGCGCCGCCAAAGGCGCTGCGGCAGGCGCCGGCGCCACCGCCATCGCCGTGTTGCTCGAGCGCGGTCCCGAACTTGACCTCCCGCCCGGCATGATGTTTGAAGTCCAACTGACCAAGCCCCTGACCATGGCATATCACCTCGCCGAGGAGCAACGAGCCGATACGTCGCTATCTATTCCGCCGGCGACTCCCTCCGGAGCGGAGCCGGCCTCCGAACCGCTTCCGCCTGCGCCGGAGGCGGCAACCCCGCCCGGCGCACCACAGGCAGGGCCCGCAGAGACAGCCGAAGTCCACGTTCCGTCTGCGCCACAGGAGCCACCCCAGCCCGCAGCACCTGCGACGCCTCCTATTTCGAACGATGAAATCTCCGGCGCCTACACGCTCCAGGTGAAAGTGAACCTGGTGCTGGTCGAAGCCACGGTTCGCGACAGCCGCGGCCAGATTGTGGACAATCTGACGAAGGATGACTTTACAATCCTCGAAGACGGCGCGGCGCAGACCATCAGCCATTTCTCGCGCGACGAGTTGCCCCTGGCAGTCGCCATCGTGGTGGACCGCAGTGGCAGCGTCGAGCCGATTCTTCAGCGCCTTCGCGAGGCGGCGCTCGACACGCTCTCACTGCTCAAGCCCGACGACCAGGTCTGCCTCTTTGCTTTCGACTCGCGATCCGAGCGGCTGGAATACCTTACCACCGACCGCGAGCGCATCGCCAACGCCATCGCCCGCATTCGTTCCGGAGGCGGCACCAACATCACCGATGCCGTGTTCGACGCGGCGCTCTATCTGGGCCGCGCCGCGCCCTCGCGCCGCCACGCCATCGTGCTGGTCTCGGATAACCAGGAAACGGTGCGCGGCTTCGCCAGCGCGGGCGATGCCGTGCGGCTCGGGCTGGAAACCGAAACCACCATCTACAGCATTCGCATCACGCCCTCGGGATTGGCCGGCAACTGGCTGGCTCCTGATCTGATTCCCGGCGCCAACGCCGTCAACAAAATGGCGCGCGAAACCGGCGGCGAAGTTTTCCAGGCCGACGATGGCCGCTCCATCAAGATGGCCATGAGCGCCGTCATTAACCGTCTCAAGAAACGCTACACGCTGGGATATGTGAGCAGCAATCCCCATCAGGACGGCAAATTCCGGGAAATCTCTGTCAAGATCAGCAGCGCCTCGCCCCGCGCCACGCAGAATGTCCGCGTTTTCGCCCGGCGCGGCTATTACGCGCCGCTCGCCCGCACGGCCACTGCCAAGACTCCCTGATCCCCTGGTTCGCCGCCGTCCCGGCGGCAAGTCTTCCGGCTCTTGGCCATCAAACGGCGGGCGCTACTATTCATCTCCGACCTGCCCTAGAATAGTCGTTGCATGGCCAAGGCTGCCGTCATCGATCCCGCCGTCCTCGCCGAGAGGCAGAAGCACGTCAGCGTCGGGCGCTACTTCGAGACCTCGTTGCTGCTGATGCTGGCGACCGGCTTCGTCACGGTGGTCACCACGGGCAAGCTGGATCTTCCCACGGTCGTGCTGGTTTCGATCACTTTCGGCGCGCGCCTTCACGGACAATTGCGGGGCCGGGATTACTCGATTTCGCCGCGCACGGTGACGCGGCTTTCCGTCTTTTACGTCTTCTTCTTCGTGCTCGATTTTCTGATCTTCTCTTCCGACCCCAGCGTAACTTACAGCCTTCTATTCGCTGCCGTCCATCTGATGTTCTTCACCGCCGTCATCAAGGCCTTCACGGCACGCACCTATCGCGATTTCGCTTACCTAGCCACACTGTCGTTCACCATGATGCTGGCCAGCGCCATCCTGACCGTCGGAACGGTCTATCTTGTTTGTTTCACCTTCTACGTTCTGTTCGCCATCTCGACGCTGATCAGTTACGAAATCAAGCGCTCGACGGAGCTTTCCGCGCGCGCGCCCGAAGGGCCCTTCCGCGCGCCGCATGAGAACCAACGAGCCGTCGAGAGGGCGCTCGCGCGCGCTACCGTCGGCCTCGCCCTCGGCATCGTGGCGCTGGCATCAATCCTCTTCTTTGTGATTCCGCGCTATCGCACCGGTTACCTGACCGGCCTCGGCATGGAAGCGCAAAACATCACCGGCTTTTCCGGCACGGTGAATCTGGGCGATATTCGGAAGATACTCCAATCCAACGTGGTCGTGATGCGCGTGGTGCCCGAGGGCGACCCGCGCGACTTCCGCGCGCTGAAGTGGCGCGGCGTGGGCCTGACCAGCTTCGACGGCAAGCAGTGGTACAACGACAACACCGCCCAGAAAGCGATTCCGGAAGCGAGCGTCCAGCGCTTCGTCATTCCACGCCCCGAAGGGTGGACCAACCGCCGCTCTCATCCGTTGCGCTATAAGGTCCTGCTCACCCCGGTTTCGACCGACGTGGTCTTTGTCGCCGCGGTGCCGCGCGAGGTCACCGGGCGCATGCGGATCCTGAATCACGACCAGACCGAATCGCTCCACTCGCCCGGGCACAGTTACATGCCATTCAGTTATCAAGTGCTGTCCGACGTCGGCGTCCCCACGCCTGCCGAGTTGCGCAGCGCGCCCGCCGAATATTCCGGCGAAATCCGTCGCATCTATTTGCAACTGCCCCATCTCGATCCCCGCATCGCGGCGCTCGCCAGGGAAATCAGCGCGCCCGCTGCCACACCTTACGAAAAAGCCGTCGCGATCGAGCAGTACCTGCGCAACCGGCTCAGCTATTCGCTGAACCCCACCGGCATCACGCCCGACAATCCGATCGGGAGTTTCTTGTTTGAAGCTCGAAGCGGCTATTGCGAATATTTTGCCGCGGCCATGACGGTGATGCTGCGCAGCGAGGGAGTGCCCGCGCGCATCGTCAACGGCTTTCAGAGCGGCACCTACAATCGCGTGGGCAAGGATTTCATCGTGCGCGGGCGCGACGCGCATAGCTGGGTCGAAGTGTACTTCCCCCACTACGGCTGGGTCGCCTTCGATCCCACGCCCGCCGATCCCAATCCCGTCGTGCCCGGGCCGTTCGATGAATACGCCGACGCCGTCAGCCTGTTCTGGAACGAGTGGATCATCAACTACGACTTC
>CAZHKT010000151.1:0-8197 GCA_964533045.1 uncultured Acidobacteriota bacterium | reverse complement strand
AAGCATATCAGGGTCGCCCTAATTAGTCAACGTATTTATGTTACACAACACTAGGCGGGCGCCATGCGAATCAAAACCTTAAGGGGAGACGTCTTTCGTACGAAGTCAAATGCAGCCAGGGCGTCCGCCAATGGAAATGTCTTGGAGACCATCGGCTCGACCTTGACATGGCCCTGGGCCAACAGCGCGAGCGCACGTCCGAAGACGCCGCAACGCGAGCCCAGCAATGTGATCTCATCCACCACCAGGCGCGCGGTCTCGAACTGCGCCGGGCCGTGAAATGTCGATTTCATGACGATCGTGCCACGCGGCTCGACCAGCCGAAAGGCCTCTTCCAGCCCGGCGGGCGAGCCGGTCGCTTCTACAACCAGCGGAAAACGCTGCTTGCGCACGTGTTCGTCGCCCAGGCCGAAAACGTTGATGCCCCAGGAGTGCGCCAGGTCGAGCTTCCACGGATGCCGCCCCAGCAGCATGACCTGCGCGCGCTCGCGATGGAGTACCTGCGCAACCAGCAATCCCAATCGTCCGTCGCCCAGCACGGCCACCCGCATGCGAGGACGAATCTTCACCTGCTCCAGGATTTCGGTGGCCGCGGCCAGTGGCTCGGCGAAGACCGCCGCTGCATCCGAAATCGTTTCGGGAACCTCGTGCAAATTGAAAACGGGGAGCGTCACGTACTCGGCGAACGCGCCATCGCGGTTCACGATGCCCATCACGGTGCGGTGCGAACAGTGCCGACCCAAACCCCACAGGCAGAAGTCGCACTCGCCGCAACTGATGTTGATTTCGCCCACCACGCGCTTGCCGAGCCACCGCTTGCTTTCGCACTCCACCACGCGCCCCACGAATTCGTGGCCCGGAATCCCGCGGAAGTTTGAATATCCGGTCAGAATCTGGAGGTCTGTCCCGCAAATACCAGCGAGCAAGACCTGAATCAGGGCCTCCTCGGGCCCCGGCCGGGGCTGCTCGACCTCGCGCAATCCGAGTTGTCCGTCAAAGTAGAGGGCCTTCATTGTGTGAGGAACCATGAGCCGGGCCATTCTCGCTCAAGGTTTATGAGTCTTCGCTTCCTCCGATGGATTCCAGCGCCTGGAGGATCTCCGGGTCCTGCGCTTCCAACACCGTTCGGAGATCGAGCATGAGCCGGTCATTCTCGATGCGCGCGATAATGGGGGGCGAATGCCGCCGTAGCGCCGATTCCAGGCTGGCGGCGCTCAGGCGCCGGTGCGTCACCCCGATCAATCTTGTCGGCAGCGACTGCCCGGGGGTTGAGCCTCCCCCCACCACCGACTCCCCGTCTTGCAGTGACACCGAGAAGCCGGCGACGCCCAGAATCTGGGCAGCCAGGCGCTCAGCTCGGGCGCCAATCTGCTCCCGCGTCATGGAAATCATGCGGAGCGCGGGGATCGCATTCCGGTCTTCTTTCAGATAAAGAGCCGCGGTCGCCGCCAGCGCCGCAATCATCATCTTATCCACGCGCAACGCGCGGAAGAGCGGGTTTCTCCGGATGGCTTCCAGTGGCTCGCGCCGGCCCGCCAGGATGCCCGCCTGCGGTCCTCCCAGCAATTTGTCCCCGCTGAAGGTGACCACGTCCACGCCGGCTTCGACACTGGCCCAGGCGGGCGGTTCGTCCCGGATGCCGAAGGGCGCGAAATCCAGCAGGCACCCGCTCCCCAGGTCCTCCAGCACCAGCAAGTCGTGCTCGCGCGCCAGCCGAACCACTTCCGAGAGCTCCGGCCGCTCCGTGAAGCCCACCATGCGGAAATTGCTGGGATGGACGCGCAACAGAACGCGCGTCTGTTCATTGACGGCGCCGGCGTAATCGCCGATACGGGTGCGATTGGTGGTCCCCACCTCGCGCAGGTGCGCGCCGCTCTTGGCACAGATATCAGGTATGCGAAACGATCCGCCAATTTCGATCAGTTCGCCGCGTGAGACGAGAACTTCCCCGCCCTCGGCCAGCGTGTTCAGTGCCAGAAAGACGGCCGCGGCGTTGTTGTTCACCACCAGCGTGCGTTCGGCGTGAAGGAGCTGGCAGAGGAGGCGGTCCGTGTGCACGTCGCGCTTGCCGCGCCGGCCTTCGGCCAGGTCGTATTCCAGATTGGAGTACCGTCCGGCGATTTCGCCAACGTGGCGGATGGCTTCGTCGGCCAGCGGGGCGCGCCCAAGGTTGGTGTGCAGGATGACTCCGGTAGCGTTGATCACCGGCCGCAGCGAAGGTTCCGCCTCGCCCTTCGCCGCCGCCAGGATGTCACGTTCCAGGCTCTCGACCGAAAGCGAGTGAATTTCGCCGCGGGCGATTCGCCCACGCCATCCCTGCAGGACCTTGCGTGTGGCTTCGACGAGCAGTCGCCGTCCGACGCGCGCCTCCAGCGCCCGCAGTCCGGGGCGACCCAGAAGTTCATCCACGGCGGGTATTTGCCGGAGTAGCGCCCTATCGGCCGGATTATGGGAGGGTTCGCTCAAGGTCCGTCGCCCTTCGCCCGGCAGCAGCCGCCGGGATCACGTTCCGTCGCTGGTTGGCGGAGCACCACCATAGCATGAAGGAGAGCTACTTTTCCATTGGCGGGGCGCATTTCAATAGGGCTATAATTTGGCATCCAGACGGCTGGGTGAGGATGGGTTGTGACCACCGACGAAGAACTGACCAGACTCGAAGATAACATCCGCAAACTGAAGATCGAATACGAAGCCTACTTCAGCGGCGGACAGCCGCGCCCTCCCCAGGACACCGTCTTCCGCGTTGAAAACACCATCAAGAAGTTCGGCGACAGCGTTACCAAGCTCAGCTTCGGTCAGCGTTTCCGCTACAATCAACTGGTGCAGAAGTACGCCGTCTACAACGACCTGTGGCGGCGCAAGCTGAAAGACAAGGAAGAGGGCCGCGGGCAATTCGGCCAGCAGCGAAGGATGGAGCCGGAGAAGCCCGCGGAGAAAGGCGTCCGCGTGGTCTGCTCGAATCCCGAGCAGGAGAGGGAGAAGATTGACCAGCTCCTGCAGGCCATGGTGCAGGCCCGCCGCCAGGTCGGCGAGCGCGTGGACAACATCGACCCCGTCCAGTTCTCCAAGTTCGTGGCCGAGAAGACCCGCCAGCTCAAGGAAAGCATGGGCTGCAAAACCGTCCAATTCTCCATCACCGTGGAGGAAGGGCGCGTCAAGTTCAAAGCTGTCAAAGGGGAATGACGTCCTGCCGCCTCCATCCCCGCCACAGCGCTTCTCTGCTCCTTGCGACCTGCATCTTCCTGGTCCCCGCCAGATCGAACCCGCAGACCCCTCCCTTCTCCGACCGAATCTCGCCCTACGTATCCACCCCGCCGCGCGTCGTGGAGAGGATGCTCGAGCTTGCCGAGGTGACTGATGCCGACACCGTCTACGACCTGGGTTCGGGGGACGGGCGCATCGTGATTACCGCAGCGCAGAAGTTTGGCGCCCGGGCAGTGGGAGTGGAGATTCGCAGTGAACTGGCCGCGAAGTCTTCCAGGGAAATCGAACGGGTGGGACTGGAGAAGCTGGCGCGGATTATCCACGGCGATATGTTCGACGTGAATCCGAGTCGCGCCACCGTGGTAACGCTTTACCAGCTCACCTCCGTCAATCGGCGACTCCGGGGCCACCTGGAGAAAACTCTCCGCCCGGGCACGCGGATCGTCTCTGTGGACTTTCAGATCCCGGGCTGGACGCCGGCCAAAACCGCCACCGCCAGGTCCGAGGCCGGGACGGAGTATAGCCTTTTCCTTTACCTCCGGGAGTAGCCGGCTGGAGCGGCGGCCAATCGCGGCCGGGACGGCCCGGTGTCCCAGACTCGCGATGACGGAGCACCGCGGCAACGGAAACCCCTTCCACTTTCCCCCGCGACACCATACAATGCTGTGTTTCCGGATAGAACCATGACCGACCTCTTTGCATTCTTCCCTTCTGGCCCGGTAGCTGGAAAGAACCGAAATTCCTCAATTTATTGAAGGAGCAATTATGAGCAAAATTGCGCGCGCATTGATCAGCGTCAGCGACAAGACCGGCGTGGCGGAATTCGCCAAGGGGCTGGCGGAGCTGGGCGTCGAAATCCTCTCCACCGGCGGCACGGCCAAGCTGCTGCGCGACCAGGGTCTGAACGTTCGAGAGGTGAGCGAGCTGACCGGCTTTCCCGAGATGCTCGACGGGCGCGTCAAGACGCTTCACCCCAAAGTGCACGGCGGCCTGCTCGCCATCCGATCCAATCCCGAGCATCAAGAACAGGTCAAGAAACACGGCATCGAGTTCATTGACCTGGTTTGCGTCAACCTGTATCCCTTCGAAAAGACAGCAGCCAGGCCCGGCGTCCGGTTTGAGGAGATCATCGAAAACATCGATATTGGCGGCCCCTCGATGATCCGCAGCGCGTCGAAGAACTTTGAAGACGTGACGGTGGTCACCGACGCGGCGGACTACCCCGTGGTGCTGGAAGAGATGAAGGCCCACGGCGGCGCGACCACGCGCGAGACGCGGGCCCGGCTCTCGCGAAAGGCGTTTGCCACCACCGCCGCTTACGACAGCGCCATTTCCATGACGTTGCAGAAGCTCGCGGGCGAAGCTCCATTTCCCTTGCGGCTGCATCTCAATTTCCGCAAAGCGATGGACCTGCGCTATGGCGAAAATCCGCATCAGCAGGCGGCGCTCTATCTCGACACCACGGTGGCGAGCCGCGGCCTGGCTTATGCCAAGCAGCTTCAGGGTAAGGAACTTTCATTCAACAACCTGGTGGACCTGGAAGCGGCCTGGCGACTGGTGTGCGAGTTTGACGACCCCACCACTGCCATCATCAAGCATACGAATCCCTGCGGGATCGCTTCCGCCCATACGCTGGCTGAAAGCTACAAGAAGGCGCACGATGTGGATCCGGTCTCAGCGTTTGGATCGGTGATCGCCTTCAACCGCGCCGTGGACGCCACGACAGCGGAGGAGATGTCGAAACTCTTCGTCGAAGCCGTGGTCGCCCCTCGCTACGAGTCCGGCGCGCTGGAGAAGCTTGCGGCCAAGAAGAACCTGCGGTTGATGGATATGTCCACCACCGCGGGCGACGACTACGGCATGCAGCTCAAGAGCATCGGGGGCGGATTGCTGGTCCAGTCGCCAGACACCGCCGGGGCGAATTACCCCGAATGGAAGTGCGTGACGGAACGCCAACCGACGGAGGCCGAGATGCGCGGGCTGATCTTCGCCTGGCGCGTGACCAAGCACGTGAAGTCGAACGCCATTGTGTTCGCGCGCGAGGACGTGGTGGTCGGCGTCGGCGCCGGCCAGATGAGCCGGGTCGATGCGGCCCGCCTCGCGGCCCTGAAGGCGCGCGAACTAAACCATTCTCTGGAGGGGACGGTGGCCGGCTCGGATGCGTTCTTCCCCTTCCCCGATGGCGTGGAGGAAATCGCCAAGGCCGGCGCCACGGCTATCGCGCAGCCCGGAGGTTCGATGCGCGACGCGGAGGTGATTGCCGCTGCCAACCGCCTGGGGCTGGCCATGGTCTTTACCGGCGTGCGGCATTTCCGGCACTGACGGGGGCTGGCTCGCAGGGGCGCCCTTCGAAGCGGGGCAGGCACAAGGCCTGCCCCTGCTATTTCCGATTGCAAATGGCCAAGTGGCAGCAAATTGAGGGTCACATCGCGACACCGGCGGGATTCCGTGCGGCGGCGGTGGCCGCTGGAATCAAGAAGGCGAAGGGCGCGCTGGATCTGGCGCTGATCGTTTCCGACTGCGAGCCAACCACCGCGGGCGGAATGTTCACGACCAACCTTTTAGCCGCCGCGCCCGTTCAGGTTTGCAGGCAGCATCTCATCCAGAGCCACGGCCACGCCCGCGCCATCATCGTCAACGCGGGCAACGCCAACGCCGCCACGGGCCGTCCCGGTCTGGCAGCAGCCAACGCGACCGCTCTGGCTGTCGCCCGGCTGCTGGACATGCCGGCCGAGCAGGTTTTATTGGCCTCCACGGGCGTCATCGGAGTTCCCCTCAAGGCGGAACGGATCCTCCGCCAGCTGACCCAGCTTGGTGCGAGATTGACTCGAGACGACGCTTTCTCCGTCGCGCGCGCCATCATGACCACGGACACAGTTCCCAAGTCGGTCGTTGTCCGGTCCGAGCGGTCGGGGCGGCCGGTCCATATCGCGGGCATCGCCAAGGGCGCGGGCATGATTCATCCGCGCATGGCCACCATGCTCAGCTTCATCACCACCGACGTGGCGATCTCCCCGCGCATCCTTCAATCCATGCTCGCCGAGGCCGTCGAGAATTCGTTCAACCGCGTGACTGTGGACGGCGACACCTCGACGAACGACACCGTGCTGCTGCTGGCAAGTGGCGCTTCGGGTGTTGCCGTGCGGCCGGGGAATCATTCGCGGCGCTGGTTCCTGGGGGGATTGAAACTGGTTGCCGAAGGTCTGGCCAGGATGATCGCGTGCGACGGCGAAGGCGCCAAGAAACTGGTGACCGTCGAGGTGATCGGTGCGCGCACGCCGCGCGACGCCGAGCGCGTGGGGCGCGCCATCTCCAATTCCCCCCTGGTGAAAACCGCCATCGCGGGCGGCGATCCCAACTGGGGACGCATTCTCTGCGCCGCGGGCTACTCCGGCGCGCGCTTCGATCCGGCGCGCGTGGACATCTGCGTCAACGATCTTTACCTCTGCCGCAGAGGGCTCGAGACCGGCTTCGACGAAGCCGCCGCCAGCCGCGAATTCGACCAGAAGGAGCTAACCATCCGAATCCATCTCCACGCGGGCAAAGCCCGCGCTCGCTTCTGGACCTGCGATCTCACCCACGACTACATCACCATCAACGCGTCTTATCGGACGTAGTCCCGCAACTGACTCGATTCGAGACGAGACCCTGAAGCAGCGGATTCCGATTTTCCGGCGGCGGCCTCTCAGGGGGGAAATCGCGCTCGACTAAGAGTAGGATAGAGGCTGGCGGACGGCAGGGTGGGTAGTCACAATGGCCGTCGCACCAGGAGGGTTCCGATGCAGATTGGTCTGCCTAAGGAAATCAAGGATGGCGAGTTTCGGGTCGGTCTGGTTCCGGCCGGCGTGCATGAACTCGCGGCCGACGGCAACACGGTCTGGGTGGAGAAGGGCGCGGGAGACGGTTCCGGATTCTCCGACGAGGAGTATGCCGCCGCCGGCGCGAACATTCTTGAATCGGCCGATGAGGTTTACGCGCGCGCCGAGCTGTTGGTGAAAGTCAAGGAACCAATCGAGGCGGAATACAGCCGCTTGAGGCGGGGCCAGATCGTTTTTGCTTACTTGCATTTGGCGCCCCTGCCCGAATTGACGCAAGTCCTACTGCAACAACATGTGTCGGGGATCGCCTACGAAACCATCCGCGACAAGAACGGGACCCTTCCGCTGCTCACACCGATGAGCGAAATCGCCGGACGCATGTCGGTGGTGGTGGGCGCGCACTATCTTCAGAAGCCGCTGGGGGGGCGCGGCGTGCTGCTGGGCGGCGTACCGGGCGTGAGGCCGGGTCTCGTGGTCATCCTGGGCGCGGGCACGGTCGGCATCAACGCCACCAAGATCGCCATGGGTATGGGCGCGCAGGTCGTGGTGCTGGATGTGGATTTGGACCGATTGCGGAGACTGGATGACTTGTTTTTCGGGCGCATCGAAACGCACCTCTCGAGTCCTTACTATGTGGCAGACGCCGTTCGCAAGGCGGACCTGCTGATTGGCGCGGTGCTGGTGCGCGGAGCGGCCGCGCCGCGCGTGGTGACGCGCGCCATGCTCAAGACCATGTCGCCGGGCTCGGTGATCGTGGACGTGGCCGTGGACCAGGGGGGATGCGTGGAAACCACGCGGCCCACCTCGCACAGCGACCCGGTGTTCACCGTCGACGGCGTTCTCCATTACTGCGTCACGAACATGCCGGGCGCCATGCCTCGCACTTCCACCATCGCGCTGACCAACGCCACCCTGCCCTACGTGCGCAAGATCGCCGCGCTGGGATTGAAGGGCGCGATCCGGGACAATCCGCTATTAAAGGACGGGGTCAACACTTACGCCGGCCACATCACCTGCCAGCCGGTGGCGGACTCGCAGAATCTGCCGTGCAAGGACCTGGACGAACTGTTGTAGCGCCGGCCCGGAGGCTTGCATTCCGCCGGGCGCCACCGCGGGGCGCCTTAGGCTGTAACATTTCGTGTTGAAAATTGAGTTGGAAAGAGAGAGGGTGTCTC
>CAZHKT010000150.1:6976-8711 GCA_964533045.1 uncultured Acidobacteriota bacterium | reverse complement strand
TTTGGAAACAGGCCGAATTGTTCTGATTGTCACTATATTATGTAATTCTCTTTAGCTGCATTCTAGCGTAATCCTTGCCCCCGTCCACGCCTTATGAATTAGCATCGCTCCTGCTGCCGTTCACGCGGCGTGCTAAGACGCAGTTCCCTCCCGAGACGGCGCCTCCGCCGGCTTGGGTTAAGGCTTGGATGCTCATCTCTCGAGCCGATTGTGACAGATTCGAAAGCGTCACAAGATGGGCGCAGGGCCGGTGAATCTCGGGGGGGCGAACCCGTCTGTAAATCATTGATTTTATATCTACTATAAATCTGTGTCGGTGCAGCAGAGGCCCCCAGTTGCGACTTGCGCCCCATGCCGCCAAACGCCGGTTTTCACCGAAACTTGACGAATATCAGGGCGCGTCGCGAGGAATTCGGAAGACAATTTGCCCGACAGAAGCACAGCGGGGCGGGGGTGGAGTGATTTCACCCAGTGGTGCCCTATTCCCTAAAGGTATATGAGCATCAATATCGGCCTCGATATCGGAGCCGTGAGCCTGAAGCTGGCCGCGATCGGCGGAGAAGCCGATGCATCGCAGTTTGACTCCCTGGCCGCCAGGTCGGCATCTTTCTTTCACGCCCAGTTCCCCGAGTCGAGCCCATTCCACGGCCGGCCTCTGATTCTTTCACGGTACCGGCGGATCCAGGCCAGCCCCATCCAGTCGGTCTTCGACCTGCTGCAGGAGTTCTACGAATTCATTCCGGAAGAAGACATCGAAGGCATCCGGGTAACGGGCTCGGGCAGCAATTTGATCTCGAAGATCCTCGGGATCTATTTCGAGAACGAATTCCGCGCCATCGCCAAGAGCATGGGAGCGTTCTATCCGCACGTTCGTTCCGTGTTCGAGATGGGCGGCGAGTCATCGAAATACCTTCGGCTCGAGCCGACCTCCAAATCGAAGTACCTGGGCATCGCCGATTACGAAACCAGCGGCGACTGTGCGGCAGGCACGGGATCGTTCATTGATCAGCAGGCGTCGCGCCTGCTCTATTCCGTCGAGGACGTGGGCGGCGCGGCGTGCAGCGCCGAGTGTTCGGCGCGCGTGGCGGGACGCTGTTCGGTATTTGCCAAGACGGACATGATTCACGCCCAGCAGAAGGGCTACACCACGGAGCAGATTCTGCGCGGGTTGTGCGAGGCGGTGGCGCGCAATTTCAAATCCGCCATCGTCAAAGGCCGCAAAGTGGCGCCACCGGTAGCGTTCATCGGCGGCGTCGCGCTCAATCAAGGCGTGCGGGAGGCGATGCGCGCCGCCTTCAAGCTGGCGGAGACGGATTTCTTCGTGCCGGAGCACTACGCCTGGCTGGGCGCCATCGGCGCGGCGATGTTCGAGGCGGAGGAATTCCGCAAGCGCACCTTCAAGAGGATTCATCAGCTCCAGCAGCACGCGGCCGCCAAAAAGAGCTTCGCCTGCAGCGAAGCGCTCTCCATGGAGAACGTGCTCCTGCTGCGCGAGCAGGTGAAGCCTCCGGCATTCCCGGCACTCGCGCCCGGCGAAAAGATCGAAGCCTATCTGGGCATCGACATCGGCTCGGTGAGCACCAACCTGGTGGTGACGGACCGCGAGGGCAATCTCCTGAAGGAAATCTATCTTTTCACCGAGGGCCGTCCCATCGAGGTGGTCAGCGAATTCGAATTCCTCGCCGCGCGGCACGAGGGCTTCGGCACCAACATCACGACCCTGACCGTGGCCGAG
>CAZHKT010000150.1:0-6966 GCA_964533045.1 uncultured Acidobacteriota bacterium | reverse complement strand
TCGCGGCCTGCAGGAGATCGAAGCGGAGATGGGCGAAAAGCTCGACATCCGCGGTGTCGGCACCACGGGCTCGGGGCGCGAACTGATCGGCGAACTCATCGGCGCCGACACGGTGAACGACGAAATCACCGCTCACAAAACCGGCGCCACGCACGTCTGCCGCAAGTTGAAGATGGAGATGGTGGACACCATCTTCGAAATCGGCGGGCAGGATTCAAAGTTCATTTCCATCCGCGACGGCGTGGTGGTGGACTTCACCATGAACGAGGCCTGCGCGGCGGGCACGGGCTCCTTCCTCCAGGAGCAGGCGGAAAAACTCGGCATTTCGATCAAGCAGGAATTCGCCCAGCTGGCGCTGGCTTCCGCCACGCCCGCCAAACTGGGCGAGCGCTGCACCGTCTTCATGGAGCGCGACGTCACCGCCCTGATGCTGAAGGGCGCGGAGGTGGGCGACCTCTGCGCCGGCCTTGCGTATTCGGTGGCCCTCAATTACCTGAACCGGGTGGTGCGCGGCCGCAAAATCGGTGACGTGATTTTCTTTCAGGGCGGCACGGCTTACAACGATGCCGTGGCGGCGGCCTTCTCCCAGATTCTGGGCAAGCGCATCATCGTGCCGCCTCACAACGGCGTGATCGGCGCCATCGGCATGGCGCTCATCGCGCGCGACCGGATGAAGGATGCCGGGCAACCCAGCCGCTTTCGCGGCTACTCGCTGGACCGCGTGAATTATTCGACGCGCGACTTCGTCTGCCAGGCCTGTTCCAATTACTGCGACATGAAGGAATTCACCATCGAGGGACAGAAGACCTACTGGGGTGACAAGTGCTCGGACAAATTTCGCAAGCGCGCGCGCACCGACCGCCATCCAGTCCTGGACGACCTGATCGATTACCGGGACAAGCTGCTGGAAGAAAGCTGGCTTCCGCCCACCGGCAAGAAACCCACGGTCGGCATTCCGCGCGCCATGTTCTTCTTCGACCGTTTCCCGTTCTGGTGCGCCTATTTCCAGGAACTGGGATATGAGATCGTAACCTCTTCGCCCACCGACCGCAACATCACCGCCGCGGGCGAGGAATTGACCGTCGCCGAACCCTGCTTCCCCGTCAAGGTGGCGCACGGGCACGTGATGCAATTGATTTCGAAAGGCGTGGACTACGTTCTCATCCCGAATCAGGTCAACGCGGAGGCGCCGGCAAGCAAGGTGGAATCCCATCTTTGCCCCTGGAACCAGACGCTTCCTTTCGTGCTGCGCGCCGTACCGCAGTTCGAGGAGGCGGAGAAAAAGATGCTCGCCCCGACCGTCTACTTCCGCCTGGGGCGCCGGCACGTGGAGAAGGAACTGGCGAAATTCGCGAAAGAGAAGCTGGGTGTGTCGCGGGCGCAGAACGATCGCGCGGTGGCGGCGGGCTTCGCCGCGCAGCAGGTCTTCCAGGAGGCGCTGAAGGAGGCGGGGACCGACGCCCTGCGGCGGCTCCTCGAGACGGGCGAACCGTCCATCCTGCTCCTCGGCCGCCCCTACAATCTCTACGATCGCAGCGTGAATTGCGACATCCCGCGCAAGCTGCGGACGCTGTACGGCGTGAACGTCATTCCGCTCGATTTTCTGCCCGTCGATCTGGAGGATATTTCCGACATCAACCCGAACATGTACTGGCATTCCGGCCGGCGGATTCTGGCGGCGGCGCGCATCGCGCGGCAGCACGAGAATCTGCACCTGGTCTATATCACCAACTTCAAATGCGGTCCGGATTCCTATATCAAGTCCTTTCTGGATGAGGCCTCGGGCAAGCCGTCGCTCATCCTCCAGTTTGACGGCCATTCGAACGACGCCGGTTTTATCACGCGCGTCGAAGCCTATCTCGACAGCAAAGGATTTCTGCGATGCGCCTCTTGCGCCACCGTCATGTAAGCCGCAAGGTCGGTCCGGAGAATCCGCTGGCGGGCAAGAAGGTCTACATCCCGCGCATGCCGGAGTCCAGCTCGCTGGCCTTCGCCCACGTCTTCAAGTGGCTGGGGATCGACGCGGATGTCACGCCTCCCTCGAACGAGCGCACCCGCGAGCTGGGGCGCAAGTTCTCGAACGGCGATGAATGCTACCCCGCCATTGTGACGATCGGCGATTTCCTGCGCGTGATCGAGCAGCCCGGCTTTGATCCCGCCCGGACAGTCTTCTTTATGCCCACGGCGGAGGGGCCCTGCCGCTTCGGCCAGTACGCGCCATATCTGAAGAAAGTTTTGAGGGACGCGGGGTGGGGAGACGTTCAGGTGCTCTCGCCCACCAGCGACAACGGCTACGCGGACCTCGGCAGCGTGGGGGGCGCCTTCACGCGCGGCGCGTGGCGCGCGCTGGTGGGCGGAGACATCCTCTCGCGCGCCCTGCTCAAGACGCGCCCCTACGAAACGGTTCCGGGTGCGGCCGATAAAGCGTTCGAAGAAAGTCTGAACGATTTCTGCAAGACGCTGGAATCGAGCTGCGCCGACCCGGCATGCCAGTTGCGGGCGCTCGTCGAATCCATGGAGCGCGCCCACGGCCGCTTCCGGCACGTTCCGGCGCTCTACGATCCCGATGTTCCCCTCATCGGGGTGGTGGGCGAAATCTTTTGCCGCCTGAACACTTTTTCCAACGAAGACCTGATCCGCCGCCTGGAAAGTTTCGGCGCGGAGGCGCAACTGAGCCATATCGCCGAATGGGTGGCGTACACCAATGTCGATCACGCACGCAAGCTGCGATTGCGCGGCAAAAGCCTGTCGCTCGAAATGCTGGGGCAGAAAATCCGCTCGCACGTGCAGAGGTCCGACGAGCACGCCCTGATGGCGCCCTTCCATGAAAGCTTCATCGGCTACGAAGAGCCGGACGTGCAGGAAGTGCTCGACCTCGCCTGGCCGTACCTGCCTTCGAACGGCGCGCTGGGCGAAATGGTGCTGAGCGTTGGAAAGACCGTCTACTTGGCGCTGCACGGCGCCGACGGCATCATTGACATCAGTCCCTTCACCTGCATGAATGGCATCGTCAGCGAATCCATCTACCCCAAGATTTCCAAAGACTACGGCGGCATCCCTATCCGCAACTTCTACTTCGACGGCACGCAGTCCGACCTCGACCGCGACCTTGGAATCTATCTGGAACTGGCGCGCTCGTACCACGAGAAGAAACCCTACAAACGAACCTATCCCGCCTACTTTGCCCAGCCGGTGGCGTAGCGGCGACCTTCAGGTCGCCATCTTGTTTGATTATTCGTGGCGGGCTGAAGCCCGCCGCTACGACTTTTGTTAATATGTCTGATCGTGAAAGATTGGGAGCCCCAGCTCCGCGCCGAGGGATTTACTCGCACCTACGTGTGGCACGACGGGCCGGGGGCGTACTACCCCGAGCACACGCATCCCACCATGACCGCGCACATCGTGCTGGAAGGCGAAGTCACGGTGACATCCGAAGGCAAGACGCAGACCTACCGCGCCGGTGAGCGCTTCGATGTGCCCGCTGGAACCATCCACACCGCGAAGATGGGCCCCACCGGCTGCCGGTATTTGATTGGAGAAAAGTAGCGCCGGCTTCCAGGCCGACACTGCATTTGTCAGCCTGAGCCAGCCGACAGGCAGGCAAGCGACGGACCCCCGCAGTGCACCTGAAAAGCAAATCCCGGGGGGCCTTCGTCGGTCCCGTTCGGATCGGGACCTTCTCAGGATGACAATGACACGCGTTGCGGGCTATCGACTCGCGAAAGCGCTGTGGCGCCGCTCTATGCGCCCCAGCTTTATTGCTGAAGCAGGACCGGTGGTCAAAGACCGCGGCTACAGCTTACGCCCTTCGCGCTGGAAAATCTCCTCGACCTTTTTCAAATCTTCTTCCGTGTCCACGCCGATGGTGTCTTCGCGGGTTTCGAGGACGTGGATGGGAATTCCGTTTTCGAGCAGGCGGAGTTGTTCGAGTTTCTCGAGCTGTTCGAGCGCGGTGGGGGCGAAGGTTCGAAAGCGGTTCAGCGCCGCAGCAGAGTAAGAATAAAAACCCATGTGCTTGTAATACTGGACGGCGCCCGATGCGTCGCGGTCGTGGGGAATTAGTGCCCGAGAGAAATAGAGGGCTCGGCCGACAAGGTCGGTGACCACCTTCACGTTGTTGGGATTTAGCGCTTCTTCGCGGGAGATTGCGACTTTTAGCGTTGCCACCTGCGTCTCCGCCGATTCGCGAAAGGGTTTCAGCATGAGCTCGATGTGATCGCTCGTCACCATCGGTTCGTCACCCTGGATGTTGACGTAGATGTCGGCGGGGATGCGGCTCATCACTTCCACGATGCGGTCGGTGCCGGAGCGATGCGCGGCGGAAGTCATCTCGGCGGGAATCTGCGCGCCGCGGCAGTAATCCATGATTTCGGCGGAGTCGGTGGCGATCAGAACATGGTCGAGCGAGCTCGCCCGCCGCGCGCGGTGATAGACCCAGGCGATCATGGGATGGCCGGCGATCAGGCGCAGCGGCTTGCGCGGCAGGCGCGTCGATTCGAGCCGGGCGGGAATGACGGCAACGATGCGCGGCATAGGAAATCTGGAATGGCGATTATACTCAGGGCGCAAAGCTCGCGGCTGGAGAATTTGTTTTTCGCAAGGTTGGATTGAGTTCCCGTTTGTGGTATAGTTCGCGCTTCAAGCAATTAAATATTCCCTCATCGGAAGGTTCTTCACCCACAATCGGATGGCGCGCGCGAGGCCAGCGAAGGCCGAGTTGCCTGCGCCCGGCGGGCAATCAGGGGTGAAGGTTCGAAGATTGCCATGAACGTCTGGCAGGAAGTCCTGAGTATTCTCAAAACTGAGGTGAACCCGCAGACGTACCAGACTTGGCTGCGGCCAACGCGCTTCAGTCATATCGGCGGCACGACCCTCTTCGTGCGTGTGCCGAACATTGAGTTTCAGGAGTGGCTGCAAGAGCATTTTGGGGAAATGATCCAAGCTGCCCTGGGCCGCTTGTCGCGCGGCCTTCAGGAAGTGACCTACATCGTGGAAGAGACAGCTGAACGCAAGCCCTCGGGCAACGGCGAGCCCAAAGCCGTGCAGGGTAAATTGGATTTTGAGTCTGTTGACCACCAATTGAACCCGCGCTACACGTTTGAGACGTTTGTGGTGGGATCCTGCAACCAGTTTGCCCATGCGGCGGCGCGCGCCGTGGCGGAGCAACCCTCTAGGATCTACAACCCTCTCTTCCTCTACGGGGGGGTGGGACTGGGAAAGACTCACCTGATGCAGGCGATTGGGCATGCGATCAAGAAAGAATGGAAGGATTGCCGCCTGGCCTACGTCTCGTCCGAGCGCTTCACCAATGAGGTCATCAACTCGTTGCGTTACGATAAGATGGTATCTTTTCGCGACAAGTATCGCAGCGTCGACGTCCTGCTCATTGATGATATTGAATTTATCGCGGGTAAGGAACGCACGCAGGAGGAATTCTTCCACACTTTTAACACGCTCTATGAAGCCCAGAAGCAAGTGGTGGTCTCGAGCGACTGCCCTCCCAAGGAAATTCCGGGTTTGGTGGATCGGCTGCGCTCCCGCTTCGCCTGGGGTCTCACCGCGGACCTGCAGGCACCGGACCTCGAGACAAAACTGGCGATCCTGGGAAAGAAAGCGGAGAGCCTTGGCATCCAACTGCCCGACAATGTCGCCCATTTCATCGCCAGCAGCATCAAGTCAAGTATTCGGGATCTGGAAGGGGCCCTGAATCGGATCCACGCGTACTCGTCGCTGACCGGGGATGAAATCAATCTCGCGATGGCACAACACCATCTCAAGAACCTGGTGGACTCCGACGAACGGCATATTTCCATCAGCAACATCCAGCGCGTGGTCTGCCGGGAATTTAACCTTAGCCTCTCGCAATTGAAGGCAAAAAACAACAGCCGGGCCGTGGCCTACCCACGCCAGATTGCCATGTACCTGGCCAAGGAGATGACGCCAGCTTCCCTGCCCCAGATCGGCCGGGAGTTCGGCGGGAAGCACCACACCACGGTTCTGCATTCGATCGCCAAGATTAGCGAGCGCCGTAAGACGGACTGGGATTTAAACAGACTTATCAACAGGCTAACTGATAGTCTCAATTAGGTTTAGGTGGGTTTTGGATGGGTTTTGTGATTTAATCTCCTGTGCACGATTAGGAGTAAGGACTTCTTCCACAGGAGGGGTGTAATTTTACCAGTAAGTGATGGTAATTGCGCTTGGGTAACTTGTTTGATTTGAATATTTTTGGAGATTTTCCACACATTCACAAGCTCTACTGCTAAAATTAAACAGATAGGGATTAAATTACATGGAGTTTTCTACAAAGAAGTCGGAGCTTCTCAAAGAACTAAACCTGACCCAGGGTGTGGTCGAGAAGAAGACAACGATCCCGATTCTCTCAAATCTCCTGCTGGAATTTGAGGGGTCGAATCTGCGGATCAGTGCAACCGACTTGGAGCTGGGACTCCGCTGCGGTTGTGCCGCAAAGGTGAAGAAGGACGGCGCGGGGACGGTCCCAGCAAAGCGGCTGCTGGAAATCATTCGCTCCCTCCCGGAAGCGGATGTGAAGTTCAAAGTCTTGGAAAACCACTGGGTTCAGGTGAACTGTGAGCGCGCCTCCTTCAAACTGGTTGGGATGGCAAAGGACAACTTCCCTGTTCTGCCGGCGGTTCCGAAGGCGCTGGCATCCATCCCGGCCGGAGTCCTCGCGAGCCTGATTCAAAAAACCATCTTTGCCATCTCAAACGAAGAGTCGCGTTACACACTCAATGGGGCGCTGCTGCTTCTGAAACCCGAGACGGTTTCGATGGTCGCGACCGACGGACATCGTTTGGCACTGGTCGAAAAGGAAAGCAAGACCGCCGGGCTTTCCAACGAACTGCGCGTGCTGATTCCCCGCAAAGCCATGGGCGAGTTGCTCAAGTTAGTGGCAGAGGCAGACGAGGGCACAACCGTTGATTTTTCCAAGGACGAGAGCCACCT
>CAZHKT010000149.1:0-8984 GCA_964533045.1 uncultured Acidobacteriota bacterium | reverse complement strand
CCGCCAACGCTGGGAGGCGATCCGGAAGGAACTGCTCGACGGCAGCTACCAGCCGGCGGCGGCACCGGATCCGGTGGCGCCCTCGGCCTGACCCTCGGCAGCGTCGCCAACAATGTCGCCCGGCTTGCGCCCTTGCCGGTCTTATTTGTCCCGGCGCGGCGTTGAACCGCGGAGGGCTTCTCCACCCGCGGGATCGCGGGGCTGGTGACCGGTCGGTGCCTATTTCGAAGCCCAAAGGAACGGCTCTGTCACTCAGGATGTGATCGAGACCGTTCGGAATGCCCCAATCCGGGTCCGCGAGCATCCGCTCGTCCAGGACTTCTCGAGGACAAGGGACAGAGTCCACAGCGCTTTCCAAACAGTCAGCCGGGGCGTGGGCGAAGTTCTTGGGATCGACATCGCCCAGATTGTCGCCCCGGCGTCCGGGTGTTGCGGTTAAACCCCTCCGCCTCCAAAGCCGGGCGGCATCCACAGCCGATCCCCGGGCTGGTGGCGCCCCATCTCCCCCTGCCGTTCCCCGCACCGATCGCGGAGTCGCTCTTTCTCTCCAAGCAGACGGACATTTATGATATATTCGCGTGGGCGCATATAGGGCGTGGGCAGAATCCAGGTCCATTTACTGTTCCGGGCGTTCTCCGATCGGACGCGGCTCCGCATCTTACACATCCTTCTGGAGGGCGAACTCTGCGTGGGCGACATCGTGAAAGTTCTGCAGGTCCCCCAGCCGATGGCTTCTCGCCATCTCGCCTATCTTCGGCGGGCTGGCCTGGTGCTGACTCGGCGGGCCGGGCTGTGGAACTTCTACCGTTTGGCCCCCGCACGGTCTGCGTTTCACCGGAACTTGCTCCGATGCCTGCGGACGTGTTTTCGGGACGTGCCCGAGCTTGCGATCGATTCGCGACGTAAAGCGGCAATCCGCAAATCCGGCGGGTGCTGCCCGCGCTGATTGTGGTCGCCCGATATATGCGGGTAGGCGAATGCATGGCCGTTTGCAGAAGCGCCGCCAATTTTTGGGGGCTCTGATCTGGCTCACCTGGGGTTTCTTCCGGATCGGAGGGATGTTGGGTGTCTGCTGCTTCTGGTCGAAACAAGCGTGAACACCATTTCGTTAGTGTCTGGAATGGTCCCAGGCTTGGTCACGAGCTTCAGCATGCTGCTTTCCGGCAGTCGGACACCGCGATGGTCGAACACTCCGTCGCAGAGAAAGGGGCGATATGGATAAAGCTAGAGTCCTGTTTTTGTGTACTGGAAACTCCGCTCGCAGCCAGATGGCGGAGGGATTTCTGCGTCACCTTGCCGGCGACCAATTCGAAGTGCTCAGCGCTGGAACCCATCCACAAGGCCTTAATCCGCTCGCCGTCCGTGTGATGCGGGAAATCGGGATTGACATCTCCGGACAGCGTTCAAAAGACGTGTCGGAGTATCTAGGCCAGGACCTTTCCTGGGTGGTTACCGTGTGTGATCGGGCCAAAGAGACCTGTCCAGTCTTCTCCTCTTCAGCAAAGCGTCTCCATTGGAGTCTCAACGATCCAGCGGAAGCCGAGGGCGCTGAAGAGGATCGTCTCGCGGTCTTTCGACGAGTCCGCGACGAAATCGCCAGTCACATCCGAGACTTTATTGCGCGCAGGGCATGATACCAGTTCGGGAAACAATCGCGCGCAGCGCCCCTCTTTGGGTGGTGGTTCTCCTGGTTGCGGGGGATCACCCTGGGCTGTCACCTCCCCGGCATTGACCTTTCCATCGTGCTGAAGCTGCCCGGGAAGCGCCGACCCGGCAGTTTAGGGCGTTACCCGCTTGCTGGCCCTTCGCGATCTGCTAAAATAGGTTTCAAGACAACTTCATCGGGAGCCGATCTATGCCCACCTATGAATTTGTTTGTAGAAAATGCAATAAGACATTCACGCACCGAATGAGCATCTCTGAATTTGAGAAAGGCAAACCCGCCTGCCCCAAGTGCCACAGCAAGAAGGTCGAGCAGAGGGTGGCAACCTTCTTTGCCGTAACTTCGAAGAAGAGCTAACCTGGGAACTCGGCAAGGGTGAGGGGGAGCACCTGCTTGCTTTCTCCCTCGGCGTCTCGCTTGCTGAGCCTCGTACGCGCCCTCCTTGCATTTCCCGTGTCGCTTCCCAATAATGGGGGTCATGCTGACACGAAACAATGTTCGATTGACGCTTCAGGGGGCGCGCGCCATTCTGGCGGGGGCGGAAGCCAAGGCCAATGCCATGCGGGTGCCAATGAACATCGCGGTGGTGGACGAAGGCGGGCATCTGCTCACCTTCGCCCGCATGGACGGGGTCAAGCTCTCTTCCATCGCGGTGGCAATGACCAAGGCGGTTTCGGCGGCGTTGCGGCGGACGCCTTCTGGCCCCACGCCCAGCAGCGAGAATCCGAACCTGATCCTGACCATCGGCCTGTCGTTCGCCAGCAACGGCAACCTGACCGGCATTCGCGGCGGGCTGCCGCTGTTCGTCGGGGACCAGTGCGTAGGCGCCATTGGGGTAAGTGGCGGCACGGAGGACGAAGACGTGCAGGTCGCACAGGCGGGCGTGGACGCCGTGGCGGGTCTCGCCTGATGGGGGATCGTCTGCCGCTGGTGGCCGCAAACGGCAAGGCGCTGGCACGCCGGATTCTTGAGCGCGCGCTGGCGGCAATCGAAGTGCGCCACGCCATGCTCTCGCGCATCCGGCTCGAGGGCAAGACGCTGCGCGCGGGCAGTGAATCCCTCGAACTCTGCCGGCCGCCGCGCGCCGTCGCCTTTGGCAAGGCCGCCAACCGCATGGCGGCGACTCTCGACGAAATCCTCGGCGGGCGCTTTGAGGCGGGCGTGGTGGTCAGCCCGTCGGTGCCGCCGCGCCCCCTGCCGCGCGTTGTATATTTCCAGGGAGGACATCCGTTGCCCAATGCGGGCAGCCTGCTGGGGGCGGAAGCCGCGATTGAGCTTCTAAGCGGCCTGACCGAGAACGACACGGTCATCTACCTGATTTCGGGCGGCGGCTCGGCCCTCTTCGAAAAACCGCTCGACCCGCAGGTGACGCTGGCCGACCTCATCGAACTGAATCGCCTGCTCGTCGGCTGCGGCCTGCCTATCGAACAGATCAACGTGATTCGCAAACATCTCTCGGCGGTGAAGGGCGGGCGGCTCGCGGCGCAGGCGTATCCAGCGTGGCAGTTGACCATCTACATTTCCGACGTGCCCGACGACACGCCCTCCATGGTTGCGTCCGGCCCCACCATGCCGGATGAGTCGACGGCGGAACAATGCTACGAACTGGCGGAAACGAACTCGCTGATCGAAAAGCTCCCCGCGACTATCCGAAAGCATTTTGAGGCCCGCACCCTCGAAGAAACGCCCAAGCTGGGCGGGCCGCAGTTCGCGCGCTCGCGATATTTCTGCCTGCTCAGGAACCAGGACGCGCTGGAGGCCGCCCGGGCCGCGGCGGAAGATCTGGGCTTTATCGCGGAAATCGACCCGGCCGACTGCAACATTCATTATCGCCGCGTGGTGGAGGAAACGCTGCCGCGCCTCGACGCGATGCGCCTGCGGCATCCCGGCAAACCCCTGTGCCTGATACAAGGCGGCGAAGTGATCAGCCCGGTGACGGGTGGTGGCATGGGTGGACGCAATCAGGCGCTGGTGCTTTGCGCGGCGGAAGCTATTGCGGGCAGCGGTCGCGCCGTGCTGAGCGCGGGCACCGACGGGCGCGACGGTAACAGCCCCGCCGCGGGCGCGGTGGCCGACGGCTCGACCCTGGCGCGCGCCAAAGACTTGGGCCTGGACGCTGCCGCGCATCTTGCTTCGAGCGATTCGTACCGCTATTTCAAGGCGCTCGAAGATGCGATTGAAACAGGCGGCACCGACAATAATGTCCGGGACGTGCGCGTCTGGCTCGACTTTGAGTAAGTGGAGGATGACATGTTACGAAGAGTTGGTTTTATCGGACTGGGAATCATGGGCGCGCCGATGGCGCTCAATCTCATCAAGGCGGGGTTCGAGGTGACGGGGTACAACCGCACACCGGAAAAAGCCGCGCCGCTTCTGAAGGCGGGCGGGCGGATCGCCGCAACGCCGGCGGAAGCGGCACGCGACGCCGATTTTGTGATGAGCATCGTGAGCGATTCCGCCGCATCAGAACTGGTGATGACGGGAGCGAGCGGCGTGCTGGAATCCGTCCGGCCCGGCGCCATAATCATCGATTCGGCGACGATCAGCCCGGTGGTGAGCCGGCGGCTGGCCTGCCACGCTGCGGGCAGGCAGGCGAGTTTTATCGACGCACCGGTCACGGGCTCGAAGCAGGGCGCGGAAAAGGGCGAGCTGACGTTCATGATCGGCGGCGAGCGCGAAACCCTCGCGCGCGCCATGCCCGTGCTCGCCGTGCTCGGCAGGAAGCACATTTACTGCGGTCCGCATGGCGCGGGGCTCTCCGCCAAGCTGGCGCAGAACGCCATCCAGGCGGCCATGGTGGAAGTTTTCGCCGAGGGCTTCGTGCTGGCAGCCAAGGCCGGCATCCAGCCGGAGACGATGTTCGAGATTATCCAGTCGAGCCTGGCCCGCTCGGCGCTGACCGACTTCAAGGCCCCGTTTATCTTCAAGGGAGACTTTACGCCCTATTTCCCGCTCAAGTGGATGCACAAGGACTTGACGCTGGCCATGGAAGCCGCCTACGCGCAGGGAGTCCCCATGCCGACGGCGGCCATCGTCAAGGAGGTTTATGCCGCGGCGCGCGCCCAGGGCAAAGGGGACCAGGACTATGCGGCGGTCATCACTTTCCTGGAGGGACTGGCGGGCGTCGAGGTAAGAACTAAACAGTAAATCTTATTAAATCTGGTATAGGAGCGCTCTCCTTTTTCGTGTATGGTGAGTCCACGAATTTTCGGAGAAACGCCCTATGCCCCAGCATGCTCCCCCCGCGGGAGGGAGAAAGCACTTCTACTGGCAATGCCAGAAGTGCGGCCACATCGAGGTGGCAAAATCCGCGCCCCTGCGGTGCCCGGCCTGCGCCGCCCCGCAGCACGAGTTTGTGCTGCTCGAGCACGATTGAGCAGCTTCTTGCGTCACGGCACCCCCGCCCCGAGCGGGTCGTTACTCGCAGGTGGCAGGCAGAAGCCTCCCGCTGCGGTCATCCTCATTTTTTTCGCAGATAATCGTCCGTCCCGGCCAGCCAGTCATGGCGAATGGGACTGAAGATGTCATAACCGCGGAAATCTTCGAGCGCGACGGCCTGGTGCGGAACGTTGGAAGGAATCACCAGCACCTCGCCCGGCCGAAGGGTCAATTCCCGGCCTTCGAGTTCGAACCTCAATGCGCCCTCCAGGCAATAGGAAAGCTGCTCGCTTTCGTGGTGATGGAGAGGCACCACCCCGCCTTTGGCAATGGATATTTCGGCGATCATAGCTCGCTGGCCCGCGATCACCCGCCGCGACATGGCGTCGTTCACCACTTCTTTCTTCACGTCCGACCAGCTCAGGTGCTGCACGATGGCCTCCGGCGATTCCCGATCTTCTTCAATGCGCGGTATTCTACACTCCCGATGGCCCGATTCGCGATAAAATCCTAGGGTCAGGGCAAAGATCGCCGTTCAGAAATTCAGGTGGCGACGGTCGTTATGAATTTCCTCGACTCCATTCTAGACGCCAGTGCCTTCCTCTACGCCCTGCTGCTCTTTCCCGCGCCGCTCTTTTGGCTGGTGATACACCCCGCGATTAATCATTGGCGCAGGAAGGGCAATCGCGCCTACTGGGTTGCCCTGCCCGTCTGGGCCGGAACGGGCGCTTTGCTGCTGGGATACCGGGAATGGCTGTTCGCACAGCGAATCGAGCGAAGCGCTCTGACGTGGCTGGCAGGGATGGCGCTGCTGGGCATCGCCTCGTGGCTCGATCGCCAGACCTTCCGCCAGTTCCATTGGCGGCGACTGATCGGCCTGCCGGAACTGCACCCCGAGCGGGGCGCGGGCAAAGTCGTCGCCGAGGGGATCTATTCGCGCCTGCGCCATCCACGCTACCTCGAATACATTCTGACCTTCTTCGGTCTAGCCCTGCTGACCGGCGCTCAGGGCATTTTTGCGCTGGCAATTGCGACCGTCCTGTTGTATGTAATTGTCGCGCCCCTGGAGGAACGCGAACTGCGGACGCGCTACGGCGCGGCCTACGCGACTTACGCGCGCGCCGTGCCGCGGTTCATTCCCCGCTGGCGGCGAAGCCTCAAATCGCCGGTCTCGGCCTGATTCAGGAGGTTTTCATGCGCACAATCATCTCGGCAATTCTGATGATGGCAACCCTGCTTCTCGCGGCAACGCGGGTTGAGGCGCAGACGGTCTGTCCGGGTTACGCCATCGTTATCAATACGCCCGAAGACGAGTTGACCCTGGCCTACAACGGCGCCGAGGACCCGGAGGAGAAAGTTGCGGCGGTGGATAAGTTCCTGGCCGCCCACCCGGACTCGAATTTTGTGCCGTGCGCCCACGAATACGCCACGATGGCTTACCTGAAGCTCAACAACTTCGACAAAGTGATCGAGCACGGGGAGAAGGCCTTCGCCCTCGGCCATCGTGACGTCATGACCAGCCTGAACGTGGTCAAGGCGTACGTCGGCTCCGGCAAGGTGGCGGACGGCGGTTTCGAGGCCATCCTGAACGCGCCGGAAATTATCACCAAGGAAAGCACGCCCAGTCGCGATTCGGGGCTCAGCGACGAAGACTGGAAAAAAGAACTCGAGGCTGCGGCCGCCCAGGCGCGGGATTGGCGCGCCTACATGGAATACGCGTTTTTCCAGTTGATCCAAAGAGAACCGGACCCCAGCAAGCGGATCGGCTGGCTCGACAAGTTCGCCGCCGCCTATCCCGACAGTCCCAATGCCGGCCAGTTGCAGTTTCAGTACTTCCTTGCCTATAAGATGTCCAACCAACCGGATAAGGCGATCGAGGCCGGAGAGAAGTCGGTGGCGGCGGATCCCAATAACCTTGCTGCCGTGAATCTGCTCGCCTACGATTACGCGTTCGTCAAGAACAACGCCGACCGCGCCGCTCAACTGGCCAAGTCGGCGCTCGAGCTGGCCGCCGCCATGAAGAAGCCGGACCAACTCACAGAAGAGCAATTCAAGACAGACCAGAACAACCAGTCGGGGATGGCCCGCCTGACGCTGGGCTATGCCGCCTACGTCAGGGCCTCCGCGGCAAACAACAAAAAGATAGGACCGGTGATTGAAGACTTGAAAGCTGCGTCCGACCTGCTGGTGGGGAATCCGACGCTCCAGGCCCAGGCTCTCTTCCTTCTAGGAAACGCCTACGAGTACCAGTACCCGCCAGCGCACAAGCCAGCCATTGACGCTCTTTCGCAATGCGTCGCCATCGCCAGCCCCTGGCAGGCCAGCGCTCAGGATTTGCTGGGCAAAGTGAAGCGAGCGGCAGGTGTGAAATAGAAGAAGATTCCTGAGTCCTCGGTTGCCAATTTTCATTCCCTGGTCCCGGGGTCTGTGGTCCTTGGTCATTCGGATTTCATCTTTACCTTCCACGTCTTGCGCTCGTCGATGCGAGCCGCCCGTCCCTCTTTTTCCAGAACAGGTAAACCGGCACGCCGAACAGAACCATCAGCACGCCCAAGCCTGATTCCATCGGCTTCTCAAACAGGATGTTAATCAGGAACCAAGTCGAAGCCAGCACAAAAAGGACCGGAACCCACGGATAACCCATCACGCGATAGGGTCGCGGAGCATCCGGCATCTTTCGGCGCAAGACAATGACGGCGCAGGTGGTCAGGGCGTAGAAGATCCAAGCGGCAAAGACCACATAGGTCGTAAGTTCGTTGTAGGTGCCCATGGCGACCAGCGCGACCGCCCACACGCACTGGGCCACCAGCGCCCAGTGGGGCGTGTGATAGCGGGGATGAATCTGGGCACACCAGCGGAAGAACAGTCCATCCTTGGCCATGGCGTAATAGACGCGAGGCGCGGCCAAAATGCTGCCGTTGATGCTGCCCAGCGTCGAGATGATGATAAGGAGGCTGACGAACATCGAGCCGGAGCGGCCAAAGATGCGGACTGCGGCCTCGGCGCCAACCCGTTCAGTGGCCGCCACCCCTGCGGCTCCCAGGACGCGGTAATAGACCAGATTGAGCCCCACGTAGAGCGCAATTACGCCGATGGTGCCCAGAATCAGCGCGCGCGGGAGATCGCGCTGGGGATTCTTCACTTCGCCGGCAGCAAAGGTGCAGGTGTTCCAGCCCTCGAATGCCCAGAGCACGCCCACCAGCGCCACGCCAAACGCCGCCACAAATCCCCGGCCGCTGGGTGCGTGCAGCGGAGGAAGCGAGGGTTCTACGCCGCGCACCAGGACGAATCCCAGCGCGATCAGCGCCACAATGGCTCCGACCTTGATGCCGGTGAGGAGCGATTGCACCCGGCCGCCCTCTTTCACGCCGCGATAATTGATGATGGTGAACAGAACGATGGAAGCTGCGGCGGCGATCTTCTGCTGCCAAGGTCGGAGTGAAATAAATTCTCCCAGGTACTCCGCGAATCCTACGGCGAGGACCGAAATGCCCCCGCCCTGCGCTCCCCAGAAGAATGTCCACCCGCACAAAAAGCTGGGGAGCGGCCCGTAAGCCTCGCGCAGGTAGATGTACTGCCCGCCTGCCTGCGGCATCATCGCTGCCATTTCCGCGAAGGTCAGCGCGCCGAAGAGGCTGAGCAAACCTCCCGCCGTCCATACCGCCAGCGCCGCCGATGGACTGCCTACCGCGCGCGTCACCTCGGCCGGGACGATGAAGATCGCCGTGCCGATCATGATGCCTACCGCGATGGAAGCTGTCTCCCACGCACCCAGCGCGCGCAGGAGCTGCGGCGGTTCGGTGGACGCAGCTACCTTGTTTGTGGTTGACGGATCGCTCATGTCGAAGCCACCGGGGCGGCCCGCGTGGCCACTCTTAGGAGCGCGGTCACTTAGAGAGAATTACATAATATAGTGACATCAGGGAGCATTTCGTGTATACTT
>CAZHKT010000148.1:0-9023 GCA_964533045.1 uncultured Acidobacteriota bacterium | reverse complement strand
GGAGACACCCTCTCTCTTTCCAACTCAATTTTCAACACGAAATGTTACAGCCTAAACCACCGGCCGCGGGATTCGAGAGCGGGCCGCGCGGCCGGCCCATCGAGCCCGGTCTAGTGTGGTGCGTCTAACGGTTCTTTACAATGGTGGATGTCCTTCGTGGTCTCCTCCGTGGTTTCGGCCGAGCGGGACGTAGCGTCGCCCTTCAGGGCGACACGTACGGGTGGCGGCCTGAAGGCCGCCGCTACGAGGGGCCCCGCGATGGAATAGTTATCTGCGACGCACCACACCAGCGGCAGCCCGGCCCTCGGTTGTTGCCTTGATTCGAGGGCCGGCTTTAATGTAGATTGTCTGCGCGGCGGGAGGACCGCCCAAATCCGAGGCCCTATTGACCATCTCAGTCCGAAAAGCGGGCGATGTAACCGTGGTGGATTTGAATGGCGCTCTCAAGCTGGGGGGGCCGGAGCAGGCTTTCCGTCAAACGATTGAAGGGCTGCTGGAGAGCGGCATTCTGACCATCGCCATCAACCTGAACGGCGTGAATTTCCTCGACAGCTCCGGTATCGGGATGATCGTGCGCTGCCACAAGACGGCGTCGGATCTCAACGGTAAACTTCTGTTTTTCGCTCCCACCAAAATGGTGAGGCAAACCCTCAAAATGGTCTCGCTCGACCGCGTGATGAACCTCTACGAGGACGAAACCTCCGCCCTCAACGCGGCCTGAGCCCCTCGCGGCTTTTTCGTCGAAAGGGAGCCCCGGCGGCGTGGTGCGTTTTGCCCTCAGGCGAAAACGGCTCGCTTGCTCATGAGGAGGAAGTTCCGGTCGTTCTCACGCTGGTATTCAAGGTGCTGAGTCAGCTACTTCACCATGAAGACGCCCAGCCCTCCCGGCTTCCGTTCTTCAATGGGCCGGCTGAGATCCGGAACGGGCGCCAAGAGGGGGTTGAAAGCCAGCCCGCCGTCTTCCAGCACCATTTCCAGAGCATCCCCCACGATGGAAATGCGGAAGGCAATGGTGTATTCCTGCCCGTCGCGAGACCCGTGACGGATCACGTTGCTCACCAATTCGTCCACGATGAGGTTAACCTCGTAAATGGTTCCTTCCGATAAAGACTGCGACCGGCACCATGCCGAAATCCTATCCATGAGCGGCCCAAGTTCGCTCAGCTTGTTGGTAATTTGAAACGCGGCAGACTGGGTCATGGTGAAAGTGGCGGGCTTGGACCCGGGCGACATCCCCCTAGTCTGGTGCGTCTAACGGTCCTTGACAGTGGTGGATGTCCTTCGTGGTCTCCTCCGTGGTTTCGGCCGAGCGGGACGTAGCGTCGCCCTTCAGGGCGACACGTACGGGTGGCGGCCTGAAGGCCGCCGCTACGCGGCGCCCCGCGATGGAATAGTTATCTGCGACGCACCACACTAGGGAGCCGTTGCCGTTCCCTCCCCCCCAGTCTTCTTGCACCTCGGCCACGTCAGTCCCAGGTTGACCAGGAAGATCGCCAGCGGCGCGTAATAGACCCAGAAATGGCCCGGCCCGAACAATTGCATCAAGTCGCCCATACTTCCGGCGGGCACGCCATAGCTCCGGTCGAGCGAGGGCTGCGCGATCGCCGAAATCAGGAACGGACTGCCGACCGAGCGAATCAGCGCCCCTTGCATTACGAAATAAGTCCAGGCCACCAGAACCACCCCGCCCAGAACGCCCCACCTCTTGGCCAAGCCGGGCAGGATGATCTCGGCAACGAAGAAGTAGCTCGGCGGCGGCTCCGTGACCGGAACGGAAGGCACGAACAGAAGGCCCAGGGCCAGAATAAACAGGACGAGGATCAACACCTGATAAAGTTCACCGAACGGCGTGCCGCCCGGGCCTTCGCCCGTAAGCATGAAGAACGCCCCCATGTTGGGTCCGGTGTTCAGCGGGCCGGCCAGTCCGCGGACGCAGACTGCCTGAAGCGTGCTGCCAAAGAGCGCCGTTGAAACCTGCTGGGGGGCCGGCGCCGCGAGCATAGCCCTCCCCGGAAGCAGACGACCGTATTGTTCCGCCCAGTATTCCGTCACGGGGCGGCCCAGGTTGAGCGCCGCTTCGCCCAGGTTCGGATTCACCTGCAAGGCCTTCTCGAACGCCTGTTTCGCCTCGGCCTCGTTGCCCTTGCCGCGCAGCAGGACGCCCAGGTTGTTCCAGCTTTCGGCAAACTGGGGCAGCGCCCGGTAGAGCTTCTCCGCGTCACCCAGCCGCCCCGCCTGCTGGTTTGAATAGGCCAGTAGCAGGTCACGTTCCGGCGAGGCGGGCACAGTTCGCTCCAGGTAGTCGCGCGAGACGGGTCCGTTCAGGCTTCCCATGGCCAGGCTGATGGGCGCCGCTGCCACCCGGCCAATGCCGCGCAGCATGCCCGCCTCGATGCCTGACCCCACCCAGGCCACCGCGACGATGGAAAGGAAGGCGATGCGCTGGCTGAGACTCCAGTGCTGGAAGCTGAGCGACGCCAGCAGCCGCCCTACGGGCTTTCGGTCCGGTCGGGTCTTCGCGTCGGCTCGCCGCTGCGGGCGGTAGCGCAGGTTAAGGAAGAGGATAAAAACCACGCTGGCCACCAAAGAGGCGAATACCAGCACGATCAAAATGTCGGAGAAGAAGGCAAACCGGCGGGGCAAGAGAAACAGGGCCGTGCCGGACGCTGCTTCGGCGCGGGTCCTCCATTTCCGTGCGTCCTCGGCGCGGCCGTTGCGCTCCATCATCTTGGCGTAGGCCCGCCAGGCCAGGTCTGCCGACTCGCTGAAGGGAGCCAGCCGGTAATGGCGCTCCATGATTTCGCGCCCGTGCTCGCTGGCGGAATCGACTAATCCTCCTGGCCGAGTGGGATAGAGAATCATCTTTCCAATCAGTCCCAGGTTCAGGCGCGGATCGAGCCCGCGGTCGAGCATATTGCGATATCCCGCCTCAAATGCGCGTTGGGCCGCCGCCGGTTCACTCAGCGATTCCAGCAGGCTGGCCATGGGCAGCTGTTCCGTAAAATCGGTGGATGGAATGGCCAGCGCCTCGGCCAGGACGGCGGGCGCGCGCGGCTCCTTCATCTCGCGCAGCAGGCGCCAGAGGGCGATACGGATCAAGGGCGCAGTGGGGTCGCGGCGGGCTGCCGCCTCCAACGTCGCGAGCATGGCCTTTGCATCCTGCTCCGGTGTCAGCGTCCATCCGGCCGAGAGGACGCCTGCTTTCGCGGGCACCCCGAACAGCGACTCCACTTCGTTGACCGGCAGGCGGTGCGCCAGCAAGCTGCCACTGGGCCAGTAGGTGATGGCCTGGTTCCCCGCCGGGTCAAAACTGATGAGCTGGGTGTAAATCCGGTCCGTTTCCTTTTCCTGCAACTGCACCTGAAGGCCGCTGCCCGCCACCGTGAGATGCACGATGGAGCCGGGGAAATGCCAGCGGCCAACCACCACGCCCTGGTCGGTATCAATCAGACGCAACCATCCCCCGTGGCTGAACCAGGCACGATTGGCTCCGGCCGACACCAGCTTCTTCGGATAGGCCTCCATCGTTCCGTAACGAATCCTCCAGGCCCGGGCGCCCGCACCGCCCGCGATCTCCACCAGTTCCTTGGATGGCGTGCTGAGTTGAGGTTCGGCCGCCACGATGAGGGTGGGAAAGAGCATGGCGAAAAGCAGGGCAAATTCCAGGGAAGGCCCCGGGACGCTCCGAATCCCATCAGAGATGATTCGGCCCCCAAGGAATAATTTAGATATTTGCATGGATGCCTCCGTCCTGCCGGGACGCATGCACAGGTTAAGTTCGTATACGGGAGGGAATGATTTCAGTCAAGTACAAAATGAGCATGCCGGACCCGTCAGGGCGCCCGCATGCAACGGGGGGTGGGGCAAGGACGCCAGTCAAGTCAGAGTAAGGGGAAGGCAAAAACGTCAGCCGACCATCGCGCGCGCGTAGCCCAAAAGCTCCGCCGCCCGCGCCCCGAATCCCAATTCACGAATGCGGGTCAGCAGAGGCAGCTTGTCGGAATAAACAAACGTGAACCGCACCAGCATGTAGGCGAGTGGTGAAAAGCACGCCAGATTCGAGGCAAGAACCCAGCGGGTATCATCCAATTTGTAAAAGTAGACCAGCGCAACGGAGAAAGCATGCAGAAATACCTGCGCAATAAGGCCTGCACAGATCACCGCATTGACTGCATCTGAGGCGCGGTACGCCTTGAGAAGGGCCAAACCGATGAGAGTCCAACCGAGGACCGTGACCGGGATGTCTGGTATCGACCTGGTCTTCCCGACAGCGACAAGAATCGCAAACGCGCCCTGCATAGCCACGTTAAATAAAAGCCAGGAGGCAAACAGCCAGTTGTACTTGGGAAACTGGCGAGCGAAGAAGACTACGAAAAGCAGAAACGCGAGCGACGATGATGCGATCCAGAGTTTCATAACGGCCTCCCGATTTCGAAACCACTCTGTGCGGACACTGCACCGGTCCGACTCTCAGGCCGTTTCGAGCCGCAGGCGCCGGATCACCTCATTCAAATCCTGTTCGAAGTTATTGTCGCGCTCAACCATCTTCAGGACCGTGGTGAGAATCGCGGAGAGGACCTTAGAGCGGTCCCGCCAGGAATTCTCGGCCCACTGGTCCACCTTGGCCACCAGTCGCTCGTTCAGCTTGGTGCTCACCGCAATGTCGAACTCGGCCTTCGTCTGCTCAGCCATAAGTGGTACCTCCTCCTTGCCGCCGGCGCACATTTGGTCTTCCCCCCGGCCCTGGGCCTGCCTGGGAGGAAAAGGAAAGAAGCCAAAGCCCCTTTGGGCCAGATCACCTGCCGCCTATCTTGAACTCACAGGGTCCCGTCGCCGGGGGACGGGTCCCTTGCCCGAGATTACTCTCACGGGGCCCGGAAATGCAGACTTTTCCGGTCCCGATGAGTTAATTTCCTAACAAAAATCCAAGATAAAGTCAAGGCCCAAGGAATCGCCACGGTGGATGCCAGATTCTTCAGAGCGAAGTATCTATTGTCTATACCAGACTCACGTGTGCATAACTTGTCTAATTCTCAGAAAACTTATTCGTCATCTCACCAGTCAAAGGGCACCACCCGGCTTACGTCTCGGCTATGCTGACGATTGTCCGAAACAATCGGGCAGATGCGGGGTGATAAATCGTGAGGACTCAAGGACATCCATTTCCTCGGCCGCCGAGGACGGAAGGTCACCCGTTCCCGCGCCCGCCGCGGTAAAAAAGGAAATCTCAGGGTGTCGTCCGCCTGGCGACGGACGACACCCCCCCTCTCACCTCAACTTCCACGCACCCGCCGTCGCAGGCTGCTTCTTCCCACCACGATCCTTCCATTCCGTCCCCTCCCAATATTCTGGAGAAAGCTCAGAAATTTTCTAAGATGAATTTCGTGACTGAACGCCGAATCTTTCGGGATTCTTGCCGCACGTCATCCACGCCGCCGACAAAATGCAGCTGGCACATGGTGGTATCTTTGGCGACACCGTTGGCCCATAAGACATCTCCGCGCTCTCCTCGGTCATAGCGCCCCCGTTGGACGATCCATCCGATACATTCCAATTGTCCGAATCATCGGCTCCTTGGGGCCCGGCCTTGAACAGGGACAGAGATCCCGTGCTGCTGGCAAGCCGAAGGCACCGGGAAAATCATGAAACCGCACGGCGGGAGTTGGGGGGAAGAATCCGGGAGGAAATCTGCATGTTAGGAAAACGACCATTGGGAACGCATCGCGAAGAGTTGAAGGGAAATCGGGGGCTCAGCCTGCGGCGAACCCCACGCGCCTCGCAGGCGATACTGGGAATCACCCTCATCCTGGCCTTCTCACCGGGCCGGATCACGTGGGCGCAGCGTCTCTGGGGGTTCGCTCATCCGTGGCCCGTTCTTGATGAGCAACCCTTCCCGCGCCGTCACACTCCACAACCGCTCTTGGCGGCAGGCATCGGTCCCGGACCGTTTCACCCTGCCCGTCATCCTGCAGCTCCGCCGTTCGTTGAAAAACCACTAATCTACCTCCGCGTGTGCACGTCGAAAATGATCACCCCCGTTCCGTTTCGGATCCCGGGCACCGGCATCAAGGCGTGCGCCATGTCTTGCGAGTGCGATGACGGCGCGTTCGGCATCGGCTTGTACGACACCAAGCGCTTGGCTTCCTTTTGCAGCGTCGCGGCGGAAACCATCTGCCCGTGGCAAATCAAGACCATCAGCCCGTCCAGTCCGGCCGGAGTTCCGGTGCCGGTGCAATTTACTGACCCTCAGATTGTTTCATGCCGATTATTGGAGAGCCGACCATGGGAGTGAATCTGCTGATGACGATGCCGTTGTTTCCCATTTTCCTGAGCGCGGTGGCACTCACGCTCGCGCTGGTGGCAAAGGAAAGGAAGTCGCTGGCGGTGAGGGCGGCGGAAGCCCCTGCCCCTCAGGACACCCCTCGGGGACGCCGAAGATAGGTCCGGAGCCGTTAGCCGGTCTTTTGCACGGCTTCGATCAGGCCGCGCATATAGCCCACGGCGAACAGGCGCCCCCACATTGAGTAGCCGGTGGCGCGCCCGACCTTGTAGCCCGGGCCGAGCACCAGCTCGGGCGGGTCGGGTTCGCCAGCCAGCAAGGGAACGTGATCCGGCCGCATGACGCCGCGGAATCCGATTTCCTTGTAGACCTGCATCGCCTGGAACATGTCGGTCTTGCCGTCGTCGTGGAAAGTCTCGACGAAGCTGGTACGTCCGCCGCGCACGTCGCGGAAATGCACGAAATGGATCCGGTCTTTGAAGCGGCGAATGGTCGAGGGGATGTCGGCTTCCATCTCGGCAAACGTTCCCTGGCAGAAGGTGATGCCGTTATAGGGGCTGGGCTCGATTTCGGCGAGGCGGCTGAAATCTTCCACGGTGTTGAAGATTCGCGCCAGGCCCCAGAGCCGGGGAAGCGGCGGATCGTCCGGGTGCAAGGCCAGTTTGACACCGGCCCTCTCGGCGGTGGGCAGGACGGCGTGCAGGAAGCTCGTAAAGCTCGCCCACATGGCTTCGGGGGTGGTTTCGCCTTCGTCGGTTCGGCGCGTGTCGTCCCATTGGGAAAGGTCGAAGCTGCTGGTGAGTGCCCCGCCTCGGATCGGCGTTTCGTAGGACGTCCGCGCCACGCGCAGACCCCAGGGCATAAAGCTGTAGCAGAGAACCTTGAATCCGGCGCGGCCCATGTTGACCAGGCACTGCTGGAATTGCTCTATTTGCGCATCGCGGCCGCGCTTGGGCACCACGATCTGGTCCATCAGCGGCCCGCCCTCGACGATGGTCATGTCGAGCCCGTGGCGCTCCGCGCTGCGCTTGGTTTCCAGCAATTCCTCCGCCGTCGAGGGCATGCCGTTCATGTTGTAGTAGACAATCTCCTCCGCCCCGATCTGGGCGGCGAGTTGCAGGTTCATCTCGTTGAAAGGCGTCACGACCAAGCCGATCTTCATCAGAACTCTCCTTGGAGCAGCCGGCAAATTGCGTCCGAGTCACGCGTAGGGGATATTCAGAGAATCCAGAATTCCTTTGAAATAACCGATGGCGAATAGTTTTCCCAGGATCGCGTAGCCCGGAAGATCGTTGGTTTCACCTTCCATGGTCGGCGCGTGATCGGGCCGAATGGGTCCGTCGAACCCGGACTCGTGATAGACGCGCAGCATGCGCGCCAGGTCGGTCGGGCCGTCGTCGTGGAAGGTCTCCACAAATTTCTCGCGCGTACCCTCCACGTCGCGCAGGTGCACGAAAAAGATCTTCTTCTGCGCGCACCACTCGCGCGCCAGAGCTTCGATGTTTTCGCCCATGAGCTTGAAGTTGGCCTGGCAGAACGTAATACCATTCACCGGGCTGGGCACGATGTTCATCACGCGCCGGTAGTTGGCGGCGCTGGTCAGAATCCGGCCGATGCCGCGTAGGGGGGAAAGGGGCGGATCATCGGGGTGCAGCGCCATCTTCACCTTGGCTTTTTCGGCAATCGGAATCACCGCCTTCTGGAAATATTCCATCGCCTCCCAGACGCGGTCTTCGCTCACTCTGCCCCACTGGGTCAAACCCTGCTTTTCAGCCTCGGCCTTGTCGAACTCGCTGGCCAGCGCGCCGCCGCGCGTCGGCACGTCGATCTTGGTACGGTACCATCCAAGGCCGGCCATGAAGTTGTAGCAAAGCATGGGGACGCCGATCTCGCCCAGCGCCTCAACCGCCGCGCGGTAGTTCTCGATTTCTTCGTCGCGGCCGGGCAAGCCCAGCTTGATTTTCTCCGCCGCCACCGGGTGGCTTTCCACCCCGGCAATGGTCATGCCCGCCGCGTTGTAACGCTGCTTGATGCCGGACAGCGTCTCCACGTAGCGGTCGCGGGTCACCTGGTTCAATGCCTGGTCAACGCTCACAATCACGTGCCGAATGCCCGCCTGCTGCGCCAATCTGATCCGCGACTCGGTGTCCCGGCCGAGCACCAGAGCAAGCTTGATTCCCTGTTGCGGTGCCGGCGCCCGATGGCGCAGCGGCGACTTGTCGTCCGCGGAGCGGCCCGCGGCTCCCGCCGCCACCAGCGCAAGCGCTCCCTGAAGATAGTTTCGCCGGCTGAATTTGCCCATGTTTCAAGTCCCCTCTCTCCTCTTGGGTCCGGGGCGTTCAAGGTCAGACGACGATTATGCCTTAGCGGGCGCCCGGCGGGAATCCTTTCCTTTCGCCACATTTTCGGAAGCGCCAGGAAACAGACACTTCTCGCGCCGTCTCATTTCGGCTGACAGCGGGCAGGCAATAGCTTATGATTTGGCCGAACACCCCCTCGCGCAGGACCCTTGTGCCCTGACCGCGCTTCAGATTCTGCCATGAACGCGCTGGGCAAACCGTCCCGGGCAACATGTCCGCCGGGAAGCGGGTAGAATTTCGCGCTTCGGCGCCCAAACAGAAGGAGGCCCCATGGAATTGGAAGGCAAGCCGGATCTGGAAACAGCCCTGGATCGTGTGGAGGCCTGGTTCAACCACGAGAAGCTCGATCGGCCGCTGGTGCGCTTTTCGGAACACAACGCCGA
>CAZHKT010000147.1:0-9038 GCA_964533045.1 uncultured Acidobacteriota bacterium | reverse complement strand
GCCTCTCCATGGTGATTCTTGAAGCGTGGGCCCTGGGAAAGCCGGTCCTGGTGACCTTCAAGGAAGAGGTGGAAGTCGGGGCCAGGCTCAAATAATGGCGGCATGGCGCCCTTGAAGGGCGGTGAGTCCGGCGGGGCTGTGAGCCGAAGCTGCCGTGATCCGATGAATTCATGAACCAGTTATTTCTCGATTCCCACGCCCACCTGGATGATGCGCAGTTCGATGCAGACCGTGATGCCGTAATGGACCGGGCGCGCGCCGCGGGGCTGAAGTATCTGCTCTGCATCAGCGGGGCTTCCGGGCCGGACGACCTGGCCTCCGCCATTCCCCTTGCCGAACAACATGATTTGATTTACGCCTCCGTCGGTATTCATCCCCACGAAGCGCAGCGGACCACTCCGCAACACTTTGAGATGCTGGCCGAGGCTGCGAAGCACCCCAAAGTCATCGCCCTGGGTGAGATCGGGCTGGATTATTACTACGATCATTCCTCGCGCCAGGCTCAACAGGAAGTCTTCGTCCGCCAGATGGAGATGGCTCGCCACCTGAAACTGCCCATCGTGATTCACTGTCGCGATGCCTTTGAGGATCTGACGAAGCTGGTGCGAGCTCATTGGACGGCTTCGGGATGGCGCGGGGTGCTGCATTGCTTTTCCGGTTCGCTGGACGATGCCCGCCGGTTCATCGAGTGGGGATTTCTGGTTTCCTTTGCCGGCACGCTGACGTTCAAGAAGGCGGACGGGCAGCGCGCCATAGCGCGCGAACTGCCTCTCGAAAGCCTCCTGGTTGAGACCGATTGCCCCTACCTTGCCCCCGTGCCCCATCGGGGGCAGCGCAACGAACCCGCCTTTGTCCTCGAAACCGCCCGCGTCCTGGCGCGTGAGCGCGGGATCAGCGAGGCAGAACTGGGGATGCAACTGGTTCGCAATTTCGAGCAACTCTTCAGGATTGATTCACGATCCGAGCATGGCGCACATCCGCCTTTTCACCGGGGGTGATTTGTGGGAGTATGAAGAGCGGAGTGTTCAGGGTATTTCGCGGCAAGGGCAGTGTGTCTGCACCATGGAGGAGACTGTCGCGTTGCGCTCGTCCAAGACCATGACCAGCAAGCAGATCTTCGATCTCCTGCGGGATGACCTGCAGAAGGTGGAGGAGGAGTTCGGGCAGCAGACCGTCTCCAGCGTGCCGAAGATCACGGAGATCGGCCAGTATCTTCGGGCCGGCGGGGGCAAACGGCTGCGGCCCGCTCTGGTGCTGCTGGCCAGCCGATTGTGCGGTTACAGCGGCCCAGCGGTGATTCGGCTGGGCGGCGTCGTCGAGCTGATCCATACCGCGACGCTGGTGCACGACGACATTATCGACGGGGCCGAAACGCGCCGCGGCCGACCCTCGACCAACTCGCGTTGGGGCAATCACATGTCGGTGCTTGCCGGCGACTGGCTTTACATGCAGGCCTTCAACGTGGCGCTGGGCGAGCGGCAGTTCAAGATCCTCGACCTGCTGATTGGTCTGACGCAGGTGATGGTGGAAGGCGAATTACTTCAGCTGACCATGCTGCGCAAGCTGAAGACGACGGAGGAAGAATACTTCGAGCTGTCTTATCGCAAGACGGCCTGCCTGTTTTCGGCCTGCATGCGCCTGGGAGCGATCCTCGGGCGCCAGAGCGAGGGCCTGGAAATGAAGCTCGGTTCTTACGGAATCAACCTCGGCCTGGCGTTCCAGCTCGTGGATGACTTGCTGGATTTCACCTCCTCAGAGGAGAAGCTCGGCAAGCCGGTGGGCAGCGACCTGCGGGAAGGGAAGCTGACGCTGCCGCTCATCTACCTGCTCGAGCATGCGACCGCCGAAGAAACCGCCAAGGTGCAGGCCGTGCTCGATGAGGGTGGGTTTCGCTCCGTCCAGTTCCAGGAGGTCCTGGAAATGATGGAGCGCCACGGCGCCCTGGAGCGCGCCCGCGCCAAGGCCCGCGATCTGGCGGAGCAGGCCCGCGAAGCGCTCCGCAGTTTTGCCGATTCGCCGTATAAGGACGCCCTCCGGTCGCTCCCCGAATTCATTCTCGAACGCGAATTCTGAATCATCCCCATGCACTCTGCTTCGGAAACGGAAATCAAGCTGCCGGTCACCGATCTTGCCGCCGTGCGGCGGAAGATTCGAAGCCTGGGTTTCATCCCGGTCGCCGCCAGGCACTTCGAATCGAATATCCTTTATGACTTTCAGGATTTGCGCCTTCGAAACTCGCGTTGTCTTTTGCGCCTGCGGCGCGCCCGGCAGGAATGGGTCCTGACATTCAAGGGGCCTCCCGCCGCGTCCAAACATTATAAATCCCGGCCGGAAATCGAGACGCGGGTCGAGAATGGTGAGCGATTGCAAGCCATTCTTCTGCGTCTGGGGTTAGGAAAAGTCTTTCGCTACGACAAGTACCGAACGGTGTTCGCTCCTGCCGCCAGGAAACGCGGGTCGCGAGCGGCGCTTTTAGTGCTGGATGAGACACCGATTGGAAACTACCTGGAGCTGGAAGGCCCGCAGGCGTGGATCGACCGCGTCGCCGGACAGGTGGGCTATCGCCGGCAGGACTACATTACGGAGAGCTACGGAGCGCTCTATCGTGCCCACTGTGAGCGGCAGGGAAAACCCGTGGACGACATGATTTTCAAAACAGGTGCAGACCAGGGTTCGGTTGTTGTATACTGAAGCGGTTGGCAGAGCGTCGGCCCATCATTGCCGAACATCGGAGGGATCGCATGTACGGAGGTTTCGTTGTGGAAGGACTCTTTCAGCCGATGCACCTGATCTTCATCATGGTCATCGTTTTGATCCTCTTCGGGCCTGGCAAACTTCCTGAACTCGGCAAAGGGCTGGGTAAGGGAATTCGCGAATTCAAAGATGCTCTCCGGGGCGGAATGGAAACCCCCGCCGAGAAGCCAAGCTCGTCGGAAGAAAAGAAACAGTAGCTCGTCCCCCGCCCGACTACTCCTCGGTAGCTCAATGGTAGAGCATTCGGCTGTTAACCGAAGGGTTCCAGGTTCGAGTCCTGGCCGAGGAGCCAAATCTGGTCCGCTCCCCCATCGTTTCTGGGTTGATGCTTTGCCGAAATCTCGCCACGAAATCTACAGAGGGCAAACGAGTGATTTGGGGACAAGTTTGAGGCCGCACAACGACCTGACGCGAGCCGCATCCGCGACGCCTGCTCAGAGCAGCAAGTGGAGGGCGGCACGGCCGAGCGCCCCGATCGCGATAGCGAGAAGGAGCAAGGCGCCAGTCGCTGCGGCTGTGAGTTTGAAGCCGATCTCGCGCACCATCGAGGCCAGAGTCGCCAGGCAAGGAACGTAGAAGGTTACAAATAGCGTGAAGACGACCACTTGAGCGGCGCTCATGGCTGAACCGACGTTCGTCGTACCCAGCGCCTGCATCAGCATCAGAAGGGAGAGTTCTTTCCGAAGCAGGCCAAAAACGAGCGTGAGGCCGACCCCCAGGGGCAAACCTAGCAGCCCCGTCAGTGGTGAAAGCAAACTATTGATCCGCGCTTGCCAACCGAAGTATTCAATCAGCCCGAGCACGGCGCTTCCCGCGACCAGGAGCGGCAAGGCGACCAGCACGAACTCCCGCAAACGCCACCATGTCTTGAGGAGGACGACGCGCGCCGACGGCCGGCGGTAGGGAGGGACCTGCATCAGCATTCCAGGCGAAATCTCCGGCCACAGGCGGGCCAGGACAATTCCCGCCAGGGCCACCACGGCCAGGTTGAGAACATACACGCCCAAAGCCCACAAGGCCCCCAGGTAGAAGCCGACCAGTGCCATGATAACGGTCATGCGCGCCGAACAGGGAACGAGGACGGCGAGGAACGCGGCAACAAAGCGATCGCGGCGCGAGCTCAGGATGCGGGTGGCCATCACGGCGGGAACGCTACAACCGTAGCCGAGCAGGATAGGAATCGTGGCAGTACCATGGAGCCCCATGCGATGCATCGCAGCATCCATCAGGTATCCGACCCGGGCAAGGTAACCGACATCTTCCAGGATGGCGAGACCGATCAGGAATGGCACGAGGTAGGGAAGGACGACGGCAAAGGCCCCCGCCGTTCCGAGGAGGGCTCCCTTGGTGACGGCATAGGGAATCCCGGAAGAATTCATGAGGTGCCCGATGTGGCTGATCAGGGCATCAAACCCCACCAAGATGTGACCTTCCAGGATCTGGCCCATGCCGAAGACCAGGCGGAAGAAACCGTAGAACATTGCTGCGAGGCAGAAATATCCCCAGAATGGATGCATCAGCAGCCGATCCACGCGGTCTCGCCAGTCGATGTGCGGTTTGCGGACTCGCGCCACCTGCTTGAAGATTTCGAGGCAGGCAGCATGCCGTGCCGAGGAGATGGCCGCGTCTGCGTGCTGACCGGTCTTTCGCCAGAGGCGGTCGGACGCCTCGCGAACCGCTTCGGCCGCAGGGTCGCCCCAGCACTCGAGCAATTGCGGATCCGCCTGAAGGAGTTGCACGGCCAGAAAACGCGCTTGTGTCGCCGCCATTTCCAACGGTGCTGCCACAACGGCAGAAGCTATCGGGGCGGACGACGTTGGGCTTGGGGCGTGAAGGTCTCCGACGGATGGGGTTGCATTTCTCGACGCTCGGTGTGTTTCGCCCTGCAGGCTGGCCAGCCGGCCAGCCAGCCAGTCCACGACGCACTCAACTTCTGCAGAGTATCGGGGCAAAGGGCGGAGGACGACGGATTGACGCGAAGCGGCCACGCCCGCCCGCATGGTCTCAACGATGCCTTGGCCGCGCGTAGCAATCGCTTCCAGAACAGGGACGCCAAGCTTTTCTGAAAGCTGAGCGGCATTGATTTGAATGCCCTTGCGTGTTGCCTCGTCCATCATATTGAGGCAGACAACCAGGGGTAGCTGCAGTTCACGGAGTTCAAGCGTCAATTCAAGGCTTCGAGCCAGCTGGGACGCATCGATGACGTTGATGACGGCGTCCCATCCGCCCGCCAGCAGGTGGGCGCGACTACAAATTTCGGCAGGATTGGCAGGAGTGAGGGAATACAGGCCGGGAAGATCTACCAGCTCAATATCCTCGCCGGCAACGCGAGAATGGCCCAATGCGTACTCAACGGTGGTTCCGGGGAAATTCGAGGTCAGTGAGCGATAACCCACCACGGCGTTAAAAAACGTGCTCTTGCCGCAGTTGGGTTGTCCGATCAGGGCGATTTTCAACGTAAGACTTCAACTCCAATCCTCTCTGCCAGTTGCCGCCCGATTGCAATTTGGTGCCCTTGATGATCGACGACGATCGGCCCGCCGAATGGCGCCTTATGAATGATCGCAATCTCGTCGCCGATGTGAAGTCCCAGCTGGTTGAGATTGCGACGGATTCCCCAACCACCTGAAATTAAAGAGATTCTGAGCAGTGAGTGGTTTCTTGCTTGGTGCAGGTTCTTGACTGCGTGCATTCGCGCAATGGGGCTCCTACCCCTTCCTATTGTAGCAATATCCTTGCCATAGGGCTGGCTTTTGGCTGAGGTCTTTTGGAAGTCTCTTGCACACTCAGTTGCAACTAGAACGATTCGAATCCCGCCTGTCATTCGTAGCCAATCCAACATTTCTCCGAAGGTGGTGATGAAGCAGGCGGGATATGCTCGCAGGTGGTGAGCGAACGGTCACAGCGCGGGATGAGCCGGCCGAAACCGCCCGCCGCATCTGGCGCGAGGAGCTTGACGCGTGGCCTGGCTTGCCGAGCGGGGCTCAAAGCGGAATTTGGCAATGCGCCGGAAGGGCGCAGCCAGGCCGAGGAAGCGCTGCGCCAAGGCAAAGGGAACGGGTTTGCCGCGATTGCCGCCTGCGCGCCGACACAGCCACGGCTCAGGGGTCCAAGAAGCCAATCGGTCAGTTCCAACTTATCTTCCTGCTTTCCCATTATGTCAGCAGTCATCGAATCATCGTACTGGTGGGAGAGGGCGCCAACGCTTTTGGTCCGACGCCGGATTGCCTCGAAGTCGTCCCGAAGAACGGCGGAAGTGGTGAGTTGCTTACGGTGCTCCGTCAGGCCAGGGTGATCTAGACCCTCAGGGTGACGCCGCGGCGCTGTCCAAGATCAAGAACACGAAGGAGTCAGGCTCGGGGCAATCTCCATTTGGTCGGGGCGCCCGGATTTGAACCGGGGACCTCTTGCGCCCAAGGCAAGCGCGCTACCAGGCTGCGCCACGCCCCGCGAGGATGGCTGGCTTTCATTTTGCCAAGCATTCCGCGATGTGTCCAGCCCCAAACGAGCCCGACTACTGGACGGGCTCAGGGCGGGGAAGGGTGCGAAGCCTTTTGGCCGAGTTGTAGCGGTCGAGTGTGCGGCTCAATCCGTGGTCGCTGCGGCTGAAGCGGTAATGGTAGGCTTCCTCGTAGGCTTCCGTGGCGGATTTCTGCCCCATCAGTTGCCGGTAAAGCGCGACGATGGCGCCGGTCCGATCCTTCCCGTGATAGCAGTGGATAAAGAGGGGTCGGCGGGCCTTCCGGATAATCTCGAAGAGTTCCCGCAGCCGCCCGTGGGAGATGCCGGTTTCGTCCATCTCCGCCGGGCTGATGGGGAATGAAACGAATTGAATCTGTCTTTCAGAGGGAAGGGTACGATTGATTTCGTCGAGGCGGGCTCTCTCATCTTCTGCAAATTCCTTTTCCTCCAGGTTGATAATGGTCCGGATACCCAGTCCGGCCAGTTTGGGAAAGGCGGTGGTGCGCGGACGCCCGCCGCGGTAGACCGAGGCGTCCACTTGGTGGAAGTTGCAGATGTCATCGCCCGTAATTGGCGTCGGATTGGCGTCGAGAGGGAAGTCGTACGTGCAGAATTCAGAGCCCGCTGCATTCGGGAGCCAGCCGCAAAGGCTCAGCCACAATGGCAGGAGCAGGACGGCGCGTTTCCGATTCCGGCCCTCCCCCTCGTACATTTCCGGTTTTTCGATCCTTGTGAGCAACCGCCCGTGTCGCGCCATCGTGTTGAAATTATAGCATGTTATGCTTCGCAGGCGAGTTAATGTCGATAGGTACGAAAGTACTATGGACATTGCCGGCCGCTCAGAATACTCTAGGCAGGTTCCGGAGCAGACTATGCATCGAGGCCGTGCCGTGAGCCGGCCAGGAGGGATGGGGTTTTATGAAGAAACGAATGACGGCAATGGCCGGAGTCGCCCTTACCATGGCGCTATTTGCTACCTCGGCTTTCGCGGCCAAGGCGGTCAAAGTCACTGCCAGGCTGTCGGTAACCTGCCCGAATTGCGCCACCGATGTGGCGCCGGACTACAGCCTTCTGCCGGACAACGATTTTGGATATCCTTCCGGCAATGGGGTAAAGTCCGAAATTCTTACCAACAACAGCGTCTATACGCTGGACACGACCGGTACGCTGGTGAACGGCCTGGTGGCTGGCGGAACGCGCACCATCCTGATGCATTTCTACTCGCCGGTGGAGGGCGTTTACGCCAACAATGTCCTCCCCGCATGCTGGAACGGCGACCGTGACCAGGAGCAAGCCGTCAACTGGTCCGTTTTTGCCAGGAACAGCCAGTCGTTTCCGCTGATGCAGGTGGGGGTGCAATATCCCGGCTGGGCGCGGATGGATTTCAACGTGCGCAACGGATCCTGTGACAACCAGATCTTCCGCTACTATATGCAGTGGTACGACGCCTGCATCGTTCGCAAGGACGCGAATACGTGGGAAGTAACTTCCGATAGCTGCGGACGCGCGACGAATTACGGCGAGGTCAATCTGCGGGGCCAGGGCGGGAAGAGCGGTCAGACCCTGAATTACGGTGACTGGCGCATGCCCTTCAAGCTGACGCTGATCAAGCAGCAGTAGCACTTCACTCGAGGGCCAGAGGTCGCATTCGGTCCCTTGCCCTCCTTCCATTTTCCCAGAAAGCGGCCAGTTGACGGCCGATTCCCCGTCGCATACCATCAGTCCGGAAGTGCATGCGGGCTGGTGTCCGTCCTGGGCTTCAAACCCTGCGGGTCTGCCTTTGGTGGACCGGTCGGTTCGATTCCGACACACTTCCGCCACTTCTTATGCCGACCAAACCGCCCAAGCCCAAACCCTTCCGCGCGGACAAAGAGGTCAAGCGCCGCGCCCGGCTGGCTGTCGGCTCACCTCCCGCCGCCGCCCGACATCTGGACCGTAAGCGCAAACCGCCCAAGCACAAGAAACGTGCCTTGGACGTGGAGGAGTGAATGATGATGCTGGCGCGCGGTCCGTCCCAGCCAGATCAAGCGCCGCGCCTGCCTGCTGGCAGGTGCAGGTTGACGGCCAGCGGCGGAGATCCCCCTCGGTTTCTTGAATTTTGCTCCTTGCTCTGCCGGCTTGACCAAGCCTAGGATTTCGACGCTCAGCCGGGCTTGAACTCGGGGACGCGTTCGGCGGGGAGGAAAAGGGCGGGCGGCATGATACCGGCATATTCGCCGAGTCGCGCCTGGATCGCCAGCAAATCTTTCTTGTCGAAGCCGTCGGTCATGAGTTCGATGATGCCCTGGGTGTTGATGAGAAAGAGTGTGGGGACGTACTTGATTCCAAAGGTCTGGGAGACTTCATAAGGATGCTCGTCGAGGAGAATCGGGAAAGTGATGCCGTATTCCCGCGCAAACTCCAGGCTGTGGTGCGCATTGTCCTGCGAGATGCTCCAGATCTGAACACCGCGCGCGGCGAATTGCTGATGCAGCCGCTCGATGAAAGGAAACGTGTACTGGCAGGTTGGGCAACTGACTTTAAAGAAAGCCAGAAGCAGCGGGCCGCGCGCCAGCGCGTCCGATGAGGAGAATTGCTCCCCCTTCGTGCCGGGTAACGTGAATGTCGGCGCCGGGCCGCCCTTCTTGAGTGGTCCCATGACTCATCCCCAAGTCGCAAGCACCAATTCTAATACAACACCGGGCCCGCGTGCTGGTTGAAGCGAAACGATTGAAAGCGGTGGGAATCGGTCGTAGGATGCGGCTGACCAGTCGCGTGCCAGCTGGAGATGAGAGATGACAAGGAGGTCAATGTGCAGCGAGCAGCATTGACGGCGGCGTTGA
>CAZHKT010000146.1:0-9332 GCA_964533045.1 uncultured Acidobacteriota bacterium | reverse complement strand
ATGCTTAACCGGAGATGCCTTACCGAGTTTCAACACGAACCGTTGACAGCGCCGATGGTGCGCCAGTTCTTGACGAAGGGGGCTGCGTACCCCTAGTATTCCAAGAGGCCCTTTGGAACGATCTTCCAACGCAATCCTGCGTGGCGGGGTAGCTCAGTGGTAGAGCGAGGGTCTCATAATCCCTAGGTCGGGAGTTCGATCCTCCCCCCCGCTACCAATAGTCTGCTTCCCATTGATGAACGGCGCCGAATGTCTTTTGAAAACCCTGCTGGCCAACGGCGTCGATCTTTGCCTCGCCAACCCGGGCACTTCGGAGATGCAATTCGTGTCCGCGCTCGACCGCACCCCGGCGATGCGCGGCGTGCTCTGCCTGTTTGAAGGCGTCTGCTCGGGGGCGGCGGACGGCTACGCCCGCATGACGCGACGCCCTGCGGCCACGCTGCTGCACCTCGGCCCCGGGCTCGGCAACGCGATCGCCAATTTTCACAATGCGCGAAAGGCCCGGTCGCCCATCGTCAACATTGTGGGCGAGCACGCCACACAACATCTGCAGTGCAACGCGCCGCTCACCGCCGATATCGAAGCGATCGCGCGGCCCGTCTCGAGATATGTTCGAACCGTAAGGCACGCCGTCGAGATCGGACCCGCCGCCGCAGAGGCCGTCCGGGCAGCCTATGGCCCGCCGGGGCAAGTCTCGACCCTCATTGTCCCAGCCGACTGTTCCTGGAGCGAGGCGGGCGAGGCCGGCCCTGCACTCGCTCCCCCTCGTCCTGGGATGCCGCGATTCGAAAACGTTCGCGAGGCGGCGCGATGGGCGCGTGCGGGCGAGCGGACGGGATTCTTCCTCGGGGGAGGAGCGCTGCTTGCGCCGGCCCTCGACTTCGCGGCGCGAATCGCCGCGGCGACCGGCGCGCGATTCTTTGCAGATCGTTACGCCGCGCGGCTCACCCGAGGCAGGACGGCTCTGCCTCTGCCGCGCGTTGCTTATTTCCCGGAGCAGGCCGAACCCCTGCTGGCAGGCCTCGAACACCTCATCCTGGTCGAAACCCAGCCACCGGTGTCATTCTTCGCTTACCCCGGGCGTCGCAGTTATCTTGCGCCCGAGAACTGCGCCCTTCACACGCTCGCTGCCGAACCCGAAGACGGTACTGCGGCGCTCGCAGCTCTGCTGGCTGAATGCGGCCCGCAGCCGGCGGTGTCTGGAGCCCGCGACCGACGTCTTCCGGAATTGATTGAATCCGGTCCGCTGACGCTCGACGCCATCGGCCGCGCTCTGGCCGTCATGTTGCCGGAGGGGGCGATCCTTTCGGACGAAGCCATCTCCTCCGGCGAGGCCGTCACGCGCTATCTCACGGCGGCGGCCCCCCATGATCAATTGCCCTGCACAGGAGGATCCATCGGCCAAGGGTTGCCGGTGGCGGTGGGAGCGGCTCTGGCTTGCCCGGACCGCAAAGTCATCGCGATCGAAGCCGACGGAAGCGCCATGTACACGCTGCAAGCCCTCTGGACCATGGCGCGCGAACGACTCGACGTGGTCAGTATCATTCTGGCCAACCGCCGCTACCGCATTCTTGAAATCGAACTTCGCCGAACCGGCTCCTCCAGCATGGGACGCGTATCCAACGACATGATGGATTTGACGCGGCCGGAAATCGACTGGGTGAAACTCTCCGAAGCGCAAGGTGTTCCCGCAAGGCGAGCGGTAACCAATGATCAATTTACAGACGCGTTGCATGATGCCATCCAATCCTCTGGACCCCACTTGATTGAAGCGGTTGTGTCAGAATAGGTCGCACGAATTGGCGAGGCCTGGTTCGAGCGCTCTGCCTGACGTCACTCTTGCCGCGGGAGAGAGCTGATGAGGACTGCGGCGCGGTTGTTGCCCGCGCCGTCGAAGGCGATCCGGCCGGAGACTCCGTGATATTCAAGTTGAGCGGCGAGCGCGTCGCGCAGGCGGGCGCGGTTGGGGCCGGCTTGGCGCAGCCCCCGCGCAATCAGGCGTACCGAGTCATAGACCTCGGCGGCAGCAGGGGTGGGGCGGGACCCGGACCGTTTCTCAAAGCGGTCTTCGAAGTCTTTTCGATTCGCATCACTGCGCGAGGGAAGCGGCGACGGAATCCAAACGGAGGGGTGCGCCTTTGCGACGCTGAGGAATGGTTCCTGGAGCGCCTTCCTGCAAACGAAGATCGGTGTGTGAATCCCGCTCACGGATTCCACGACCCGCGCTGCGATGGCGGCGCTTGCCCAGACGACGATGGCCTGGGCATTGCCCGCACGGGCCGGAATCTCCCAAGCCGCCAGGTCCGCCGCCCGCGAGGGGATCGAAATCGTCTCGGGGGGTGTCGCGTTCAGGCGTTCGGCGGCTTTCAGGAACGCTGCCGCGCCCTCCCGCCCGTCGTGATCGTCCTCAGCAATCAAGAGAGCCTTTTTCAGGCTCCGCTCCCGATAGATCGCCTCCGCAAAAGCTTGTGCTTGCGCGGTATCGTGCGGCGCGACGCGGAAGATCCAGGGAATATTGATTTGTGTCGTGGTCGCGTCCGTGGCCAGGGTGAGAATGGGAATTCCCAGGCGGTTGCCCACCTGCTCGGCGAGGTGGGCGGCACGGCCGTCCGGCGACGTGATGATGGCGACCGCCCGGTCGTCCACCGCCAGCCGGACGATCTCACTCGAGGCGCGGCCCCACAGGCCGGTTTCATCCCGCACCGCGAGCGTGAGGCGCTGGCCACGCGGCAGCGGCGTTGCTGCCTCGTCCTCGATGGCCATCTGCGCGGCGACGATCAGCGCGTCGCCTTCCGCCTGGCGCGCGCCTTGCCGCGGGGCGATCAATCCAATCTTGATTTCCGGGCCGGTGAGATCGCGCGGTGTTTCACGATCGGGGCCCGCATAGTTGATCGCTGTGCGGTTGATGGAGGCGTAGGGCGGCGCCTCCGCCGCCGGCTCCTGGGCGGCAGCGGCGCTGATGCCCAGCGAAAGAACAATGAGCAACCCTGGGGTCCGCATGCCTTTCACTGTTTCGCGGCCACGGTGGGGCTCGACTCCGGCTCGCTGGAGGCCGCCTGCCAGTAGACGAACTTGCCGTTCTCCACCCGGCTCAGCGTGACCGGCGAAACGTTCTTCAGTGTGTAATCGAACTCGACCCGGCCCGCCGCGCCGTCGTAGGCTTTCATCTGGTAGTCCCGCAGCACCTGCATGATGCGGCCGCGGTTTAGTCCCGCCTTCTCGATGGCGTCTATCAGCATGTTCATGCCGTCGTAGGCGTAGGCGGCATAGGCATCCGGGTCCTCGCCGTATTTCTGGCGGTAACGGTCGCGGAAGCTGATCCATTTGGGATCCGTGCGGGACGGGTCCATTGCGCAGGCCGTTACCAGTCCCTCCGCCGCCGATCCGGCAATTTCCAGCAATTGCGGATAGGCGGTTCGGCTGGAACTGAACACCGGTTGCTTCATGCCCATCTCGCGCATCTGTTTCAGGATGAGCGCCGCTTCCGGCCACTCCGCCCAAACGACCAGACCCTCGATCTTGGCGTCGCGCAACATGCGCAACTGCCGCGAGAAGTCCGTATCGCCGCGGTCGAACTTCACTTCCAGCACGGGCTGGCGTTGCATGCGGCGCGCCATATCGTTGAACACCCCGACACCGATGCGGGCGTAGCGCGTCTGCGTGCGCAGCACGCCGATGCGCTTGAGCTTCAATTCACGGAAGATGTGATTGGCCAGTGCGTAACCCTGCACGCGGTCGTCCGGGAAGTTGACCATGATCCATTGGATGCGGGTCTCCGTCACGGTGCGGTCGGTAACACCGGGGGCGAGGATCGGCACTTCCAGCTTGAGCGAAACGCGGATCAGGATGTGGGTGCTCTGGCCGTCAATCGAACCGAGCACCGCCCAGCAATTGTCCTTGAAGAGCATGGAGGGCAGAACCGTCGAGGAGGCGCCCCACAGCGCCGAATCATTGTAAACCTTCAGCGCGTAGGGTTTTCCCTGATAGCCTCCCCTGGCGTTCGCCTCTTCGATGGCCATCTCAGCCCCGTGGAGCATCGGATGCCCGAACATGGATTCGGGATTGTTTTCCAGCGGTCCCAAGAACCCGATGGCGATCTCGCTCAGTTTGCTGGGGTCGCCGTCCGGCCGGTCGGTGGCGGCGCCGTTGTATTCCACCGTATTCTTCTCCACAAACCATTCGTAATAAGGTTTGGTGAACCGGCGGAAGGGGACAGCCTCGGGCGGCATATTGGCGTAGCGCTTCTCAGGCACCTTGTCATCTTTCGCGGGTTCCTTCGGCGATTGCGACCAGGCGGAGGATGAAATCAGAAGCGTCAGGATGAGCAGAAATGATTTCTTCCACATCTTCTTTCCTCCGTGCTGTGGCTCACCGCATCGCGCCGCTCACACCGTCGCCGCCATGGGCCAGCGGACCGCGTGAACGGCTTCCGGAGCTTGCGTGGTGCGGGACTCGATGTAATGAACGATCCGCCGGAGCGTCCGCGGCGTAATGGCCTGCGCCGCGTCGCAGCGCGGCTTGGCGGCATCGACGCGATCGCTGGCCACTTCGATGATGAGGCCGTGCGCTCCGAACTCCACGGCGGCGCGGCTGGCGCCCTCGACCATCGAAGCAACCCCGGTGGCATGGCTCGGATCGGCAATCACCGGCAGGAACGTCTCCCCGCGCACGGCGGGCAGCACGTTCAAATCGAGCGAAAAGCGCGAGTACTCATTGATGCTGTAGGTCTTGATGCCCCGCTCACAGAGCACAATATCGAGATTGCCCTCATTAGCGATATACTCGGCGGCCCCCAGCCATTCGCAGAGGCTGGCGGCCATGCCACGCTTCAGCAGAACCGGCTTCCCCGAGCGGCCCACTTCGACCAGAAGGGGATAGTTCTGCATGTTGCGCGAGCCGATTTGGAGCATGTCCACATACTCCGAGACCTGTTCGACCAGCCGCGTGTCCATGACCTCGCTGACCACGGGCAGGCCGGTTTCCAGGCTCGCCTCGCGCAGGATCTTCAATCCTTCGAGACCCAGTCCCTGGAAATCGTGCGGGGAGGTGCGCGGTTTGTAAGCACCGCCGCGCAACATGTTCGCCCCGGAGCCTTTCACCGCGCGCGCGATTTCCAGCGTCTGTTCGCGGCTCTCCACGGCGCATGGACCGGCGATCACCACCGGTCGCTCCCCGCCGAACCGCACTCCCTTGACGTCCACCACGCGAGTCTGGTTCTCGCCGTAACGCGGCACCGTCTTGCGGCTGATGAGCGGGCAGATCTTCGGCAAATCGTTGACATCCACTTTTCCTGCGATCTGCATGGGATCCTCTTTCGGTGAATGGGAGGCGGCCCTTCGGGCTGCCTCCCGCGACGGGTGGTTTCCTTCGAACCGCCCGCTGCCGGTTTCACCCCCGGCCGGTCCGACTCCTGGGCTATTTCGGTTCGCCGTTGTTCGAGCCCGGAGTTTTCGATTCAAAAATGGCCATGGCCTCGATCTCGATCAGCAGATCGGGGCGGCACAGAATGGCCTGAATGCCCGTCGAGGCGGGCAGCGGATTCAAGCCCTGTTCCTGGAAGAACTGGGTGCGGATCCGGTTGAACTCCGCGTAATCCCGCTCGATGTCGCGCAGATAGCACGTCGTGCGCACGACGTCCTTCCACGTGGCGCCTTCCGCTTCCAGCAGGGCGGTGATGTTCTGATAGGTCCGCCAGGTCTGGGCTGCAAAATCACCGACGTGAACCGTGCGGCCTTCCTCATCCACGCTGGCGGTGCCGGAAATCAGAAGGATGGTGACGCCTTTGATGTCCAGTCGCAGACCCCGCGAAAAGGCCGAGCCGTACTGCGGCGCTTCATTCAGCGCCTGCGGTGCGCAAATGGCCTTTCGCGGAATGTACTTGTGTTCCCCCGGCCTTTCCGATTTGAGAGCGGCCGTTGCGACGAGCGAGTCCTGCATTGGCATAAAGTTGAGCCTCCATGTGGGGTTCGCGGATTCCGTGGCTCAGGCCTTTTGCCGTTGCCACCCAGATATCCTTGTCCTGAAATTCCATGTTCAAAATGTATTGATGGGCGAGAGAAGTGGGTGATTCCAGTTTGACCTTCTTCAGGTCGGGCCAGGTGATTTCGATTTCACCCCGGCCGTTTTCCTTGCCGGGCCGGTACGTGACCCAGGTGTTGGTCTTGAAGTTGAGATAGCTCAGTCCCTTGTCCGTGCAGGCCCAGACTTCGTTCCCGCGCGACTTGGGGGCGTTGATGAAATCGGAGGCGAGGCCGCTGTCCTTGGTCAGATAGTTGTGCCAGTTGCGCCCGTCGTATCCGGTCAAGCCGAAGTAGGTGGAACCCCAGGCCATCTTCAGGTCGGGGTTGTAGGCGATGTTGCTGACGATAATGTGAATGAGTCCCTGATTACGGAACAGAACGAGCTCCATTTCCTCGTCCGGGTCGGTGTAGGGCTTCATGGTGTCGGTGGCGATGTCATACTCGATCAGACCGCCGCCCCAGACCGCGAAGTAGACCTTGCCGATGGCGGGAGCCGGTGCGACGCCGTAGGACCAGGGTTCGTGGAAGGGGGCGTTGAATTCGCTCCAGTTGCGCCAGGCGCCGGTCGAAATATCCAAACGGCTCAGACCCGCCGTGGTTGCCACCCATACCCAGTCGTCTTGCACCGCGACGCCGTAAATGATGTCGTTCAGCAGGCCGCTGGTCAGGTTGGTGTAATTCTTGAATCGCCCGCCGGAAAACTGGCTGAGGCCGCCGAAGGTCCCGATCCACAAATCGCCGTTGCGCTTGTCCACGGCGATGGACATCACCACCCGATGCACCAGCCCGTCCTCGGGTTTATAGACGCGGGCCACCTTGCCGTTCTCGATGAGCACCAGGCCGTCCTCGGTGCCGGCCCAGACGCGAGGACCATCGATCGCGACGCAGAAGACCTTGTCGTCGGGCATCCCGTTGGCGGTGGTGAAGTTCTCCCAGCGGGTGATGAGCGGAGGATTCTCCGCCGCCACGCGCGCGGCGGCGAGCAGCAGTATCAAGCCAGGAATCACGGACTGGATCATCTTGCTCTTCATAGGAAGCCTCGAAGCTCGAAATTCGAAATAGAGAACTTGGAAGTCCTTACAGCGTCTTCAGAAACTCAATCAAATCGTTCAACTGTTCCTTGCGCATGTCGGAGGTGACGCCATGCGTATCCTGGTTGTTGTAGACCGTCCAGATTTCCTCAAGCGTGAGCGCCATGCCGTTGTGGAGAAATGGCGCGTTCTCGTACACGTTGTCGAGTTGTGGCGTGTCGAAGTGTGCAATGGTGTCGTACTCGGTCTTGGAGCCGACGTTGGTCGAAATGCGATTGGTGTAATGGGTCTCCGCCGGATGGCAGGTGTCGCAACGGTTTTGGTAAGGAATTTCCTTGCCCTCGTTGGTGTGCGTCCGGAAGAAGATGGCCCGGCCGCGTTCCTGGGCTTCGGTCAGCTGGCCGTCGGGCGCCCGGTGGCGGTTCGGGGGCAGCGGGATGGCGCGCAGGAAGGCCACCAGCGCCTCCAGTTGCTGCGGGTTGAACCCTTCCGAGCGGAAAAGGAACTTGGCGATGCGCGGACCGCACTGGGAAATCAGATCGGGGTTGTGTCCGTTCCATTTGTACGGCGCGGTCTCGGCGATGCCGCGCAGGGTACGATTAGCCACGCGGTCGCGGCCGAGCTGGGGGGTCTCCAGGTTCCAGGCCAGGCCGTCGAGGTGCTGCTCGGGGTGGCAGGTCGCGCAGGAGAATTGTCCCTGCAGGCAGAAACTGGCGTCGCGGAAGAGGCGCTCGCCCTGGCGCAGTCGCGTTATCTCTTTGGGTCCCCCCAGGTCAATCGTGCCGCTGGTTTTCAGTTGCAGGAGATCGACGACGGTCAGCGTGTCGTCCAGCCGGTTGACGACGTAGGCGGTGCGGCCGTCCGGCGCCACCGCCACGCTGCGCGGATCGAAGCCCGTGGCCAGGCGGCGCACCACGAATTCTCGTGCCGAATCGAGGCGGTTCGCGAGTTGGGCAGCCGGCATGCTCTTCAGGCGGGTCGCCAGCTTGGCGGTGTCGATGATCTGAACCACCTTGGCGCCCGAGGAGGTGACCAATGCGTAGCGGCCGCTGGGCGTGAACGCCGCGCCGTAACCGTCGGCATAGTAATAGTCCACGTCGTCGAGGAGGACCTGAATAACCCGGTCAGCAGTGCCCTCGGATGGGGACGGAACGGGGTCGAGAGGGGTCCGAATAGCGGCTCCGCGGCGGTCGTACTCGACGCGCGCGCCGGCGGCGCCCCCCACCCCGGAAATATTTCCGCGCCCGCTGGGGTAGATCACCGCCATGCCATGCGTCAAAACCCAGCCTTGTTCGACGCGAATGAGCGGACCTAAGTTCTTGGGGCGCATGAACGGCACGAGCAGATAGCCGCCCAGCCGCGCCGGCGCTTCGGCAATCTGGCGCAGCTCGATGACGCCCGGGATGAGGATGCGTTCCGCCACGCGGTGGCTTTGGGTGTCGATGACGGTCAATTCGGAAACGGGTGGCTCGTCGTAAGGGCGCAGTTGAGGCAGGACGTTCGAGACGTAAATGCGCCGCCCGTCGCGCGAAAGCGTCATGTGCTGTGGCGAGCGTTCTGTCAGGAAGCGGCGAGTTTCCTTGCCCGTAGCCAGGGGGATCATAGAAATGTTGTTGCCGATGCCATTGGCCACGTAGAGATTTTCGCCCGAACGGTCGATCACCACGCTGGTGGGCGCCCAGCCGGTCTTAAGGGTGCGCCGCTCCTTCATGGTGGCTGCATCGATTTCGCTGACGGTGTCGCTCCATTCGTTGGCCACGAAGATGGTCCTGCCGTCCGGGGTGACGGCCAGACCCTTCGGCCGATGTCCAACCTTGACTTCCGCCGTCACCCGCCTGCTCCGAGCATCCACCGCCAGGACGGAATCTGTCCCCTCGCACACCACGTAGATGCGCGCGCCGTCCGGAGACAGCGCGAGGTCAATCGGGGTGTGGTAAGCCGGCTCTGCGGACACCGGACCTTGGGGCCCCGAAGCGGCAGCGAACGGAAGCGCCAGCAGAAGGGCGCCCGTGCAGAGGACTGCACGACGAAGGTCGCCATGCCGGAGCCAGCTGCTTGGAGAGTTCCTCTTCATTTCGGTTCCGTCACTGTCAAAATCTGGTCTGCCCTCACGTTCTCGAGTACTTGCACCGTGCCGCTTGGCCAGGTAATCGTCAGCCTCTGCACGTCGGTATTCGGGCCCAGCCCGAAATGCGGCCGGAAATCACTCTGTGAGGCATAGCCGGCTGCGGACACAGCCTCGATGGTTTGTTTCAGGCCGCCGGCGATTGCCTCGAGTTTC
>CAZHKT010000145.1:0-9372 GCA_964533045.1 uncultured Acidobacteriota bacterium | reverse complement strand
GCTCAAATCACCGGTGGCGGGCTGAAGCCCGCCGCTACTTCCTGCCGAGCCGCACAAACTTCTGCACGCGCATGCCGAGATGAACGTCGCAGGCGTACACCTCCGCCTCTGCGCCCACGGCAAGCTGGTGCCCCCAGTAGAACTGGCCGTCGTAGCTGCCGAACGAGCCGAACTCTTCGAGTTTCTTGCCGCCGCGATCAACTATCACCACGCGGCCGCGGTCGGGCGGCGCGGGTTTGGTGTCGCCGCCGTCCATGATGTAGAAGTTGCCGTCCGGGCCGAGGTAGATGTCCCACGGGCGGCCTATTTCTTCGCTCTTCCATTCGGTGATGTACTTGCCGCCGGCGTCGAAGACCTGGACGCGGGCGTTGCCGCGGTCCGCGACGTAGACGCGGCCTTGCGCATCCAGTGTCACACCGTGGGGTATGTCGAATTCGCCCGGGCCGCTGCCTTTGTGGCCGAAATCCAAGAGGAATTGGCCGTCAGCGGCGAACTTGGCCACCCGGCTGTTGCCGTAGCCGTCGGAGACATAAAACTCCCCGTTGGGCGCGATGGCGACGTCGGTGGGCAGATTGAAATGCCGGCCGTCGAGTCCCGGCTCGCCGCGCGTGCCCACGCTCATCAGTAGTTTGCCGTCATGGCTGAACTTGAAGACCTGGTGATGATCCAGGTCGGTGAGCCAGATGTTGTCCTCACGGTCTACGGCCAGTCCATGCGCCCGGCCGATTTGGCCCGTGCCCCATGAGGCAACCAGCTTGCCCGTTGTGCCCTCGAAGCACATCACCGGCGTTTCACCCCGGTGAAAGACGAAAACATGATTGTGGGAATCCACCCTGATGCCCGTCACCTGGCCGAAGGCGAACCCGGCGGGCAATTGCGGCCAGCCGTGAACCACCTGGTAAGACCGCCTGGCTTCCGCGCCCATGCCGGCGGAGGCGGCGGCCAGCGCACACCACAGCGCGACGATTGGAATCTTCATGGGAACCTGCCTTTGCTACTTTTCGATGGAGTAATTCGCCTCGGTCCAGCCGCGCCAGCCCTCGGCCAGCGACAGCACCCGAGTGTAACCCATCTTCTGGAGATTGTCCGCCGCCAGCGCCGAGCGGAACCCGCCCCCGCAGTAAAGCACGATCTCCGTCCCGGTGTCAGGGACCGCCTTTTCGATGTCCCGCTCGATGATACCCTTGCAGAGATGCTGCGCCCCTGGCAGATGACCGGCGTCAAATTCGCTGGCTTCGCGCACGTCAATGAGGGCGACCTGATCCCCCCGGTCGAGCCTCGCCTTCAACTCCGAGGGTGTGATCTCCCGGACGCGCGACTTGGCGTCGTTGACGATGGCAAGGAATCTTTCGCTATGCTTCATGACAGCCCCTCCAAGAAATGTAGTCCTTTGTTTCCAACAAGATCCTAGCTTCGTCCCGGCGATTCTTGTATTCTCGTGTAGTGCTGGGGATAGCGGCGGCTCTGCCTCCGCTTTCCCGCGGCGAAGCTTCGCTTCGTCGGCCGTCAATACCGGAAAGGCAGGGGGAGAGCAGAGTCTGCCTGCCGGGAGGCCCCCGCACTACACTGGGGCGGCCACAAGGGCCACCCCTACGGCTTCCCTCCTGGATCCTTTCTTTTCAACGACATCGTAGCTTCGTTCCGATGCTTTTGGGGCTGGAGCTATGGGACCGATTCCCCCCTCCGTCGAGAGCCGAGCGCCGCCCTTCTGCCCGTGTTGCGCATTATAGGCTAGCACTCTTGCCAGTCCTTGTCAAGTTGCCGGCGGGAGGCCGCCGCCCCCGGGTTACGGCACCCAGTCGGCCACGAAAATGTTGATTTCACGGGGCTTGGGCGCGTTCCGGTTGGAGGCGAAGACGAGCTTCTTCCCATCCGGCGAGAACATGGGGAAGGAATTGAAGCCCTCCGTGAAGGTCACCCGTTCCGGCTGGCCGCCCTGGCGCGGAATGGAATAGAGCTCGAACCGGCTCGACCCCGGGTTCTCGTAATTGGAGGCGAAGATGATCCGATGGTCGTCCGGGAAGAAGAAGGGCGCAAAGCTGGCGCCCCCCAGGCGGGTAATCCGATGCTGCTGGCTCCCGTCCGCGCGCATGACGTAGAGGTCCATCTTCATGGGCTCGACCAGTTCCTGCGCGAGGAGTTCCCGGTATCGCGCCACTTCGGCGGGTTCGGTTGGATGATGGGCCCGGTACACGATCCATTGCCCATCGTGCGAAAAGAACGGCCCGCCGTCGTAGCCCAGTTCGTGCGTGAGACGCTGGACGCCGCTGCCGTCGCTTTGCATGACGTAAATGTCCAGGTCGCCGTCGCGCGAGGAGGTGAAAACGATCTTCTTCCCGTCGCGCGAGAGGGTTGCTTCCGCGTTGTATCCTGGTCCCGAGGTGAGTCGCTTCAGCCCGCTTCCATCCGCCATGGCCGTGAAAAGCTGGAAGGACGAATAAACACCCCAGACGTAGCCCTTCGAGTAATCCGGACGCGGCGGGCACTCGGCGCCGGACTCGTGCGTGGACGAAAACAGGATGCGTTTGCCGTCGTGGAAGAAATACCCGCAGGTGGTTTTGCCTTTGCCAGGCGAAACGAGGCGAACGTCCGACCCATCGGCCTTCATGACGAACATCTGGTCGCATGGATAGGCGTCGCGCGTGGACTGAAAGATGAGCCACTGGCCGTCGGGGCTGAAGTAGGCCTCGGCGTTGGTGCCGCCGAAGGTGAGCTGGCGGACGTTGCGCAGGTGGACCTCGCGCGGGTCGCGGTGAGTATCATCCGGCGTCCCGCGAATGACCGGGCCAGCCGACGCCATGCCCGACGCCGCCGGCTTTGGCTCTTGCTGCGCCCACGTTGCGGCGGCCGCGAGCGCCAGCGCCAGCATTGAAATCAGCAGGAAAGTCCGCTGCATGCTTCCTCTCAGGATTGGATTCTACTTTGCCGGACAATCAATGGCCAGTTTCACGGCATCCACGCCCGGGCCCGCCTCGAGATCGATCCGGTGTTCCGTCCGCCGGCAGCCCTTTCGCTTCAGCGTTACGAAGCTGCGCCCGGGGATTAACTCCAGCGCCGCGCGGCCGTCGGCCTCGGTGGTCCCACGGATGCTTTCCGTCACCTTGCCTGTGGACCACACCACCTCGTAAGTCACGCCCGCCAGCGCGTTTTCCTGTCCGTCGGTGACCAGCAGCAGCAACGGCTTGTGCAGCAACCCTTTCGCCTCGTTGGTGTCGGGCGGGAGCATGAGCAGATCGAGGGTGGCGTGCGGCGCCTCGGGCGTCAGCACCAGCTTGCGAAAGACGGTGGTGTCTTCCGGTATGGCTGGCCGCCGCGCCGTGACCCAGTAGGTGCCTAGCGGCAGGCGGTCGAAAGCGTATCGGCCGTCGCCTTCGGTCAGCATCTGGTCGATGGGGCGCTCGTCCTCGCCGCTCAGCGTCACCAGAACGTCGGGGAGGGACTGCTGCAGCGCGCCCTGCACCGTGCCGGACACGGTTCCGTCTCCTGCCGGAGGCTTCAACTCCACCTCCAGGGGCCCGGCTGAAGTCTGGCCCTGCCAGAAGATGGAACCGGTTTCGTTCGCCAGGTAAGTGGCATTCGAGTAGCGTGCCGAGTAGGTGAGGCTCAGGCGATAACGGCCCCAGACCGGCGCGCCGGCCCCCTCCCCAGTCCGGGCGGGGAGAAGTTTGAGTGTGGCCTTTTCGGTCAAATCCTCGCCTGGCCGCAGACGGACCAGCTTGGGGCGGGGAAGCCCAGCCCGCTCGAAAACCGCTCCCTCGGCGGGCACCGTGATGGTGGCGGAATTTGCGACCTCCAGCGACTCCAGTTTTACGTCAAGCGACGCGCCTTCCTTGGTGCGGCCGCGCACCGGGCGGTAAAGCCAGAGCGTTTCCTGGCCGGCGTTGTGGAAATGCAGCGTGGCGCGTGCCGGAAACGGCATCACGATGGAAGGCTGTTCAACCGAAATTAGAAGCTGGAAGGGGTCGTCCGCCCCCCGTGCCGCCGTGGCGCTGAGCGCCATCAGCAGCAAGGGGAAGAAAAGTGAGCCTCTCATCATCATGCTGCTATTTTCGCACTTCCAGGGTGACCTCGCGCGTGATCTGCTGGCCGTCGCGGACCACCGTGACGCTGACCTTGTCGCCGGCCTTGTGCTGGCGCAGCGCGTAGGTGAAATCCTCGAGGTTGTTCACCTTCAGTCCGCCGAAATCAATCAGCTTATCGCCAGGCCGGAACCCGGCCCGGGCGGCAGGGCTGCCGTCGCGTACGTCGGAGAATTTGACGCCGTCGGTCGAGTCCGACATATCGGGAATCGAGCCGAAGTAGGGCCCGTAGCCGCCGCCTCCGCCCGCGGCGCGTCCGGCGAGTTCGGCCACGCGCACGTAGAGCGGCTTTTCCGGCACCTGGTCGAGCTGGCGCGCCACAGCGGCGACCAGTTGCACCACCTTGGCGCCGCTCTGCGCATCAATCTTGTCCCAGGTGTCGGAAGGTTTGTGATAGTCGGCGTGCAGGCCGGAGAAGAAGAACAGGACTGGAACCTGGTGCACAGTGAACGACATGTGGTCGCTGGCGCCGTAGCCGGAGGCCGAGAAAGCCAGGTCCAATCCGACGTTCCGATTCGCCTCCTCGACGATCTTCTTGAAGTCCGGCGAGGTGCCCGAGCCGCCGATGGTGAGCCGGTTTCTGGCCACGCGGCCGATCATGTCCAGGTTGAGCATGGCGATGGTACGGTCGAGCGGCACCGAAGGGTGTTGCGTGTAATAGGCCGAGCCGATCAGGCCTGCCTCTTCCCCTGCGAAGGCGATGAAGAGGACGGAGCGTTGCAGTTGGGCGCGGCGCCTCGCCAGACCGGCGGCCAGTTCCAGCAGGCCGCTGGTGCCGCTGGCGTTGTCGTCCGCGCCGGGATGCACCTTCCCGGCCTGGCTGGGGGCGAGCGAGTTGCCGCCGCCCAGGCCCAGGTGGTCGTAGTGGGCGCCGATCACGATGACCTGCTCGCTCAGCTTGGGATCGTTCCCGCGCAGCAGGCCCACCACGTTCGCCACGGGCTTGCGGATGCGTTGAATGCCCACCGCGAAATCGGCGCGGAACGCCGGGTCGAGCAGGAACGACTGGTTGGACAGGTCCCTGTCTATGGCGAGGCGCAAGTCGTCCAGCGACTTGCCGGACGACTTGAGCAGGGCCTCGACAGGTTCCGCCTTCACCATCAGGGCCGCGAACTTCGTCTCCTCCGGCCCGTAAAGCGAGCCAAATTGAATCAACTCGTCGGCCTTGTCGGGATGCGCGCCCGTGTCGTTCACCAGAATCATGGCCACGGCACCGTGGTTGCGGGCGTTGATGGCCTTCGAACGAATCTCGGAATGCGGGGTGCTTTCCTTGCCCGCGAAAACGCTCTTCTCGTCGTTCTCCTGGGGCTCGTGGCGCAGGACGATCACCACTTTGCCCTTTACGTCGAGTCCGGCGTAATCGTCATAGTGATAATCGGGCGCCGTGATGCCATAGCCGGCGAAGGCCAGGGGAGCTTCAAATTTGCCGGTGGCGGAGAAGCTGATGGGCACGTAATCCTGCTTCAGTACCAGGCGCTTCTCGCCCGCCGCGGTGCGGAAGGCGAGCGAGTTCTTGCCCTTCAGGTTCACCCCCGTGGTCATCACGAAGCGCTGGAAGTAGGTGCCCCGGTCGCCGGCGAGCTCGAGCCCGGCGGCCTTGAATTCCCGCGCGATATACTTGGCGGCGCGCTCCAGCCCCGGCATGCCGTTGCCCCGGCCTTTGACCTGTTCGCTTGCCAGGAACTTCACGTGGTCTTGAAATCGCTGCGCCGCAACTTCCGGTGCCAGCTCGGACGACCTGGGCTTGTCGGCCGCCCCGGCTTGGAGCGTTAGCAGCAGCGCGCCGGCAGCCGCGGCGAGGCGCAGGCCCCTCCCCCGGGGTCGCCGTAAGTCTTGGCGCAACTCGGTCTTTGTCATCTGGCTCAGCAATCCCTCCTGCCCTCTTCGATTATACCTTCTGGGAGCGCGGGCGTCCCGCCTGCATGCGGGGTCCGCCGGCGTCTCGCCTGACTTTTCTTCATGCCGGCAGGATGCCGGCGGTCCCAGCGCCCCTACACCACGCGCAGGATCAGGCATTTCAGGTAATGGGTTTCGGGCACGGTGAGCAGGATCGGATGATCGCGCGACTGGGTGCGGCGCTCGACCACCACCACCGTGCGGTGGGCGTCGAGCGCGGCGCTGGCCACCGCTTCGAGCAGGTCGGCCTCGCTCACGTGGAACGAACACGAAAAAGTGATCAGGTGTCCGCCGGGCGACAGCATCTTGAGGGCGCGCAGGTTCAGCTCTTTGTAGCCACGCATCGCCGATGCGTGACTCGACTTTTGCCGCGCGAAGGCGGGCGGATCGAGGATGATGGTGTCAAAGCGTTCCGACATCTGGTCGGCGGCCTTGAGGAAGTCGAAGCAGTTGGCCTCGCGCCACTCTATGTTGCCGAGGGCGTTGAGTTCCTGATTGCGCCGCGCCATCTGGAGCGCTTCGCCGGAAATATCCACGCCGACCACCGAGTGGCACTGGCGCGCCAGCGTGAGCGCAAACGCCCCCGTGTAGGTGAAGCCGTCGAGCAGGCGCCCCCGCGCGTACTGGCGCGCCGCGGCGCGGTTTTCGCGCTGATCGAGGAAGCCGCCCGTCTTCTGCCCCCCTTTCAAGTCGTACAGGAATTTCAGGCCCTCCTCTTCGATGATCACCTCTCGGACGTCCTCGCCATACAGGACTCCGACTTGCTCGCTCAAACCTTCCAGGGCGCGCACCGCCACGTCGTTGCGCTCCAGGATGGAGCGGGGCGCGAACTGCTCCTTCAGAATCTCCACGAACTCACCTTTCAGTCGATCCGTGCCCTGGCTAAGGGTCTGAATGACCAGGCAATCCTCGTAGCGATCCACGATGAGCGAGGGCAGCAGATCCCCTTCGGAAGCGACCAGCCGGCAGGCGCGCGCGCCGCCGGCCACTTCGCTGCGATAGGCCGCCGCGGCGCGAAGGCGCTCGGCGAAGAACGTGCGGTCAAGGTCGCGATCTTCGCGCGTCAGCAAGCGCAGTGCGATCTGCGATTTGCTGCTGTAAAAGGCGCGGCCAAAGAGGCGCTGACGCCGGTCGGCCAGCCGCACGATCGCGCCGGGCTCCGCCCCGCCGTCGTCGAGGACGTCGGTGCGATAAATCCACGGATGCCCCGCCAGGATGCGGTCCACGCCGCGCGCCGATATGAGGCAGGTTGCGCTGCTCACGCCAGAACTTTAGCACATCCTCTAGCGCCGGGCTTCAGGCCGGCAATCGGCTGTAGCGGCGGTCCGGGACCGCCGGCCCGGGAGCGCTGGCGTCCCGCCTGCCTTGTTTGGGAAGCCTCCGCGCAGATGCCGGCGGGACGCCCGTGGGACCGCAAGCATCTTGCTTGCATTGCAGCGGTTCAATTGAAGGCGGGACGCCTGCGCTCCCAGGGAATTGCCCAACCGCCCCCGGCTGGCGTATTTTAGTGACCTCGGGTTTTGGTTGATTGGGGGCCCACCCTCGCGCGGAGGTTTCCATGAGACGTGCACTGTTTCTGCTGGCCATGCTGGTTACAGCCATTCCAGTTTTCGCTGCGGACAATAAGCCCATGCCGCGCAAGCCGCCCACGGTGGCAGAAGCCCAGGCATTCCTCCAAGAGGCGGAAGCCCGCTTACGGGAACTTTCCGTCGAGTCGAGCCATGCCGACTGGGTGAAATCCACGTATATCACCGAAGATACGGAGTGGCTGGCGGCGCGCGCCAACGCCCGCTCCATCGCCGCCGCGGTGGACTATGCCAAGCGCTCCACGCGTTATGACGGTCTCCGCCTGCCCCCCGACGACGCACGCAAGATGAAGCTCCTGCGCCTGGCGATTGATCTTCCCGCCCCCTCGAACGAAACGGAGCGGAACGAGCTGACGCGCCTGGCGGCGGCCATGGAGGGCGCCTACGGGCGGGGCAGGTATTGCCCGCCGGGCTCGGATAAATGCCTCGATATCACCGACATCACACGCGTGATGGCGACGAGCCGCGATCCGAAGGAACTTCTCGAGGTTTGGCGCGGCTGGCACGCGGTCGGCGCGCCCATGCGCAAGGATTACGCCCGTTACGCCGAACTGGTGAACAAGGGGGCGCGCGAACTGAGTTTTGCCGATATGGGCGCCATGTGGCGGTCGAGATACGACATGCCTCCCGACGAATTCGCGCGCGAACTGGACCGGCTCTGGGAGCAGGTGAAGCCGTTCTACGTCGCGCTGCACACCTACGTCCGGTGGAAGTTGCGCGAGAAGTACGGGGCGGAGGTGGTGCCGGAGTCGGGGCCGATTCCCGCCCATCTGCTCGGCAACCTCTGGGCGCAGAGCTGGGACAATGTCTATCCGCTCGTGGCTCCTCCCGAGGCCGAAGCCGGTTTCGACCTGACCGCGGCGCTGAAGGAAAAGAAGGTGGACCCGCTGCAGATGGTTCGCTATGGCGAAAACTTCTTTTCGTCCCTGGGATTTGCGCCGCTGCCGGAAACCTTCTGGACGCGGTCCATGTTCGTCAAGCCGCGCGACCGCGAAGTGGTTTGCCACGCCAGCGCCTGGGACGTGGATAACCGCGACGACTTGCGCATCAAGATGTGCATTGATATCACCGACGAGGACTTCCGCACCATTCATCACGAGCTGGGCCACAACTACTACCAGCGCGCCTACAACCGCCAGCCGTTTTTGTTCTTGGGCAGCGCGCACGACGGCTTCCACGAGGCGCTGGGCGACACCATCGCGCTTTCCATTACGCCGGAGTATCTGGTGAAGCTGGGTCTGATGTCGAAGGCGCCCGACGCTTCGCAGGATATTCCGTACCTGCTGCACAAGGCTCTCGAAAAGATTGCGTTTCTGCCCTTCGGTCTGCTCATCGACCAGTGGCGCTGGAAAGTGTTCGCCGGGGAAGTGACGCCGGCCCAGTACAACAAAGCATGGTGGGATCTCAAACTCAAGTATCAGGGCGTCGTGCCGCCCGTCGCGCGCTCGGAAGAGGATTTCGATCCGGGGGCGAAGTTTCACGTCGCCGCCAACGTTTCTTACACGCGGTATTTCATGGCGGCGATATTGCAGTTTCAGTTTCACCGGGCGCTGGCCAAAACGGTGGGTTGCACGGGGCCGCTGCATCGCTGCTCCATCTATGAAAGCAAGGAAGCTGGGCGGCGTCTGAATGCCATGATGGCGATGGGCATGAGCAAGCCCTGGCCCGAGGCGCTGGAAGCCCTGACCGGCGAGCGACGCATGGATGCCAGCGCCCTGCGCGAATACTTCGCGCCGCTGGAAAAGTGGCTGAACGAACAGAACAAGGGCCAGCCCGCGGTGTGGGTCGTGCGTCGCAGCGGCAGTGAACCG
>CAZHKT010000144.1:0-9493 GCA_964533045.1 uncultured Acidobacteriota bacterium | reverse complement strand
GGTCGCCGCTACGTGCGTTATGGGTAGATGGCGACCTGAAGGTCGCCGCGACGCGGCTGTAGCGGCGGTGTCCTCACCGCCGCCATGCGCCCGTGGAGACAGGACCGCGACAATCGGCGACGGGAGACCTAGGCGCCACGGCCTGGCAGCTAATCTGTGGCCTTGTGTTGGGATTTGATCATGACCAAGCCAGAGCGGAACGGCGGCGGGATCGTCAGCAGGCTGCCCAGATCGCCGAAGTGGTAGCCGTCGCGAATCTTACCCTTCACGGCCACACGCGCGCCCAATTTCTCAAGTAGGCGGGACCATCTCGAAATGATCAAAAGCCGGGTTGACGGAAGACAGCAATTCCGGTTAAACTTTTGGTTCGGTATGGACTTGCCGTCCCAGTCGCGCCTCATGGCCTGTTGTTGTTGCTGCTGTGGTCGTGTGCCGACGGGGAGGGGTTGAGCCGGTAGCAAGAGCGAACCCGAAATCATTCCAGCCCACCGTCGGACAAGCGTCAGGCGGTGGGTTTCTTATTTTTTGGGAAGTTACTCCATGAAGGCTTCGAACAGTCAATGGAAAGAACAACTTGCGGGCAAGATGCCGGAAGGCTTGGCCCGCGAGATTGAGATTTACGAGACCGAACTGGAGCTGCGCAAACAGGGCAAGCTTGACGAGCGAGTTCTGGCTGAGACGCGCCTGCGCCGCGGTGTCTATGGCCAGCGCTACGACAACGGCCAGCGGCATGACGGGAAGAAAGTCCAGGAACTTAAGTATCCTTCCGGCGCACTGACCAAGGGACCCCACACCCTGTGGGACGCTCCCGGGATGCAACGCATCAAAATCCCCGCGGGCGGCCTGAACGCGGCGCAGCTCGAAACCCTCGCCGACCTCGCCGAGGAGTACTCTGACGGCATTGCCCACGTCACCACGCGGCAGGATTTTCAACTCCACTACGTCCACATCGAAGACACCCCCACGCTGATGCGCCGCCTGGCCGCGGCCAACATTACGACCCGCGAGGCCTGCGGCAACACCGTGCGAAACGTCACGGCCTGCCCTTACGCGGGCACTTGCCAGGACGAGATGTTCGACGTCACACCGTACTCGATGGCGCTGGCACGGTTTCTTCTGGGCCACCCCGATTGCCAGAACTTCGGGCGCAAGTTCAAGCCCGCCTTCAGCGGCTGCTCCCAGCATCCCTGCGCGCTGACCAGCATGCACGACCTCGGCCTGATTGCCGCCAAGCGCGTGGAGAACGGCGTCGAGAAACGCGGCTTCGAGATGTACGTGGGCGGCGGATTGGGCACGGTTCCCTACAAGGCCAAGCTGTTCGATTCATTCGTACCGCCGGAAGAGGTCCTTCCCCTGGCTCAAGCCATCGCCCGCGTCTTCGCGCGCCTGGGGGAGAAGAAGAACCGCAACCGCGCGCGCATCAAATTCCTGGTCAACGACCTGGGGATCGAAAAATTCAAGGAACTGGTGCTGGAGGAACGCGCCAGGCTGCCGCACGACCCGCGCTGGACGTCGTACATTGAAGAGGAGTTACGGAAGCGCGAAGAACCGCTCCGTCCCGCCCAGGCTCTGACCGGCCCGGGGACGCCCGCCTTTGAGCGCTGGCGGCGTACCAACGCCCGCCCGCAGAAGCAGGCCGGCTACGTCGTGGCGACCATCGCTCTCCCGCTCGGCGACATCACCGCCGACCAGTTGCGGGCGCTCGCCGACATCGCGCGGCGTTTCACGCGCGAGACGATCCGCACCACAGTCGAGCAGAATATCGTTCTCCGCTGGGTGAGCGAAGCTGATTTGCCCGAGCTTCACGCCGCGCTCGAGGCCGCCGGTCTGGCCGAGCCGGGCGCCGGAACCATTCTCGACATCACTTCCTGCCCCGGCACGGACACCTGCAAGCTAGGGATTTCCTCTTCGCGCGGCCTGGCGGCGGAACTGAGAAAGCGGCTTGCCGAGAAGGCTCTGGAACTCGATGCCGCGGTGCAAAACCTCCACATCAAGATCAGCGGCTGCTTCAATAGTTGCGGCCAGCATCACGTCGCCGATTTGGGGTTCTACGGTGTCAGCCGCAAGATGGCCGGATTTACCGTTCCGCACTTCCAGCTTGTGCTGGGCGGAGAGTGGACGCGCAACGCAGCCAGTTACGGCCTGCCGGTGATGGCAATTCCGTCCAAGAACATTCCCGCTGTCGTGACGCGTTTGATCGAGCGCTACGTCGCCGACCGCGCCAGCGGCGAGCGATTCCAGGATTTCATCCAGCGCATGGGGAAGGCCGAACTGCGGCGGATGCTGGAAGACCTGACCAGGCTGCCGGAAGACCCGAACGATCGCTCCTACTTCAGCGACTGGGGCGACCCGCGCGAATACGGGCTGGGCGATATCGGCGTGGGCGAGTGCGCGGGCGAAGTCGTTTCGGCGGTCGAATTCGGATTGGCGGCGGCCGAGCGGAGCCTCTTCGAGGCACACCTGGCGCTCGATGCCGGCCAGACCGACCGCGCCAGCGAACTGGCTTACGGCGCGATGCTCCAGTCGGCCCAGGCGCTGGTGAAGTCGGCGAACATGGACATCCCGGACGATCCCGCGCAGATCGTGCAGGAATTCCGCGAGCGATTCTTTGACACGCAACTCTTTTTCGATCCTTTTGCCGGGGGCAAGTTCGCCCAGTATTTCTTCGCCGCGCACGAGCTCGCCGGCACGCCGCGCTCGCTCGACTCCGTTCGCCGGCTCATCGAAGAAGCGCAACTCTTCATTGAAGCGTCACATAGCTGCTATCAGCGCATTTCACGCCCGGTGACGGTCGCATGAAGGAAATTCAGCACATCAACGTCAAACTCTTCCTGCGGGACGGCGAGAAGCTCGACCTGGAAAGGCTGGTGCCCGTCTTCCATCGCTGGATTCAGGACCAGGCGCGCGAGGAACTCTTGATTGATGTCGCGGACTACCGGCACGTTCCGGCCGGGCCGGGCGTGATCGTCATCGGGCACGAAGCCAATTACAGCGTGGACCATACCGGAAATCGCCTGGGGGTGCGGTACAACCGCAAAGCGCCGCTGACTGGAAGCAACAGCGACCGGCTGAGGCAAGCCACGCGCGCCGCGCTCCGCGCCTGCCAGGCGCTCGAACACGATCCCGAACTGGGCGGCAAGCTGCGTTTCAATGGGCAGGAAATCCAAATTTCGATCAACGATCGCATGATCGCGCCCAATGACGATGCGACCCGCGCCGCCCTCGAGCCGGAGTTCAAGGCGCTCTTCCGCAGTCTCTTCGCCTCCGATGAATTCTCCCTCACCTTCTCAAACCACGACGCGCGGCAACTTTTCGCCGTCACGGCGCGGGCCGCGCAACCGGCCACCACCAGCCAGTTGCTCGCCCACCTGGACAGCCAGTAGGAACACGGCGTGCCGTGCCCACTGACTCTTAGTTGATCTTGAATCGTTCTCGCAGGCGGGTAGCGATCTGCGGCGAGAACATCTGGACGACCAAACCCAGCGGCATCAGCCGCCCCTTCCGCAGGTTAAAATCCTCCAGCACAGCCTCCCACGACATGTGAAAGACAGAACGCCCGAACCAGACCTCAAAGGCAACGGTCAGCACTACCCACAGGATTCCCACGGCCAGTTGCGACGCCACGCCACGGGCGCGAATCCAGTGGATAAAAACATAGGCCACGAAAACAATCAGCGCAGAACCGGTCAAGACACTCACTTGCCGCGCTGCGTGGTCCCCCAACAGGGGCGTGAGCAAGAGCGTGCGCAGCGCGCCGTGGCAGAACTCCACGCCCATCATGACGAACCAGACCAGCAACGCGCGTAGCAGGAACATCACCCTGTCCTTGTATGCCAGAACCCGGAATTGCTCCAGCGCTTGCCATTCCGAGGAGTCCCGATAAAATCGGGACGACCAGGAACCGCTCTTTGCCACGGGGCAGGATTCCTCGCTCCGCTCGGAATGACAGCCTTGAAGGGCTCTTCGCAACACTGACGTTGGCTGCCAGAAACCCGCCCCGTTGGCGCATCCGCGCCCGGATGCGCTATCATGCCATGCGTGGGCCTCATCCTCAACGAAGTCGAATGTCGCGTGCTGGGCGCGCTGGTGGAAAAGGAAATCACCACGCCTGAATACTATCCTCTGTCGCTCAACGCTCTGGTGAACGCCTGCAACCAGAAATCCAACCGCCATCCGGTAATGACGCTGGATGAAGGCGCGGTGCGCGCGGCCATCGAAAGTTTGAACGAGAAACGCCTGGCGGGCGCGATCTCGAAGGCCGACAGCCGCGTGACCAAGTTCGAGCACCGCTTGCAGGAAGTATTCAACTTCAGCCGCCCGGAGACCGCCGTGCTCTGCGTGCTGCTGCTGCGCGGCCCGCAGACGCCAGGCGAATTGCGCGGCCGCACGGAGCGGCTGCACCACTTTCACGATCTCGACGAGGTCCACGCTGCCTTGGACCGCTTAGCGAAGCGCGAACCGCCGCTCGCCGCCGTGCTTCCCCGCCAGCCAGGAACCAAGGAATCTCGTTACGCGCACCTGCTTTCGGGCGAAGTCGAAGCGTGGCAACCCGAGCTGGGGCCCGCGGCCTCCACGGGTTTTGTATCCCCCGATTCCGCTCGCCTCGGGCGCCTGGAAAACGAAATGGCCGGTCTGAAGGATGAGATTGCACAACTCAAACAGCAATTCGCAGAATTCCGCAAACAGTTTGACTAGCCCGCCGCCGTCCCGGCAGCAGGAAGTAGCATGAAGACTCTCGCGATTTCGTTCCTGATGTTGGTCGTGTTGTCCGCCAGCGCGGCCCGCGGTCAGGAGAGGCCGGCCGATTATCAGGATGTGCTCAGGCAACTCGACCGCAAGGGAGACTTCAAGGCCAACGTTCTCAGGATTAGCATCCCCCGGAACGACCTGATGGTCGTGGTGGATGGCGTCGCCACGCCCACTTCCATTGGCTTTGGCGGATGGCTCTCCATGACCAAGGGCGACGGCGGCGTGGACGTCATGGTGGGCGACCTGGTCGTGACCGAAGACGAAGTGCAGCCCGTCCTGAAATCGCTCCGCGCCCACGGAATTGAAGCGGTGGCGATTCACCGCCACCTGAACGGCTCGAAGCCGGCCATCATTTTCCTGCATTACTGGGGCAAGGGCCCGGCGGAGCGACTGGCGCGAGCTTTCCGCGCTGCCCTCGATCTGACACCGGCAAAATAAATCAGGAGAAAATCGATGATCCCACCGACCAATCGGCGCGAATTCCTTCGCAAAGTAGCGATAAGTTCCACGAGTATGGCTCTGGCGGCCCATTTCCCCACGGCAGCGCAGACAGCAAGAGACCTCACTGCCCCCATCGGGAAAACGATGAAGGTCTTTCAATTCGACCTGAACTGGGTGCTCCTGCAAAAGCCGAAACAGGAATTCTTCCCGGCTTCGGCCGAGGATTGGGCGTTCATCAACCCGCAGGAATATTTCGACTATCACAAGAATTTTGGCGTCAACATCATGTTCCTGCAAGCCTATAATTTCGCGGGCTATGCGTATTACCCCACAAAATTCGGCCCGATAGCTCCCGGACCCGGTGGGAATCTTTTCCCAGAGGTTTACAGGCTTTGCCAGAAAGATCACATGCCGGTGCACGCTTATTTCTGCGTCGGCACCGACTTGATCGTGTCCAACCATCGCGATGCCTGGGTCGTCCCCACCAGCAAGAATGAATATGGCCACTGGGGATACCTCGCGCCGGAGAGCCCGTGGACGGATTTGCTCTGCGCGCGCATTGACGAATTCCTGCGCCGCTTCCCCGTCGAGTGGATCATGTTCGACTGGTTCGGCTACGGCAACATCGAAATTAATGGACTGCCGGTGCAGCCGGCCTGGTTTGTGAAGGAACCTTTTAAGGAAATCGTCGGGCGCGAGATGCCCGAGAAGGCCGCGGACATCACGCCGGAAGAAAGCCTGAAGTACAAGCGCGAGATTCTGGCGCGGCAGTACTACCGCATTCGCGAAACCGTCCACAAGGCCAGCCGGGAAACCAAGATCTACTTCAACGTTCCCTTCCGCGTTCCCGCGCCGGACCTCTGGGTGAATCACCCCCTGCTCAACGAGAGCGATATGCTCTTCGCCGAGCTTCAGGACTGCGACGGCGTGGACGTCACCGATTGGCTTCTCAAAATCCGCAAGCCGCACCAGCGAGTGATGACTTCCCTCAATTGCGCGCCACAGAACTGGAAGAAGTGGTACGACAAGGGCTGCGATTTCTTCGCGACCACCCAGGGGACGCCGCCCGACTTCATCCCCGACCCGGCGCAGGCCGACCGGCTGAAGATTATCAGCGCGGCTTTCAAGGAAATGGTCTAAGCTGCAGAAGCCACAACGGCCTCGCGGCTGCCCTCACATTTCATACAAATTCTGAAACGCTTTGAGCAAGGCTGCATTCTCGCCACGCACAAAGACCGGGATGTGTTCGAGCGGTGCCTCCGCGATGATCGTCTGCCCGCCCGCGAACTTCTTCCCCGTCCAGGCGTCGGTCCACTCCGTGCCGGCCGGGAGATAAACTTCTCTGCTTCGCGCTTCGAATTTCACGATGGGCGCGACGAGCAAATCGGGGCCGAATAAGAACTGGTTTTCGAGCGAGTGCGTCTTCGGATCCTTCTCGAAATCAAAGAAGACGGGCCGCATGGGCGGCACGCCCTTGGCGGACGCCAGTTTCATCTGCTCCATCACGTAAGGCCGCAGCCGCTCGCGCAGCATGATCGCGGCGCGGATGCGGGGATAGGTGTTGCCGCCGATGGTCCACGGCTCGTTGTTATCGCGATAGCCGTGCGTGCGAAACACGGGCGTAAACACGCCGTACTGATACCAGCGAATCATCAACTCGTGAAAACGCGGGCTGGAGTTGTCCGGCGTGATAAAGCCGCCGATCTCACTGGCGCCCCACGGGATGCCGCTCATGGCCAAGTTGAGCCCCGCCTTCATATATTCCTCAAGGTGCTCGAAGGACGAAAAGATGTCATGCGCGGCGGGAGCGACACCCCAGCGCTGGCTGCCGGCCCAGGAGCTGCGGCAGATGGTAACCACCTCATTCTCACCCGCTGAAACCAGCCCCTCATAGATGTTCCTCTGGTGCGCATACGGATAGTAGCCGTGCGCTTCCGTGGCGGGCCCGATGTGGTATTGCACCTGGTCGTAATCCTGAATCTCGTGGAAGTCGTCGCTGGGGTCGAGCCAGAACGTCCGAATGCCCAGGTCGAAATAGTTCTGCTTCCACTTGCTCCAGAGGAACTTGGCCGCTTCGGGGTTGGTCGGATCGTATTGCCGCGCCCCTTCGCCCAGGAATCGCGCCCCGGGAATGTGGTCGCGGATTCCCGAGACCGGTGTGTTCTTGTAATGAATAAACAGGTCGTGATCGCGCATATAGGCGAAGTTCTCGCTCTCGGGCACCGCGAAAATCCAGGGTGAAATCATGATGCGGATTCCAAGGTCATTCATCTCCCTGACCATGGCGGGCGGATCGGGCCAGAACGTGGGGTCGAGCTTCCAGTCGCCCGCATGCACCCAGTGAAGGAAATCAATCACCAGCACCGAGACCGGCAGGTTGCGTTTCTTGAATTCGCGCGCCACGCCCAGGAATTCCTGTTGCGTCTTGTAGCGCAGCTTGCACTGCCAGAGCCCCGACGCCCAGTAGGGGAATTCCGGAGCGTGGCCGGTGACGTCCGCGTAGTGCTCCATGATTTCGGCGTAGGAATCGCCCGTGGTGAGATAGAAATCCAGCTGGCGGCAGCCGTAGGAAACCCAGCGCGTGCGGTTCGCACCGAACTCGACGCGGCCCAGCGAGGGGTTATTCCAGAGCATCCCGTATCCCAGGCTCGAGACCACGAACGGCACGACGTGCTTCACGTGCCGCTGGTAAAGGTCGATCACCACGCCCTTCAAGTTGACGCCGCCCGTGGAGTTCAGACCCATGCCGTAGAATCTTTCGCCGGCGCGCGGCGCCACGTGCCACTCGGATTGAAACAGGCCGTCGCCCGTGGGCTTGAAGAGGCGCGTGCCGGGATTGTGCGCGTGCACCACGTAGTCGTACTCGGAGAGCAGCAGCTCCTTCCTGTCGCCGGTGTGCTTGAAGAATTGCAGATGCCCGCGCTGGGTGTAGATATCGTGAATTCGAGCGGAGATTTTGCCATTGCGGATGGTCGCCTCGGTCGGAGAGATTTCAATCTGCCCCTGGGTCGCAGCCGGAATGTTCAGCGCCCAGTCGGAGGTCTGCCCGCCGCCGCGCGGAACCACGCGCACGCGCAGGCCGTCCTTGCCCCAGGCGTCAATCGTAATGGTCTGGCCGTCGCTGCTGTAAACCAGCCGGCCGTTTTCATTGCGCGCCCGCGCGTCAAGGCCGTTGGGCGCGTCCGCCGCCAATGGCGAAACGCACGCCACCATCACCACTGCGAAAAATACCGAAAGAATTGTTTTGATTTTCATATTCGCAGCCTCGGAGGAATCTCCATCGCGCATCGGATTATCCACGTTCATCCGACGGGTAGTCTAGCACTGGATGGCAGTTGGGGATCCACTCAATGGGTGGCAGGACAGGCCCGAAGGGCCGAATGATTACAGCCCAGGGCGACAGCCCTGGGAATCGAACCCTTAGCCCCTTCACCTCACTCCCCGCCCCGTGGGCTGTAGCGGCGGCGTCCTCGCCGTCGTCGGGGGGAAGGCGGGGGTGAGGGGAGATTGCGGCGTTAACCCATGGCTCACTCCATGGGCCACATTCTTCCGCCCCTGCCGGGGCGGCGCGGCATCCAGGGGAGCCCTTCGGGCCCCCGCTGCAGCGCCGGTCGGTGCCTAGCCTGACGCAGGATGGGAGCGGCGAGGGGAGGGCCGAACCCTCCCCCATGAATTGCGTCGCACATCTCGCCCGCGCCGCGAAATTGTCGCCCCGGTTACTTCGCCTTTTGATGGGACTGCGGGTTGGCGACCCTGGACAAAAGCCAAGGGGCAGAGACAGTCCGGACCGTGGTACCCCGCCTTGCAGACAGCGCAGAAGGCGCGCCACCCGTCGCAAGCCGGTCGGTTTTCGAAATGCGTGCGGCGCCCCGAGCTCGAGGTGTTCGCGGATCGGCGGGGCAGCCATCTACCCCTTTCCGGCTGAGATTTGGGCCAGAAAGGCATCGAGCTCACCCGGCATGCCCAGCACGCACAGTTTGTCGCTGAGCTGCAGGCGTGTATCCGCCGGCGGATCCAGCAGAATCTCACCCGAGGAACGAGTGACAGCAACGATCGTCACGCCTTGGCCCTCTCGCAGGCGCAGTTCGCGGAGCGACCGCCCGGCGAAGCTGGGATTCAGCAAGACGGCTTCGCGCACCGCCGGAAATGCAGCGGGAGAAACCACCGGCCTTGCCTGGATAGAATCCATCGCTTCGCGAAAACCTCTCAAGTAGGCGCGCACCTTATCGTCCGGCAACTTCAGGTGAGCACTTAGAGAGAATTACATAATATAGTGACATCAGGGAGCATTTCGTGTATACTT
>CAZHKT010000143.1:0-9565 GCA_964533045.1 uncultured Acidobacteriota bacterium | reverse complement strand
CCCATCGAAAGGATTGTCAAGGACGTGGAACGAATCCGAAACGAGGTTTTGGAGGCTCTCTTTCCGATGGGGGATGGGTCCGGGCGATAGGGATGGAGGGGCATGAACAGGCTCCGCCTCGCGACAATTCTATGCCTGACATCGTTGCTGGCGGCGGTCGCTGCGGCGCAGCAACCGCCGCGCGCCGCCCTCACCCAGGCCGAGGAAGACCGCCTGCGCGACGCGCAGGAGCCGAGCGAGCGCATTGAAGTTTATCTGGACCTGCTGGATTTGCGGCTGGCGCGGTTCGAGGAGGCCCGCCTTCAGCCCGCGGACCCCCAATACGACCAGGAGTCGTTTCTGCGCGAATTGCTGGCCGACTACATCCTGCTCAACGACGAACTGAAGAACTGGATTGACCAGCATTATGAGCGGATGAACGATATGCGCTCCGGCCTGCGAAAATTGATTGAACGCGCCCCCCGGCATCTGTGGACCCTGCGCGGCATCCAGCAGCAGGGGGGCCCGCTGGCGTCGGGTTACGCGGGAGCGTTGCAGGACGCCATCGATCAGATGAACGATACGGTGGACGGCGCGACGGTGGCGCTGAACGAGCAGACCAAAAAGCTGGGCGAATTGAAGCGGCAGGAGAAGGAGGACCTCAAGGCCGCCAAACTCCGCGCCAAGGAAGAAGCGCGCAAGTCCAAGGAAGCGAAGAAGGAGCGCAAGCGGCAGGACAAGAAGAAGACCGTGCCCGGTGATATTGAAGAGTGAAGCCTCCGGAACAACTCATTCTCCCCCTCGATCCCGAAGCCGCACTGGAAGCCGTGTTCCAGCGCGTTTTCCGGCGGCTGGCGCTGAGGGCCGCGGCGCCGGTTTTCTCGGTCGCGTTGCGGCCCTTCGCCAGCCTGCGCTCGAGCATCCGCCTGCGCGACCATCGCGCTGAAATTCTGGTGGCCGACTTGCTCGCCGATGCGCCGTCCATTGTGCACGAGGCGTTGGCGGAGATTTTGCTGACGCGGGTCTATTGCCGTCGTCCGTCGCAGGAGGCGCGCGCCTGCTACCTCTCGTATATCTCAAGCGCCGAAGTGCGCCACCGCGCCGACGCGCTGCGCCGCGAGCGCGGACGCAAGCGGCTGCTGCCACCGCGCGGGCGCGTCTATGACCTGGAAGAGATGTTCCGGCGCCTGAACGAGCAGTACTTTGACGGCGCGCTGGCCGCGCCGCGCCTCGGCTGGAGCCCGCACCGCTCGCGATCGCTTCTCGGGCACTACGATGCCGCGCATCACACCATTACGGTCAGCCGCTGGTTCGATGCGCCCGGCGTGCCCCGCTACCTGGTCGAATACCTGGTGTTCCACGAGATGCTCCACATCCGCTTTCCCGTCGAGCGCAACGGCCACCGCCGCGTGGTGCACTCGCGCGCTTTCCGCGAGGCGGAGAAGAAGTTTCCCCACTACGAAAAGGCCCGCCGCCGACTGGCGCGAATGGCGCAGGTGTGCTAACAATTCAGGGCGGCGTCCATTTCAGGCGCAAATCACATTCCACACCGCAGGGAGGCTGGCATGAGGTTGAAGGGAACGAAACTGCTCGTAGTTTTCGCATTCCTGGTACGGTGCGGATGGGCAGCGGAGACACCAGCACAGCCCTTGCGCCTCACGTCTCCGGACGGGAACCTGGCGATCACATTCGAACTCAAGGCGCTGCCGCAACCCTATCTGCCCGGCGTGCGGCCGTACTACCGGGTGTCGTATCAGGGCCAGCCGGTGCTGCGCCACTCGCCGCTGGGGCTGGATCTGAAAGGTGGCCCCGCGCTCGACCACCATCTTGAAATCATCGGCACGGACCGGCAATCGCACGATTCCACCTGGGAGAACAAGTTCGGCACCCAGCGCCAGGTGCGCGACCACTACCATCAACTCACCGTCTCGTTGCGCGAGCGCCGCGCGCCCGGTCGCCGCCTGGACATCGTCTTCCGCGCCTACAACGAAGGCGTGGCGTTCCGCTACGCCCTGCCCAAGCAGGACGCCCTCGCCGCCTTCACCATCGCACAAGAGAATTCGGGCTTCTACTTCGCCCGGCGCGCCCACGCCTACGCGATGAATCTCGGCTCCTACACCAAGGAATACGAGAAGGAATTTCCGCGCACGCCGCTGGCGGAATACAAGCCGACCTCCATCGTGGCCTTGCCCGCGCTCGTCGAACTGGAAGGCGGGCCGTACGTTGGATTGCTCGAGGCCGACTTGCGCGACTATGCGGGCATGTACCTCGGCGGCGTCAACGGCGTTCCCAACGCCCTGGTCAGCAAGCTCTCCCCGCCGCCCTCCTATGACGGCTTCGCGCTCGGCATGTATTACCAGCACGCCAATTCCGTCACCGAGCTGGAGAAGTTCTCCGCCGGCTTCAACAACTACGTGCTGATGAGTCAAGACCGCCGGCGCGACCAGATGCAGTCCGACGATCTGGTGGTGGGTGCCGCGCCGAAGCATACGCCCTGGCGCGTCCTGCTGATTAACGGGCGGCCCGGCGCCATCATTGAATCGAACGTGCTGGCGCTGAATCTGAGCGCGCCCTGCGCGATGGACGATTCCTGGATCGTGCCCGGCAAGTCGGCCTGGGATTTCTGGTCGGGCACCTTCGCCCGCAACGTGGACTTCACCCCGGGCATGAACACGCCGACCATGAAGCACTACGTGGATTTCGCGGCCGACAACAACCTCCAGTACATGCTGGTGGACTGGACGTGGTCGCCGTTTACCGACATCACGCGCTCCAGCGACGGCGTGGACATCCAGGAAATCCTGGCCCATGCCAGGCGGCGCGGCGTGAAGATCATGCTGTGGATGACCTGGACCGCGGTTCAGAATCAAATGGACGTGGCGTTCCCGCTCTTCGAGAAGTGGGGCGTGGCAGGAGTCAAGATTGACTTTATGAACCGGGACGATCAGGAAATGGTGAACTTCTACGAGCGCGTGGCGCGCAAGGCCGCCGAGCACCACCTGGTCGTGGACTTTCACGGCGCGTACAAGGACGCCGGACTGCGCCGCACCTATCCCAATCTGCTCACCCGCGAGGGCGTGCAGGGGCTGGAATACAGCAAGTCCACGTTTCGCACCACGCCGGAGCACGACGTGACGATTCCGTTTACACGCATGCTGGCCGGGCCGATGGATTACACGCCGGGCGGCTTTCGCAACGCGACGCGCCAATCCTTCAGACCTTCGGAGATCGAGCCCATGACGCAGGGCACGCGCGCCCACGAACTGGCCAAGTTCGTCGTTTTTGAAAGCCCGCTGATGGTGGTGGCCGACCACCCCGAGGCTTACCAGGGCCAGCCCGGCATCGAGTTCATCCGCAAAGTTCCGACGGTGTGGGACGCAACGAAGGTGCTGAACGGCGAGGTGGGGAAGTACATCACCATCGCGCGGCAGAAGGACGGCGCGTGGTATCTCGGCGCCATGACCAACTGGGACCCGCGCGACTTGGAATTGCCGCTCGACTTCCTGGGCGCCGGCGCCTACGAAGCTCAAATCTTTGCCGACGGCCCGGACGCGAACCAGGATGCGACCAGCCTGGCGGTCTCAACCCGGCGCGTGCGCGCGAGCGACAAGCTCAGCGTCCGCCTTGCTTCCGGCGGCGGCGTGGCGGTGATCTTCTCCAGAGTGAACTAACCGAGTTCATAATTGCCAATCTTCCAGGGGCTGAGCGGGAACTCGATCTTGCCGAGGGTGTGGGTCGCCTTTCCGGTCTTCCTGCCCAGCAGGTCGGTTTCCGCGGCGCTGGTGACCGGCAGCGCGAGATCGACGCGGGCTGCGGCTTGCTTGCCCTCGACTTCGACGACGCGCAGCTCGAACTTGCCATTCTCTTTCCTGCGAAACGCGGAGAGCTGCACGTTGTCGGGGCTCACCGCCACGAAACCTTTGCGGCGGGGAAGCGTGCCGGGCCGTGACCGGGCCATCACCGTCAGCAGACCCTGGGTGAATTCCGCGCTGCGGCGGAGCCGCTCGGCGTTGGTCATCGCGCCGCCGTGGGGCAGCAGCGCGTGGCGGTACTCCGAATAGCGGGGCCAGCCGTATTCGCCGGTGAAGTACGATTCCCACTCGCGGATCAGCAAGTTGGAAAACACTCCGTTGTCGCGGCGCTTGAAGAATTGCGTGCCGGCGTGCAGGCAAAGCAGCCCGCGGTCCCTGCCCACCAGGTCCACGAAGGTCAGCGCGTGAAAATCCTCGTGTTTTGTGGGCTCGACTCCCATGGGATAATCGCGCACCACCGAATCCACGCTGAATCCCGGCGCCAGATTCAGGTAGTAGCCCTCGCGGATGCGAATGTCCCTGGAACGGTCGTCCACGGCAGGCGGGATTTCTGCCAGCACGCGCGAAAGGACTTCGACCAGGGGCGAGTTCGCGGCGAGCGAGACGTGAAACTCAAACTTAAGCAGCGGCCAGTTGTGGCGCGCGCGCACCGTGGCGCGCAGCGGCCCGCGCTCGAGCCACTGGATGTCCGACCTCTCGCGCACCATATAATCCAGTTGGACCACGGCCTGATTCTTCAGCGCCGCCTCCAGGAGTCCGCGCGATATCGAGCTGTCGAACTCGGCGGGCGCCACCAGTTCCTCCGGCTTGTACTTGCCCCGGAGAAATGCCGAACGCAGCGTGAATTCCGGGTTCGGCCTGCCATAGAAGACGGGGAAGCCGCTCTTCGATGCGTCCAGCATTTCGAGGCCCCTCTGCTTGTCGATCAGACTGATGATGGCGCCGTGCTCCGGACTCAGTTGAACCTTGACGTGATCGTTTTCCATGGTCAGCGCCGATTCGTCAATGCGCAGAGGGGTGGGGGACGGGGCCGCCGACTCGCGCGCAAATTCCAACTGATAAGTGTCGTAACCGACGCCCGGGGTATTCCCGGCGGCGAAGGCCACGTCAGCCACGATCAACGTGCCGTCGGCATTCCTTTCGCTCTTCACGATTTGCGACGGGACGGTTTGCCCCGCCGCGTTCCGGACGTGGACGCCCCGTGTCCCGGCGGGAAGCGGATAGATCCGGCCCGTGGCGGCGATTCCCTGACGCGCCCAGCCATGCGGGTTGAAGACGAGCAAGGGGCGGGCATCGTTCCTGGCAGAGGAGAGATGGACATTTTTCGCGATATGGCCCAGCGCCCGGTTGAGCGCCTGCTTCGCTTCCGCCTGGGCCCCGTCCAGGTGGCGGTAGCCGATGTTGCCCCAGGTATAGTTGTGCTGGTCTTCGATGCGGTCGAGCGGCGCCATGCGGTCGCCTTGCCAGCGTGAGTATTCGCACAGGCCCACGTCGTGGCTCTGCGCGGTGAGCAGGTTTCGCCAGCCTCGATCGAGTAATTCAGTTTGAGATGGGAATCCCATGGTGCTGGCGATGGCATCGAATCGCTCCGCCGCGAGCAGCAGCTGCTCCACCTTGCGATCCAGGATGCGAATCTGGTCTCCGCCCAGTCCCCAGGTGAGCAGCTTGTCCCAGGACTCCAGTTGGAGCTGGAGGGTATCTTTCGGGTTAAGATGATATTTCTGCATATACTCCGCGAGCGTCACGAACTCCACGGGAGATTGATCCGCGACCTGCTGGTACTTTTCCGGCGTGCGCAGGTACGCCGGGTTGTCGGGCGGCTCCCAGCCGAATTCTTCCCAGGTGAAGATGAGCGGCATACCCGCCTTTTTTAACGCGGCGAACGCCGGTGACGCCGTCAGCTTCTTGACGTCGGGCGAGAAACCGAAGAGTGAATTCCGTGGCACGGTGGGAATGGTGGTGCCGTCCACGCCCTGCCACTGGATGGCGTTGAATTCCAGGACGGGAATGCCGGCTTTGCCCCAGGTGTCGAGCTGCGCCAGACTGGCGTAGCGGAAGCCCGCGGCCCGGGCCATCTGAGGAACTTGCGGATGGGTGAATTCCTCTTCTTCCAGAAAAGTTATCATTTCATAACCTAGTGCTTTGCGGATAATCTCGCGCCCCAGGACGATCTGGCGGATGTTGGATTCGCCGCTGTACATCGTCCCCATCGGCTGGCTGTAAGTTCCGCCAATCAATTCGACTTTTCCGGCGTCGAGATACTTCTTCAGCCGTGCCGTGACCTCGGGGAATTTCTCTGCCATGAATTCATACGCGCGCGCATCGAGATTCAGCAGCGTTTTGGCGAAGGGCGGCCGGTCGGCGACTTCCATGGCGTCCACCGCCGAAAGGACGCACGACTCGATCCCGAGTTGCCAGCCGATGCCGATGTAACTCCAGTGATTCGCAATCGTCAGGCAGAAGCTCGGTCCATCCGCCTCCGCCGCCGCAACCTCCCAGCTCGGGGCGGCCAGCAGGGCTCCGCCGGCGAGGCCGGTGTGTACGAATTCACGACGGTTCATTTTCTTCATGGGGATTCCCCTCCATTATGGAGTTCTTCCCCGGCCCCGCAGCGCGCGGCCGGGTTTGGCGCCGGTGTGCTCGCCCCGATCGAGGACCACGGTTCCGTTGACGATCACGTACTCGACACCCACGGAATACTGGAGCGGGTCCTCGAACGTTGCCTTGTCGGAAATCTTCTGCGCGTCGAAGATGGTGATGTCCGCCCCCAGCCCGGGGCGCAACAGCCCGCGGTCCGCGAGGCCGCTCAGTTGGGCGGAGAACGAAGTCATCTTGCGGATGGCCTCGGCGAGGGAGAGCACTTTCTGCTCGCGCACGTAGTAGCCGAGAACGCGCGGAAAAGTTCCGAAGAAACGCGGATGGGGCTTGCCGATGAAACGCATCGCCGGCGTCACGGCGCTGCCGTCCGAGCCGATTCCGACCCAGGGCTGTTGCAGCGCCAGGCGCACATCGTCCTCGCTCATGCCGAAATACACCGCGTCGGCCGAGCCGCCCTCCGAGATCAGCAGGTCACAAAGCGCGTCGAGCGGGTCCTTGCCCATGGCGCGCGCCACTTCGTCCATGCGCCGGCCTTCGAACTGCTTGTTCTCGGGCTTTTGCAGCGCCGCCACCAGCACGCCGTGCCATCCGCCCACGCTCTTCACCTCGTTATCGCCCCAGCCGGGAAGACCTTCGTCTATCGCCTGGCGAATTTCGGCCCGCACCTTCGGATCCTTCAGCCGCGCGACGAAATCCTCTGCGGTACCTTCCATGAACTTTGGGGGGATGCACATTTCCAGCCCCGTCATGGCGGCGACATACGGATACTGGTCCGCCGTCACTTCCACGCCTCGGTCCCGTGCCGATTGGATGAGATCCAGTTGCTCCTGCATCTTCCCCCAGTTGGCCCGGCCGTACTTCTTGAAATGGAAAATGTGAACAGGCAGTCCGGCTTTCTCTCCGATCTCAATGGCTTCGCGGATCGCCAGGAGGCTGGCCTCGCTTTCCGATCGAATATGCGTCGCGTAGATGCCGCCGTGGCGCGCGGCGATCCTGGCCAGGTCGGTGATTTCCTCGGTGCGGGCGTAGGCATTGGGCGGGTAGATGAGGCCCGAGGAAAGGCCGATCGCGCCATCGCGCATCGCCTGTTCGGTGAGTTCCAGCATCTGGATCAGTTCGTCCGAGGTCGGCGCCCGGTTTACGTTGCCCATCACGCAGGAACGGATTTGACCGCTGCCCACATAGGAGGCGATGTTGACCGAAATGCCCTGGCGTTCGGCACGCGCGAAATACTCAGCCAGTGTCGCCCAGTCACGCTTCAGCCCGGTCGCCGCCAGGCTGCGGTCGAACTCGGCCGCGGCCAGCCCCAGCACCGGCGCAGCCGAGGACGACTCGCCGAGGATTTCGGTAGTGACACCCTGGCGGATCTTGCTCTCCGCCTTGCCGTCCACCAGCAGCGTGAAATCCGAGTGGCTGTGCTGATCCATGAAGCCCGGCGAAACGATTAGACCCTTCGCATCCAGCACACGCTTGCCCGTGGCGCCCGGTAAGCGGCCGACCGCCGCGATTTTGCCGTCGCGAATGCCCACCGAGCCGGCGAACCACGGGCTGCCGGTGCCATCGAGGATCTGGCCGTTGATGATGAGAAGGTCGTAGGCAGGCTCTTCGGCGAGATTCGGGCGCAGCGCCACGGCTCCCCCCAGAACGCAGGCGAGAATCAGTAATCGAGACGACCCTGTGCATTTCATGCTTCCATCCCTCTGGCCGATTCGCCTTCTTCGACGCGCGGCATTATACTTGAGCGGATGAGCAAAGAGAGCGAAGTTCAACTGGTTCCGGTGCGCACCTACAGCGGCAACACGGCGCGGATTGATGCCGAGATGGCGAAGGGAGTCTTGACCGGGGCAGGGATCGAATGCGTGATCCCGGGCGAAGTGGCGGCCGACACCTTTCCGTTCCTCGACGTGCCGCTTCTCGTCCGGGAAGAAGATCTGGCGCGGGCCACGGAGGTTCTGGAAAACGCCTTTGCATCCGATCAATCGGAGGAGGGCGGAGAGCCCGCCGAGGAATGAGCCGCCCGGCGGAGTTTCTTTTGCAGGCGCGCGATGGCCTTGTGCACGCTGCGTGCCTCCTCGGCCTGTTTGGCGGAGGGGAGCAGGTCGAGGTATTTCTGGTAGTTTTCGAGCGCCTTCTGCGCCAGACCCAGCCGGTCGTAGATCTTCCCCATGCCCAGGTAAGCTCTCGGATATTCCGGATCCGCGGCCACCGCTTCCTCATAGCGGCTGAGCGCCGCGCGGTATTTCTTCTTCATTAAGTAATAATCACCCACCTCCACTGATTTCCAGGCGGGCTGCAGCTTGTGACGGTGCTCGGGCTCTTTTTCCTCCTCCGGCGGCGGGGGCGGGGGAAGTTTCTTGAACTGGGCAGAGCACAGCGGGGGGACCAGAAGCAGCGCGGCCAGTGCGAGGGTGCGCACGATAGGGTTCACGCTTTTCATTCTTGCCCCCGCCTGCCTCGCTGTCAACCCGCCCGGTCCCGCCGGCGTCCCGCCTGCCAGAGTCGTAAGGTTTCGAATCATGCAGGCGAGACGCCGGCGGCCCCAGGCGTTATATTGTTGCTATGGCCTCCGGCTCGAAATCGGCGCTGGCGCAGCGGGCCGAATTGCTCCCCGCGGAGCCCGGCGTCTACATCTTCAAGGACCGCGCCGGCACGCCCCTCTACGTCGGCAAAGCGAAATCGCTGCGCCATCGCGTGCGTTCGTATTTCCAGGAGTCGCGCCCTGCCGACGCCAAGCGCGACCGGATGCTGGAATCGGCCACCGATCTGGAAACCATTCTGGTGGATAACGAGCGAGAAGCCACGGCGCTCGAAAACAACTTCATCAAGCAGTACCAGCCCCGCTACAACGTTCTGCTGCGCGACGACAAGAGTTACCCGCACATCAAGCTGACGCTCGCCGAACGCTTCCCGCGCGTTTACGTCACCCGGCGTCTGCGCCAAGACGGATCGGCGTACTTCGGCCCCTATTTCCCGGCCAGCCTTGCTTATCGCATCGTGGATCTGATCCACCGCCGGTTCCTCGTGCCTTCCTGCAACGTAGATTTGACGCGCTCTCATCCGCGTCCCTGCCTGCAGTACTACATCAAGCGCTGCCTGGGGCCGTGCGTCGAAAACCTGACCACGCCCGAGCGCTATGCCGAGGCAGTGCGCGACGTCCGCCTGCTGCTCGAAATGCG
>CAZHKT010000142.1:2861-9673 GCA_964533045.1 uncultured Acidobacteriota bacterium | reverse complement strand
GGAAGTATACACGAAATGCTCCCTGATGTCACTATATTATGTAATTCTCTCTAAGCTTCCCTTAGGGTCCCCCGCTGGCTGGGAAAGCCGTGAAGAATCTCGTCTGCCAGGCCAGACCCGCAATCAGCGCGGAATTATAGGCGAGATGCATAACGTAGGCCGGCGTGACGGAACCGGTCGCGCCACGCACGGCGGAGAAGCAGAGGCCCACCAGTGCCAGCAGCGCGATGTGGTTCCACGCGCCCCAGTATTGTGACACGTGAAGCGAGGCGAACAGCAGCGCCGTCCCCGCCACCGCCATCGGCACGCCCAGCATCTTCTCGAAGAAGGCGAAAAGCAGCCCGCGGAAAAGCAATTCCTCGACCAGCGGCGCCACCAGAATGGCAAAGGCCGCAATGGCCAGGCCCGCCCCGGGCGAGGAGAACATCTTGCGCAGAGGAAAGTCCTGGGTGGTAGGCAGCAGCGGCGGCACGAACTGTATCAGTACGGCCAGCGCCACGCCCGCCGCCAGGCAGGCCAGCGCGACGCGCAGCGAGATCTTCCGCCACGCGAGGCCTTGCCAGAAGGGCAGGCCATGGTTCACCACCAGGAAGAGGTACATCAGACCCAGCAGTAGAGCGTGGAAAACGGTCATCAGGGCCACGGCGGTGAAGGTGGCGCCCGAGCCCAGACCATCCGGACCCCATTTCCAGGCGGCCCGTGGGGTTACCAACATGTAACCAGCTACGGTTAAGAAATTGGCGGCCACAAAGGCAAGGATGGCGCTGCTCAGGAACACCAGAAGATTCCATAACGTCCAGGGCGATGGCCGGGCCTCCCGAGGCGCTTCGGACATTGACCGAGGCTCGTTCGCGCCCGAATTGAGGGGAGACTTCTCCTCTGCTTCCATCACGCTCCACGCATACCGTTCCCCAGCACGGGCGCCAGCGCTTGTCCGGTATAGGAGTTCGGATTGCGCGCCACGTCCTCCGGAGTTCCCTGCGCCACGATGCGGCCGCCCGCTTCCCCGCCCTCGGGGCCGAGATCGATAATCCAGTCCGCCTGCTTCGCCACGTCGAGGTGGTGTTCGATGATGATGATGGTATTCCCCAGGTCGGTCAAGCGATTCAGGACGGCCAGCAGTTGTTTCACGTCGTCAAAGTGCAGGCCGGTGGTAGGCTCGTCGAGAATATAGACGGTGCGGCCCGTCTGGCGCTTGCTCAATTCTTTCGCCAGCTTGATGCGCTGCGCCTCGCCCCCGGAAAGCGTCGTGGCCGGTTGCCCCAGGTGAAGATAACCGAGCCCCACGTCCACCATGGTCTGAAGTTTTTGTTTGATCGCCGGGATATTCTGGAAAAGCGGCAGGGCTTCTTCTGCCGTCATGTCGAGGACGTCGGCGATGGAAAAGCCCTTGAACTTGACCGCCAGCGTCTCCGAATTGTAGCGCCGTCCGCGGCAGACCTCGCAGGTGACGAAGACATCGGGCAGGAAATTCATTTCGATGCGCCGCAGGCCATCGCCCTGGCAGGCCTCGCAGCGCCCGCCCTTGACGTTGAAGCTGAAGCGCCCGGCGCGGTAGCCGCGCTGGCGCGATTCCGGCAGCATGGCGAAGACTTCGCGCAGGGGCGTGAACACGCCGGAATAGGTGGCCGGGTTCGAACGCGGCGTCCGCCCGATGGGCGCCTGATCGATGACGATCACCTTGTCCACTTCCTCCAGTCCGCGAAGGGCGCGGTGCGCTCCGGGTTCCTCGATGGCGCGGTAGAGTTTCCTGGCCAGGGCGCGGTACAGAATGTCGTTCACCAGCGTGGACTTTCCTGACCCGGACACGCCCGTCACCACCGTGATGACGCCGAGCGGGAACTGGACATCGATGTTCTTCAGGTTGTGCTGGCGCGCGCCCACCACAGTGAGGGACTTGCCGTTGAGCTGGCGCCGGGAGGCCGGAATTTCGATGTGCCGCGCGCCGGAAAGATATTGTCCGGTGAGCGACTCCGGCGCCCTGGCAATTTCTTCCGGCGGGCCCGCGGCGACCAGATGTCCGCCGTGCTTGCCCGCGCCCGGGCCGAGATCGATGACGTAATCGGCGCGGCGGATGGTCTCCTCGTCGTGCTCGACGACCAGCACGGTGTTGCCCAGGTCGCGCAGGCGCTCGAGGGTGGAGAGCAGGCGCTGATTGTCGCGCGGGTGCAGACCAATGGACGGTTCGTCCAGAACATAAAGCACGCCGCGCAGCTTCGAGCCGATTTGGGTGGCCAGCCGGATGCGCTGGCTCTCGCCGCTGGACAGGGTGGCGGCTGAACGGTCCAGGCTCAGGTAGCCCAGGCCGACGCCCTCCAGAAAATCCAGGCGCTCGGCGATTTCGTGCAGGAGGCGCCGCGCCACGATCTCTTCGCGCGGCGTCAAGCGGAGCCCCGCCACCACCTCGCGGGCGCGGCTCACCGGCAGCGCCGCGAACTCCGCGATGGAAAGGCCGGCCACCGTCACCGCCAGGCTTTCCGCCTTCAGCCGCCGCCCCTGGCACTTCGGGCAGGTCACCGCCGACATGTACTGCTCGTACCATTCGCGCAAGGCGTCGGAGCCCGACTCCGCATACCAGCGTTCGAGCATCGGAATCACGCCGACAAAGCCGCGACCGCCGCGGCCCAGCTCCGCCTGCTTTCCGAAGAGGATCAGATTTTGCGTGCGCTCCGGCAGTTGCTGAAAGGGCTTCTTCAAATCGAACCGGAACTGCTCGGCGGCCCGCATCAGGCCGCGTTGCATGGCCGCCGACGAGCCGCCCGGCCCCAGGCCCCCTTCCAGCAGCGGCCGCGACCAGTCCACGATCACCTTCGCCGGATCGAAGGAGTACTGGCTGCCCAGTCCTTTGCAGGCGTCGCACGCGCCGTAGACGCTGTTGAACGAAAACGAGCGCGGCTCGAGCGCCGACACGCTGGTGCCGCAGTGCACGCAGGCCCACTCCTGCGAGTAGAGCCGCTCCTCCCCGTTCACCACCGCCACTTGCACGATGCCTTTGGCCAGCTTCATCGCCGTTTCGATGGACGACGCCAGGCGGCTCTCGATCCCCGTCTTGAGCAGCAGCCGGTCCACCACGATTTCGATGGTGTGATTCTTCCGCCGGTCGAGCTTGATCGCTTCCTCCAGCTGGCGGAGCTGGCCGTCCACCCGCACGCGGACGAAACCCTGCCGGCTCAGATCCTCGAAGAGCTTACGGAACTCGCCCTTGCGGCCGCGCACCACCGGCGCCAGAATCATGATGCGTTCGGGAGCTTCCGCGTTCCCCATCGTCCCATCCCCGGCCAGCGCCATGATGGACGCGACAATCTGCTCGGTCGTCTGTCGCGCAATCGGCCGCCCGCATTCCGGGCAATGCGGCACCCCGATTGAGGAATAGAGCAGGCGCAGGTAATCGTAGATTTCCGTGATGGTTCCCACCGTCGAGCGCGGGCTGCGGCTGGTGGTCTTCTGCTCGATCGAAATGGAGGGGCTCAATCCTTCGATCGAGTCCACGTCGGGCCGCTCCATCTGGTCGAGAAATTGGCGCGCGTAGGCGGAAAGCGTCTGCACGTAGCGCCGCTGGCCTTCGGCGTAGATGACGTCGAACGCCAGGCTCGACTTGCCCGAGCCGGAGAGGCCCGTCACCACCGTCAGCGTATGGCGCGGGATTTCCACGCTGATGTTCTTCAGGTTGTGCTGCCGTGCTCCGCGAACTGTGATCCGGTCGATCATTGGCCCTGGAGCGGCGGTGTCCTCACCGCCGCCCGGAAGTAATCAAGAGAGTTTGGCGGTCAGAGACCGCCGCTATCGCCCGCGGCGGTTACACTCACTCAGTGGGCCCCAGCGAGGAAATTCGTGAGAAGCCCAATCCATCATGCTACGCGACCCCGCGTCACCTTGCAACCGGCAACCGACTTGCGGAGGCCGGTCCTTTGTTTTCAACAAGATCGTGGCTTCGTTCCGCGATTTCGAGGTGGCGACCTAATGGCGAAGCGTGGCTCTTCCGGGGATTGCAGCGCCTCCGCCGGGGGAAGGCCGGCCGGGCCGTCCCGACAGCACCGATCCTTTGTTTTCAACAACATCGTGGCTTCGTTCCGCGTTTTGGCGTTCTTTCGCCCTGCTCTCGTCCACGCCCCCTCGTCCGCGCGCCGGACGGCCAATTATAGGCTAGCACACTTGCCAACACCGGTCAAAAGGAGGGGCCGGCGGCGTCTTGACTTCGGTCAAATCCGCCGCCTATAATCGCGCCGGGTGGTGAGCCATGCGCGACGCCGTGATTCTCTCCGCCTGTCGCACGCCGATCGGAAAGTTCCAGGGTTTCCTTTCGCCATTCTCCGCCGTCGAACTCGGAGCCATGGCCGTCCGGGAGGCCGTGCGCCGGGCAGGCATCGAACCGAATCGGATTGACGAAATCATTATGGGCAACGTGGTCCAGGCGGGCCTGGGGCAAAATCCCGCCCGGCAAGCGGGTTTGCGCGGCGGCCTCGGCCATCACGTCGCCGCCATGACCATCAACAAGGTCTGTGGCTCCGGCCTGAAGGCCGTGGCGCTGGCGGCGCAGGCCATCGCCACCGGCAACGCCGAAATCGTCCTGGCGGGCGGCATGGAGTCCATGACCAACACGCCTTACCTGCTGCCGCAATTGCGCGCCGGTGCGCGCCTGGGGCACTCCCAGGCGCTCGACGCTATGATTCACGACGGCCTGTGGGACGTTTACGAAGACTTCCACATGGGCATGACCGCGGAACTGGTCGCTGAGAAGTATGGGATTTCGCGCCAGCAGCAGGACGCCTTCGCCGTCGAAAGCCATCGCCGCGCCCTGGACGCCGCCAAGAGCGGCCGCTTCCAGGAGGAAATCGTTCCCGTCAGCATCCCCCAAAAGAAGGGTGAGCCGATTCTGTTCAGCAAGGACGAATCGCCGCGCGAGGATACTTCGCTGGAGGCGCTGGCCAGACTCAAACCCGCCTTCAAAGCCGGGGGAACGGTCACGGCCGGAAACGCCCCGGGGACAAACGACGGCGCGGCGGCGCTGGTCGTGACTTCGGCGGAGAAAGCGCGTGAACTCGGCAAGACGCCCCTGGCGCGCATCGTGGGGCAGGCCGTGAGCGGCGTCGAGCCCAAGTGGGTGATGATGGCGCCGGTCGATGCCATCCGGATGCTTCTCAAGAAGGTCGGCTGGAAGCTGGAGGATGTTGACCTCTTCGAGCTGAACGAAGCCTTCGCCGTGCAGGCGGTCGCGGTGATGCAGGAGGTCGGTCTCGACCCGGCGCGCACCAACGTCAACGGCGGCGCGGTGGCGCTCGGCCATCCCATTGGCGCTTCCGGCGCGCGCATCCTCGTCACCCTGCTCTACGAGATGGCCCGCCGCAACGCCCGCCGTGGCATCGCCGCCCTCTGCCTCGGCGGCGGCAACGCCGTCGCGCTAGCCATTCAGCGATTTAGTGATTAAGCGATTGAGCGATTTGAAAGCTCCAAACTTGGTAGACGAATGCCCAGCCAACCGGAAGAACTTCGGGAACGGACGAAGCGATTTGCAGTTCGCATCGTGAAGATGTTCCGGTCACTCCCGCGGACGGAGGAGGCGCGAGTCTTGGGGAAATAGGTCTTGCGGTCGGGCACTTCCGTGGCTGCAAACTACCGGGCAGTCTGTCGGTCACGCTCTCGCGCCGACTTCATTTCCAAACTGGCAGTCGTAACAGAGGAGATTGATGAAACAGTATTCTGGCTTGAACTCCTTGTCGAAACAGGTATTGTTCCCAAGGCGAGAATGGAGGAGTTGTTGAAGGAGGCCAACGAATTGACGTGTATCTTCGGGTCTTCGGTTCACACCGCCAAATCGAGATGACGTGCCATGTAGAATAGAAGCCTGGTTTCCTTAATTCGCTAGATCGCTAAATCACCAGATCGCTAAATATTCCTATGACACAATCAATCAAAGCGGTAGGCGTTGTTGGTGCGGGCACGATGGGCGGCGGGATTGCCCAAGTTCTCCTCAAGAGCCGTTATTCGGTGACGGTCAACGATGTTGCCGAAAGCTTCCTGGCCAAAGCGACGGAGAGAATCAGCAAGGGATTTACGCGCGAGGTTGAGAAGGGCCGGATGACGGCGGAAGAGCGTGACGCGGCGCTGGGGCGGCTCAAGACCACGACGGATCTTTCCGCGTTAGCTGCAGCGGATTTCATCATCGAAGCGGTGATTGAAACCCTTGAGGCGAAGGCGAGCGTCTTCAAGGCGCTCGATCGGCTGGCCCGGCCGGAAGTAATTTTCGCGAGCAACACGTCTTCGATCTCCATCACCAAGCTCGCCGCCGCGACCAAGCGCCCGGCGCAATTCATCGGCCTGCACTTCTTCAATCCCGTGCCGGTGATGAAGCTGGTGGAGGTTGTACCTGGCCTTGACACCGCGCCCGAGACGGTGGAGGCGGCGACGCAGCTTGCCACTTCGCTCGGCAAGACGCCCATCCGCGTAAACGATTACCCTGGCTTCGTTTCCAACCGCGTGCTGATGCCCATGATCAACGAAGCGGTCTTCTGCGTGATGGAAGGCGTGGGCGACGCGGCGGCGGTGGACGCGGTGATGAAGCTGGGGATGAACCACCCCATGGGCCCGCTGGAACTGGCGGATTTGATCGGCCTGGACGTATGCCTCGACATCATGCGCGTGCTGCACGAAGGCTTTGGCGACTCCAAGTACCGCCCCTGCCCGCTGCTCGAGAAGATGGTCGCCGCCGGCCGCCTGGGCCGCAAGAGCGGAAAAGGCTTTTACGAATACTCCGCAAAAACGTAGCGGCGGGCTTCAGCCCGCCACCCATGGCGACCTAAAGGTCGCCGCTACGC
>CAZHKT010000142.1:0-2761 GCA_964533045.1 uncultured Acidobacteriota bacterium | reverse complement strand
CGTAGCGGCGGGCTTCAGCCCGCCACCCATGGCGACCTAAAGGTCGCCGCTACGCGAAAGAGCAAAAAGACTTCTACGAATATCTCCAGTCGAAGTAAAATCGCTGGTTGTTCGCGAGTGTCCCTTGTATTCTAACCGGTGGAATCTGGACCAAGAGGACCCATCATATGGCTGACGAACGGACCGAAAAGACGAAAGCCCTCGACCTGGCGATGCTGCAGATCGAGAAGCAGTTTGGCAAGGGCTCGATCATGCGGCTGGGGACGAAGGATCCCCTGGTGCCGGTGGAGGTGATTCCGACCGGCTCGATTTCCTTCGACGCGGCGCTGGGGGTAGGGGGGCTGCCGCGCGGCCGTGTGGTGGAGATCTTCGGGCCGGAGTCGAGCGGAAAGACGACCATCGCACTGCACGTGGTCGCCGAGGCGCAGAAGCGCGGCGGCATGGCGGCCTTTGTGGACGCCGAGCACGCCCTCGACGCCGCGTATGCCAAGAGGCTGGGCGTCGACGTGGACAATCTGCTGGTCTCGCAGCCCGACTACGGCGAGCAGGCGCTGGAAATCGCCGAGGCGCTGGTGCGCTCGAACGCGGTAGACGTGCTGGTTGTTGATTCCGTCGCGGCTTTGGTGCCCAAGGCCGAACTGGACGGCGAAATGGGCGATTCGCTCCCCGGCCTGCAGGCACGCCTGATGTCGCAGGCGCTGCGCAAGCTGACCGGCGTCGTTTCAAAATCCAAAATCTGCCTGATCTTCATCAACCAGATTCGAGAAAAGATCGGCGTGATGTTCGGCAACCCGGAGACGACCACCGGCGGCCGCGCGCTCAAGTTCTATTCCTCGGTCCGGGTGGACATCCGCCGCATCGCCGCCATCAAGGACGGCGACCGGGTCATCGGCAACCGGACCAAAGTCAAAATCGTCAAGAATAAAATTTCTGCTCCCTTTCGGGAGGCGGAATTTGATATCCTCTACGGCGAGGGTATCTCCCGGGAGGGCGACCTGCTGGACGTCGCCGCCGAGCGAGGCATCCTGGAAAAGAGCGGCGCCTGGTTTTCCTATGGCGGCGAGCGCATCGGCCAGGGTCGCGAGAACGCCCGGCAGTTCCTCAAGGAGAACCCTGACGTTCGCAAGAAGCTGGAAGCTGAGGTGCGCACGGCACTGAATCTTCCGCCGGTGAACGGCAGTTCAGGCCAGGAATCCACCACCGCAGGCGCTGCCCGCGGGAAAAAGTAAATTTCCCCCGGGGCATTGTTCTTCCAGTTCCCTGCAATTCGCGCCAACTTGCACGGGAACTCAGCCAGCGGTCAGCCAAGGAGGAGGCGCAGTGTTCTTATACAAGAAACGGTTGCTCACCGTGACTCTGGCCGTTGTTGGGATACTGGCGTTCATCAGCGCCACTCTGGACGCCGCCACCACGACGAAGAGTGCTTCGAAATCCTCGCACCAAGGCGCTTCCCGCGTCAAAGCACGTCCCACTGTCCGAAAGGCTTCATCGGCTCCATCCTCCAAAGCAAACCCCAGGAGTTCCCGCCGGCGCTCCAGCCGCTGGCGCGTGCCCTCGCACGCCGACCCGACCGAAGGCGACAACCCGGCGGGCGAAGACCCCAGCGTGCGCGAGGCCGCCGTCGAGGGCCTGGGAAACTGGAACGGCAGCGCCGTGGTGGTCGATCCCAGTACCGGACGAATTCTTTCCATCGTGAACCAGAAGGTGGCCCTCACCACCGCCGCGCCTCCCTGCTCGACCTTTAAGCCCATCGTGGGTCTGGCGGCCCTGAAAGAAGGACTGATTACCCCTGAGACTCGGATCAGGGTGGGGCGACGGCGGACGCTCGACTTGACCGAGGCCCTGGCTCATTCCAACAACCGCTTTTTCGCCAAGCTGGGCCAATCGCTGGGATTCGCGCGCTTGAAGGAGATCGGGCGGCGCTTCGGCTTCGGGGAGAAAGCAGGCAGCGATATTCCGGGGGAAAACCCCGGCATGTTTCCCCAAACTTACCCGCGCGAAGCCGGCGTGGGCTTGATGTCAAGCCACGGAAGAGCCATCGGGGCAACGCCGCTCCAGATGGCAGCCGCGATGGCGGCCATCGCCAACGGGGGCACGCTTTATGAACTTCAGTATCCTCGCACGCCCGAGGAAATCGAGAATCTGCAACCCCGCGTCCGCGAGCGGCTGGACGATCTGGCCGAGTACTTCCCGCCGGTGAAGGAAGGTCTGGCGGCGACGGTCTTGTACGGCACCGGCCGGCACGCCTACGACCCCGACGCCGAATCCCAGGCGCTCGGCAAAACGGGAAGCTGCAGCGACAACGGGGCACGGCTCGGCTGGTTCGTTTCCTATTCGAACGAGCCGAATCCGAAATATGTGGTGGTGGTTCTGCTGCGCGGCGGCCGCGTCGTCTATGGGCCCACGGCGGCGGAAATCGCCGGCCGTATCTACCACGGGCTGCGTTTACGCGACCAGGCGCCCGCCCAGGCTCAAGCCAGTCCGCCCGACTTCGCTACCCTGCTGAAGTCCAGGCTCTAAGAAACAAGCTAGCCCAAGAGCGGAAACAAAAGAGGGGCGATGGAACCATCGCCCCCGATGGGTTTTCGGCAGGATTTCGTTGGCAGGGGGTTCTACTTCGTGTTTCCGGCGTGCAAGCCGCACTCTTTCTTGGTGGCGTCTTCCCACCACCAGCGGCCTTCGCGCTCGTGCTGGCCAGGGAGAATGGCCTTGGTGCAGGGCTCGCAGCCCAGGCTCCGGTAGCCTTTGTGGTAGAGGCTGC
>CAZHKT010000141.1:0-9712 GCA_964533045.1 uncultured Acidobacteriota bacterium | reverse complement strand
AGTCGACGGCGCAATCGACTTCCGACACGCCGACGATCTGGGCAATCTGGTCGCCGAGCGAGGCGTCCTTGGTCAGGTCGACAACTTCGCACCCGAAGCTCTTTGCCTGAGCGAGACGTTCGGGAATCATGTCGCCCACGATGACGCAGGCGGCGCCCAGCAGCCAGCAGGAAGCGGCGCAGGCCAGACCGACCGGTCCCGCGCCCGCCACGTAGACGATCGATCCTGTGGTCACTCCTGCCGTCACCGCGCCGTGGTAGCCGGTCGGGAAGATGTCGGAGAGCATGGTCAGGTCTTTGATCTTGGGGAGCGATTTTTCGCGCGGAGGAAGCTTGAGGAGATTGAAGTCGGCGTAGGGAACCATCACATATTCCGCCTGGCCGCCCACCCAGCCGCCCATATCGACGTAGCCGTAGGCCGCGCCCGGGCGCGCCGGATTGACATTCAGACAGATACCCGTCTTGCCTTCCTTGCAGTTGCGGCATCGGCCGCACGCGATGTTAAACGGCACGGAGACAATGTCGCCCACCTTGATAAATTCGACATCGCGCCCGGCTTCGATGACCTCGCCCGTGATCTCGTGGCCGAGAATCAAGCCGTGAGGGGCGGTGGTCCGGCCGCGCACCATATGCTGGTCGCTGCCGCAAATGTTGGTCGAAATGATCTTCAGGATCACGCCGTGCTGGCACTTGCGCGACCCCAGTTCGAGCTTGGGAAAATCGATGGACTGGACTTCTACTTTGCCGGCGCCCATGTAGGCAACGCCCCGGTTCGAGGCCATGTTGTGTGTTCCTCCCTGAAAGGAATTGAGGCTGACAAGATAGTATAAGTTTCGCGCAAATGCCAATACTTTTTGCGCGAAAGGATGGCACCATTGCGCGTTCGGGCATATTCTTGCAAATGGTTGACTGACAGTGAGTTAACAAGATGTCGAGGGAAAGACTGCATGCAAGACTTTCCGCGCGAGTGTCGAAATTGCAGCGTTTCTCAAATGCTTTATTGACATCCATTCAATTTTTGATTGACCGCTATTGGTTCGTGTCAGTGCATTGCGCGTCCTCTTTTCGTGCTTCCCATGGGCCGCCGGGCCTTCCATTTCAAAGTAGATTTCCACCCGGAGCGACCGGTGCGTAATGCCGTGACGGATAGTCGCAAACGGTTTTAGCTCCAATCGGACATCGGGCAGCAGGGTGTCCAGGCGTTTGGCCAGCGCCAGCCGTGCGACCTTGGTGGTGCGGCCGAAACACGCGGGAAAATTCCAGAGATCGCTTAACAAGCTGTCATCTAGACCTCGAACCAGCCCCAGAGAATCTCCTCGGCGAACTACGGCGGTGGCAAGGTGATGCAGTTCAGGGGCGCGGCGCGGCCGAGGTCCCGGATAACGGCCGGGCGAGCCCTTCGCGAAGGCTTTGCAGTCTCTCCGAAGCGGACAGGAACCGCATTGGGGAGCCAGCGGAGTGCAGACCAACTGTCCGAGTTGCATCATCGCCTGGTTGAATTCGCCCGGGCGCCGGCGGGAAAGCAGATGATCGAGAACCGACTCGGCCACTCGGCGGAAGTCTCTCTGATGGAGGTTGCCGGAACGTGCAAGCAGCCGCGCCACGACGCGCGCCACATTACCATCCAGCACGAAGTAAGGTTGCTGGTAGGCGATGCTGAGCACGGCGCGAGCCGTGTAGTCACCCACGCCCGGAAGCGACCGGGCGGAATCATAGTCCGGTGGAAACATGCCGCCGAACCGTTGGACCATCGCCTGAGCGGCCCGGTGCAACAGGCGCGCCCTCCGGTAATAACCGAGGCCGGACCACAATTCGAGAACGCGCTCCAGGGGCGAATCTGCCAAGGCCTCGACGCCGGGGAACGCTCGAAGGAAGCGTTCATAAAAGGGGATGACGGTGGAAACCTGGGTTTGCTGGAGCATGACCTCTGAAACCCAGGTGGCGTAGGGTGAGGCCGCGCGCCGCCAGGGCAAAGTCCGGGCATGGCGGCGAAACCAGCGCAGGAGCTTCCCGCGCAGTCGCGCCGCCTCGTTTCGCGCCAACCCCTTCGCCGGCTGACGCTTGGGCAGGGAGCTCCGCGGCGAGGCCATTATTCCAGCACGAAGTCGGTGGTATGAGCCCCCGTCACGGCGCCCGCGCCGTTGCGCCCCACAACTTCCAGCCGGTAGTCGCCGGGCTGGATTCTTTCGACGGGTACTTGCAGTCCCACGTAGATGGTGGTGCTTTCCTTCTCGATGTAATCGTTCAGCAGGATGGTATTGGAAGTGAGCACCTGCTGGTTGGTTTTCTTATCAAGGATGCGGAACGTGACGCCCACGCGCGGAGGCGACGGCTGCGCCAGCAGAGGCTCATAGACCTCCAGATAAAGTCCGACCTTATCCGTTTTTTTGAAGCGGTTGCTGGGGGAGGGCGTGAATTGCACCCCCTTTGATATCAAGGGAGGACGCTCTTCCAGCAACAGGTCGTCGAGCCCCGCCGTGATTTGCGAGACGGGGTGGAAGGAGGTGCTGAGCGCCAGCCCGCTCAAATGGAGCTTCTTTCCGTCGTAGGGCTCAATCGTCAGGGGCATTTCGTATTTTCCAAATTTCTCCCCGCCGCTGCTGAGCACGATCCGGAGGTTGTATTTGCCCGGCGCGATTTGAAAAGAGTTTTCATAGAAGTAGCGGGCACCGCTCGATTCCTTCAAATCCTTCTTCTCAGCTTCGCTGGAAACGGAGTCGGAGAAGCGCGCAGCCACGCTGCCGTCCTCCCGGTAGGCGATGCCCAGAATATTGATTTTGGTGCGGAGCCTGCCCTTATCCTTCTCGAAATTGAGCTTGGGCAGCGGAACTTCCAGGGCCAAATTGACGCGCGCTACGTTGGGTTGAGAGTAGAAGTAGGGCGCACTCATGCTGACCGGAATCTCTCCGGGCTGAGGACTGGCCGCTCGCTCCTCCAGCGTCTTGCCTTCCGGCTTTCCGGCCAGCAGGTCGGGGCTCTTGATGTCGTAGTAGCCGGTGCGGAAGCGCAACTTTACGTTTTTCCGGTCGGTCCTGACGGTGATTTTGTGATAGCTGCCGTCATGGATTCTGGAGGGTGGGACGTAGCCCAGTACGTAATACTCGTTGATCTCCTGCGAAATCCTGTCCAGGCTCTTCAGGAAGTCGTTGGTATTGACGATGGTGAACCCGCCGGTGCCCGTGGCCAGGGCGAACAGCACTTGTTGATTGGACGAGACGCTGTCCAGCATAGTGGGGATGATTCCTCCCGTGCGCGGATAGCTACCCATGCCAGGCCGGCCGAAGGGGTCGGTCGTATTCCCGAATCCGCCGCGGTTGCCGCCGAAACCGCCCGGCTGCCCCGGTCCGCCCGGTTGGCTGCCATATCCGCCGCCCGGTCGCCCGCCGGTCGTTCCACCGGTGCTTCCGCCGCCGAAACCGCCCCCACCGGCGGTGCCGCCTCCGGCACCCGTCGTACCGCTGCCGGCCCCGCCCGTCCCGCCCCCCGTGGTTCCGCCGCCCGTTCGCTGTTCAACCACTTGGCGAAGTCTCAAGCCGGCGAACTGCGACGCAGCGAGCAGAGCGCTGTCGTGCGGGAAGGGGGTTTCGCGAAGGTCCGCGCCTTCGGGGAAGCCCGTAGTGCCGCGTCCCCGCTGGCTCGGGTCCGTGATGTCGGGCATTCCGGGCATGCTGCCGCCCGTCAGGCCGCGCACATCCACCGGGTAGATGGCAACGTTGGATTTGTTCGCGGCGTCAATCGTCGCACGCAATTCGGGCAGGCGGTCGGGAGTGGTGGGAAAACCGGCCGAAAACAAGACCAGGGTCTTTCTGCCCGGAATCGACCGCAGGTTCCTGGCCAGATTTCGAATGGCCAGGAGCATGGAGCGGGCGGCAAAATTGGTGGCAGCGTCGCCCATCGTGGGCCGGCTTAAGCTGGCGATTTCCTGGCGCTGTCCGCCGGGGGCATTGGCCTGCACGGCGCTGAACTTGATGCCGGCCACGGCCTTGCTGAGGTCTTCACCCTTCGCCGTAAAGTTCTGGGTCAGGCGGAGCATGCCGCCGTAATCGGCCACGGCCATCAGCCGGTCCTCGGATGCGGTCTTCTCCACGAACTTTGCCGCCGCCTGGCGGGCCCGAGTCTGTTCGGTGGGGCTCATCGTCGAGTTATCGAAGAACAGAACAAGATACTTTTTCTGGGGTACACCCTGGGCGGTTTCCGTTCCGTGGGAGAAACTGGCGATGGGAACCTCGACGTCGTCCTCGAAGACGTGGAATTCCTGCTGGGTCAGGTCCTTGATATAGTTGTCTTTCTTGTCCTGGGCGACGACGTCCACCAGCACCAGGGCGGCTTCCGTCTGCAGAACGCCCGAAGCTGTCGGCATCGGGGGAGCATCTTGCGGCGCGGCCGGCACGCGTTGTCCCGGCAAGACCAGCCAGCTCAAGGCGGCCGCGGCGCTCACAGCCAGGATGGCCAATGTCTGCTTTTTCATATCAGCCTCCTCACAGCGGAATTTCCACCTGCCGGTTCAGAGCGGAAAGCTGCGCGCCTTCCGAGTCGCGCACCACCAGCCGGATTACATAGCGCCCGGGAATCACATCGAAGCTGGTTTTGGAGGTAATGCCTCTGGCCAGGAGTTTTTCGTAGGTGGTGTCGAGCAGGCGAAACTCCACTTTCTTTTCTTTCCCGTCCAGGTACTTGCCATTCCGGTCGAACAACACCGTCACCACGGTCAGGGTATTCAGATTCCGGCCGTTCTCCTTGCGGAACTGCAGGACGCCGAGATCGAGGTGGGTTAGCACGGCGAGGCGCGCCTGCGTGTCGCTCAATTTGAAAAACTGCGTCTGAATACTCACCGGGAGCTCGCGCACCTCGGCCTGGGAGAAGATGGCCTGCGCGATCTCTTCCCTTTCCTGGGCCGTGGGGTCGGTGGGCTTCTTCGGCGCATAGTATCCCTGCCGCGCCTGAATGGTCAGCTTCGCGTTGCTGGCCAGTTTCACCTTGATGCGGTGAAAGTTGCCGTTGAACTTCATGTTTTGCGGCGAAAAGGCCAGCACGTAATACACCTCCGGCAGCGCCCCCACCTGACGGAACCCCAGGTCCAGGTCATTGTTGTTGGTAAAGAGCACTCCGCCCGTGCCGTTCGTCAGGACGCGCATGGCGTCGGCCAGCTGATTGATGCGGTCCACCTCAATCCTGGCCTTGTTGCCGACCAGGCGAGCGCTGGTGACGGGGAGGACGGGCCTGGAGCTGGCATCGCCAAATATGACCGGAGCGTAAAGACCTTTGGCGTCGAGCGCATTGACCACCACGCTGGCCCGCAGCGCCTGGTCAATCAGTTCGCTGACTTCCATTTCCGCCGTCACCATCATGAAGCCGGGCGACACCATCACCAGCGTCCGCTGCCCGGGCAGCGCGGCCATCACGCGGATCAGGCCGCGCAGGCCCCGCAACACATATTCCGTTTCCGTCTGGAAAGAGTTCAAGGCCTCATAGGCGGCGAATTCCGCCGAAGCCCGGGCGGCCAGTTCCACCGACTCCGTGGACCCGGTCGCCGCCATCATCTGCACGGCCGGGTCGCACAGCTTGGCTTCCTCCATGGCAATTTCCAGGGCATAGGGATCCCGCCGGTGAATGATCATGTACGCCTGGTAATCGGATACCTCCGGGCAGCGTCCGGTGCGCTGGACGACGATGGGCCGGGGAAGCAGCTTGCGCAGCGCCTCGTGAATCTTGCCCAGATCGTCGGTGAAATCCATCTGGTTTTGGCCGGAGGAGGTAAAGATGCCGATTCGATCACTGGGCTGGGCCGTTGCCAGATACTTCTCCGCCGACTCGCGCACGCGCGCCAGGTCGCCAAACTGCATATGCACGTCGTCGAAGAAGAATCCAATGTAGCGTTCCGGAAGCTGGGCAGGTCGCTCGCCCTCGTCTTCTTCGGTCTCCGCTTCGGGCGGGGGCGCCACGGCGGCGGCGCGCGCGTGCGGATCCACCACCTCGAAATGCGAAATGACCTGCTCCTTGCCGTCGTCGGTCAGGATGAAGTCGCTCTTGGTCAGGTTCCCGACGGCGTTGCCCTTGGCGTCGCGCACCACCACGCGCACCTGCACCAGGTTTCGCTCCACCTGAATGCGGAATTGAGGCTTGGTTTCCTGGGAATTGATTTCGCCGTTGGAAGCGCCCTCTTGCGGCGCGAGCGAGAAGGGCGCAGCCAGGGCGGTCGCAAGCAGGGTTACGCTCCAAAGATGGCGAGTCCTAGGGGTGGCTTCCCGTGATTTGGACGCCGGATGATTCATCCTCGCCTGCCATCCACTCAGGAGGGACTTCAGAGTGTGCCCACGCGTGCCCTGCCGGATCGTGAACCGGAGCAAATGATTGAAAACCTAGTATCCCGCCCTGCCCGGCCGAAGTCAAGGACGCATCCGCCTTGATTTGCGCCGTCCAATCTGCAATCCTCGGAGCCGTTGTTGTCGGCCGTCAGCCTTCCGCAATTGTTCTTTACTGCGGGCTGACAGCCGGCTCTTACGGATGACTGAAAACTGACAATTGAGGACCTCCCCCGTGCCTTACAAAGACCTGCGCGAGTTTATTTCCCGCCTCGAACGCGAGCGCGAACTGAAGCGCATCCCCCTCGAGGTGGACGTGGACCTCGAAATCACCGAAATTGCCGACCGCGTCTCCAAATCCGGCGGCCCGGCGCTGCTTTTCGAAAGACCGCATTCGGCCAAGGACGGATTGGCTTACGCGGTGCCGCTGCTGATCAATACCGTGGGCTCGAAGCGGCGGCTGGAGCTGGCGCTGGACGTCCATTCCATCGAAGAGGTGGCGCGCCGCATGGAAGAGCTGCTCGAAATGAAGCCTCCTGAAGGCTTCTTCGACAAGATGAAAATGCTGCCCAAGCTGGCCGAACTGGGCTCGTTCACGCCCAAGTCGGTGAAGAGCGGCCCCTGCAAAGAAGTCATCGAACGCCACAACATCAGCCTGGCGAGCCTGCCCATTATGAAATGCTGGCCGCAGGACGGCGGCCGCTTCATCAGTTGGCCGATGGTGGTCACGCGCAGCCCCAAGAACGGCCGGCGCAACGTCGGCTGCTACCGCATGCAGGTTTTCGACGAGCGCACTACGGGCATGCACTGGCAAGTTCACAAGGGCGGGGCCGAACATTTCCGCTGGCTGGAACGCCAGGGGAAGGGAAGACGCATGGACGTGGCCGTGGCCATCGGCGCCGATCCCGTCACCATGCTTTCGGGGGTGCTGCCCCTGCCCGAGGATCTGGACGAGTTCCTCTTCGCGGGCTTCCTGCGCCAGGAAGCGGTTGAACTGGTGAAGTGCGAGACGGTGGACCTGGAAGTTCCCGCGCACGCCGAAATCGTTCTGGAAGGCTACGTGGACCTCGACGATATCCGCACCGAAGGGCCCTTCGGCGACCACACCGGCTACTATTCGCTCGAAGACAAGTTCCCGGCGTTTCACGTCACGTGCATCACGCGCCGCAAAAACCCCATTTACGTCTCGACCGTCGTCGGCCGTCCGCCCATGGAAGATTACTGGATGGGCTATGCCGTCGAGCGCCTATTCCTGCCGCTGATGAAGAAGCAACTGCCGGAAGTCGTGGACATGCACATGCCCGCCGAAGGCATCTTCCACAACCTGCTCATCGTCGCCATCCGCAAGAGCTATCCCGGCCACGCGCGCAAGCTGATGAACGCCATCTGGGGCCTGCCGGGCGCCATGTTCACCAAGTGCATCGTGGTGGTGGACCACGACGTAAACGTGCACGACGTGCGCGAGGTCGCCTGGAAAGCTTTGAATCATATTGATCCGGAGCGCGACATCCAGTTTACGCTCGGCCCCGTGGATCAGCTCGAACACGCCTCGCGCCTGCCCAATTTCGGCTCCAAAATGGGTGTCGACGCCACCCACAAATGGCCCTCCGAGGGCTTCACCCGCCCCTGGCCGGACGAGATTAAGATGGACGAAGAGGTGAAGAAGAAAGTGGATGCGCTGTGGCACCGCCTGGGGCTGGAGCGGTGAAGGTAATGCCGGCTGATATGTAAGACGCGGACCTGGACTCGCACGATGGAAACGAACCCCGCCTTCATTCGAGACTTGGCGCTGGTTTTTGCGGCGGCGGTGGGCGGAAGCCTGCTCGCGTGGCGGCTGCGCCAACCCCTCATCATTGGTTATGTATTTGCCGGGATTCTGATCAGTCCTCTCACGCCCGGGCCGTCCGTCACGAACATCCAGACTCTCGAACTCTTTGCCGAGATGGGGGTGGTTCTGCTCATGTTCTCGGTGGGCCTGGAGTTTTCCCTCCAAGAGTTGCTGCGTGCGGGCAAGGTGGCTCTGGTGGGGGGGCCGCTCGGCATCCTGCTTCTGATTGGGATGGGAATGGGGGCCGGCCGCCTGCTGGGTTGGCCGTTTACCCAAGGGCTGGTGGTCGGCGCGATTGTCTGCGTGGCCAGCACCATGGTCCTCACCCGCCTCCTGCTCGATCAGGCGCTTTTGCATACTCGTTCCGGCCGCATCATGGTGACGATCACGCTGATCGAAGATCTGGCGGTGATTGTCCTGATTGCGGTGCTCCCGAGTCTGGCCCAGTTTGAAGCGGGTCGTGCGTGGGGAGTGGCGCAGGATCTGGGTCGCGCTCTGGCCATTCTCCTGCCAGCGGTCTTCCTGGGCACGCGGGTGATTCCGCATCTTCTCCGGCGAATCGCGCGCACCCAGAATCGAGAGCTCTTCTTCGGAATCGTGCTGGCCATCTGCCTGGGAACGGCCGCCCTGGCTCATGCCGTCGGACTTTCCCTGGCGCTGGGGGCGTTCTTCGCCGGACTGATGATCAGCGAGTCGGACTACGCCCACGAAGCCCTGGCCCAGTTGTCCCATCTCCGCGATGCCTTCGTCGCACTCTTCTTTGTCACCATCGGACTGCTGATGGATCCCCGCACGATCTTCGCGAATCCAGACATCCTGGCGACGATGATTGCGCTCGTGGTGCTTGGAAAACTCCTGGTCTGGACAGGGGTCGTACGACTCTTCGGTTACTCCGTGGATTCGGCCCTGACGGTGGCCGTGGGTCTGACCCAAATCGGCGAGCTTTCGTTTGTGCTGGTGATGGTTGCTTACAACAACGCTATGGTGGGCCGGGACGTTTACAATGCGACCCTGGCCGCCTCGCTCATTTCCATCCTGCTCAACGCCGCCTTAGTTCGCTATGTTCCGCGCGGGATTGCCCGGCTGCGCCTAGCCCGCACCGCGAAGGCCGAGACAGAAAAAGAGGTGGCGGGCGATCTCCGAAATCACGTGTTGATTTGTGGTTTCGGGCGGGTGGGCAGTGCCATTGGCACGGCGCTCGAGACATTCGACGTTCCTTATGTGGTGATTGAGTTGGACCCCGACCTAGGCGCCATGCTCCGCGCTCGCGGCATCCCGTGGGTCTTTGGGGACTCCTCCCACCCCCACATCCTTGAGAAGGCTCACGCCGGCCAAGCCTCCCTGGCCATCCTCACGGTGCCCGACCCCGATCGCGCCCGTCGCACCATCGAGCACCTCCGCCGCCTGAATCCTCGTGCGCCCATCCTGGCGCGCGCCCATCAACGGAGCGATCATGAGATCTTCCGCCAGGCGGGCTCGACGGAAGTAATCCAGCCGGAGCTGGAGGCTGCCGCGACCATGATTCGCCACTTAAAGAGAATTACATAATATAGTGACAATCAGAACAATTCGGCCTGTTTCCA
>CAZHKT010000140.1:4738-9838 GCA_964533045.1 uncultured Acidobacteriota bacterium | reverse complement strand
GAATGCTCAGCCGCCGGAAGCTCGCGGCGTACTCGCGGTCCGCCACCTTGACCAGCGGCAATACGTCGCGCCCATTCTGATCGCGTGCCATGAGAGGCGTTCGGCGTTCCTGCACGGCGTGGAGCGTGGGCGCCCCAAGCGACTCCAGAAACACCTCGTTGGCATAGACCTCCTGGTCCGCGGGGTGATCCACCGCCAGCAGGCGGACCTGGTCGAAGTAGTCCACTTCGCGCAATTCGTCGGTGAGCTGAAATACGTATCGGCCGTCCTTCAAGTGAAGCGTCTCGCCCAGGCGAACGAGTTCCTCCGGGTTGGGCCGGATGTAGCCGCCGGTGGGCAAAAGATGCCCCAGGGGAGCGACGCCCAGCACGTCCGTCCGATACTCGAACTCGCGTCCGTTCCAGACGTAGAGGAACGGGCAGGAACTCGCCAGGCGCTCCGACTCCCGCACTTCGATGGGCTTGTTGGTAGCCACATAAACCCAGTTTTGGATGACGGCATTCGGCCAGGTCACGCGGACCACGTCCAGGCGCGGGAGGTCGCCGGTGTAAACGCGGAGCCGGTCGCCATTCACGATCAGCTTGTTGTAGAAGTTGCCGGCCTTGAGTTCCACAATGCTGCCAATGCCCAGCGCGTTGCTCTTGAAGCCGGTCATCTTGACTTCCAGCCAGCGCGCCGCCGGGCCGTCCTTTTCGAGCGCTGCGATCTCTCCGGCGCGCGTCACGCCGAGCAGACTCAGCTTCCCGGCGGCCGACAACCAGGTGGGCCGCAACGAGCCCAGCGCATTGAGCTTTCCGGCGGGCAGCACGATTTCCTCTTCCTGGAACTTCCCGGCCCGGTTCCCCAGCAGGCGCCAGTTGCCCGAAGCGTCCGCCAGAAGCAGATCGTCGAAGCTGTCGCCATCCACGTCCGCCACCGTGCCGCGTAGCGCAAAGATTCCAGAGGGGGAAGGAATCGCAGGAAGCCCCTTGGTCTCCACGAAACGGCCTCCGCCACGGTTCATCAGTACCTGATAGCCGGACAAAGACCAGACCGCGAGGTCGAAGTTTCCGTCGTGGTTGAAGTCGGAAACCATCCCATCCAGCGCCGCAGACTGTGAGAAATCCTTTCCCGCGTCGCCGGTGCGGTTGGTGAAGCGGCATTCGCCTTTGCCGAAGAAGATCAGCGGCGAGGCATCATCGCGAAAAAGAACGGCATCGGTGTAACCGTCGTTGTCAAAGTCAGCGAAAACAATTCTCCGAACGCGACCGGTGACCGAGCCAAACCCGGAACTGGCGGTCCGGTCGGTAAAGGTTCCGTCGCCATTGTTGCGGTAGAAGCGCATCCCGCCGCCGTGAAAGTCCTCGGGGAAGTTGAAGGTTGCGGTCTTGGGAGGGGAGCTCAAATCGGTGTAACGCGCCACGAGCAGGTCCAAGAAACCATCGTTATCGCCGTCGAAGAACGCCGCCGCCGGCGCGATTTCGCCAGGATTACTCTTCAGGCCGGCGCGCTCCGTGTCGTCCACGAAGACGCCGTCGCACTTCCCGTTGCCGTCGCCTTTGGCGCGATAAAGTCGAACCCCCGCTTCGCCGGTTACCAACAAGCTCGTGCACGCTCCGTTGTTGTGATCAGCAAAGAGGGCCGAAAAGGCTGCCTCCGATGCGGGCAGGCCGTACGGCTCCGTGATATCCGCAAAAGAGCCGTCGCCGTTGTTCTGGTAGAGACGGCTGCCGCCAGCCGGGTTCGCCACGTAGAAGTCCGGCTGCCCGTCGTGGTTCACGTCCCCGATCGCCAGCGATGCGCCAAAGCGAGGCAGCAACTCGCGCCGCGCGAAGTCGAGCGAGAAGTCATCGGCCTTGATGCCGGTCACCGATTCAGGCGAGGAGCCTCCGAAGCGGGCCGTCGCCGCCACGCCGAGCTTTGCCGTAATGTCGGAGAAAGTAACCTTGGAACTAGCCGGTCTCTTTGCCACGGTGGTGGTGGGTGAGGGAGGAACCAGGATCGCTCCGTATTTTCCGCCTTCCAGTGCCGGATTCTGGAGCGAAATGCCCGGCACGGCGCCACGCATGCTCTCGTGCAGCTTCAGGAACTTCTGCGCTTCCTCGGTGCGCTTCAAACGAACCAGGATGGTAAACGTGTGGAACAAAGAGGCAACGTAGAAATTCTGTCCTTGGCCGAAACCCATTTCGACCACTCGCCCATGGGCCGCCAGGGCTTCTTCCAGCTTCCGCTGCGCAAAAAAGACGGTTCCCAAGTTAAAGGCGGCAGCCGGATCGCGCGGATCCGCTTCGATGACGCGCCGCAGAGCGGCTTCCGCGTCGGGGTAGCGCAGTTCTCGTTTATAGAGAATCCCGAGATTGTAGTCCACGGGCACAAGGTTCGGATCCATCTGCTTTGCCGTGGTCAGCGCTGCCAGCGCCTCGTTCAGCTTGCCGGCCTGCATCAGAGCCAGCCCCAGGTTGAGATGATCTGTGGCAAGGGCGCTGCCGGATGCGATCACCTTCTTGAATTCCTCGATCGCCTCCACGTATTTTGCCTGTTCGTAATAAGCCTTTCCGATGTTGCGAAGCGACTGGACAGATGGAGGAGTTGATTTCCTGACCGCCGGGCTGGCCGCCGGCTTGGCGGCAGGTTTGGCTTTGGCCGCAAGGGCCTTGGGCCCCGCGGCCTGCGCCACGAGCACGGAAGGCTGCTCTTCAGCTTCGACCGCCCTCCGCGGGAAGACCAGGCAGGCCGCGAAGGCCAGCAAGATTAACAACCCCGCTCGAAACACACACGCCATTGTATGGCTCATCCTGCTTCTCTCCCTCAATTCTGGGCACTGGAGCCGCCCCTCAACCTTCAACATGAGGCCTGGGTTTGATTATACAACGGCGCCTCGGAGTCCGGGGGGAAAGGTGAAGTCGCAACCCGATGTGCCCGCGCACCGGACCGCTAGTCAGGCGGTGCGAAGTAGGTAGAATGACTTGGAAAGTTGAGCTGGGTCTATTGAGGACCCCCGCATCCGGTGCCGCGGCTCCCGGTTTCGCTGCCGTTTCGTCGGCGAAGGCGATGGCGCCCGCCCCGCCACGGGCCTCGCATGGCCGGCTCCACACCGCAACGTCGGCAAGGAAGGTCACAGCCTTCCGTCATGCTCTCTAGTAACGGTCAACCTTGACGTTAGTGCAAGAAAGGAGCCAGGGGAATTTCTTGAGAAGGTTTTGGTCGTTGATGAAGATCACACCGTCTCCCGTCTTGCGCTTCCGGCTTGAACTCGCGGGTGCAGACTTCGACGGTTGATCGTTTCTCGCGCGGGAAGGCCTGTTGGACCACGGCGACATCCTGGACTTTCTCCTCGTACTTTTGCTCTTCCTCAATCGCTCGCACAACTCCGTCGTGCTCGGGGAATACCCTGTGCAACCCGGTCTCCAAATAAGAAGAAGGCAGCAGGTCTTCGTGTCTTGCCCTTTAGTTTGAGGACATAGGGGCCTCGGTGCGTTCCACGTCACACGAACTGCCAGACCTTCGCGTGGATCCTTGCCGTGAAAACTTTTCCCTCGGGGTAATTTTTCCCCGCTGGCAGGACATGGACCAGCGCATTGAAAAACGCAACAGCGCGCCTCGCGTTACGATGGAGCGGCGAGGGGGTTGACGCCGTCTGGCAGCTAGCCCATGATGAGGTCGGGAGAGATGATGGCTTCCCTCGGACAAGGTGTTCTCCCCCCGCCGCCTCCGGCGCCGGGGCTTGATGAGGCGACCGCGCCGGCCCATCCGCTCAATCCTTGCGAACTGGAGATCGACCTCTTCTGTAAAGGAATGCGCATTGATCCCTCCTGCGTGCTGGAGCGCGACGCGCGCTTCATCTCCCGCACCCGGGCAGGGCTGGGCAGCGGCCTCGAGATTGTCATTCCGGGCGCCCTCAAGGACGTCTGGGTCAACGTTCCGGTCGAGGAAGATTTCGCGCAACAATCCTGCTATCGCCTGGCGTTTGATTCGGGCACCTATTCCATCACCGACGACCGATCGGGCCACGCCTATCCCATCCGGATTCCGCCCGAGCCGGCGTGGTACACGCGGACCACCGCGCGGGGCACGCCCATGCATAAGGTGGGCGTGCTCCAAGGAACTTATCTCGGCATCTACATCTCAAACTCCTGCGGATTCTGGTACCACTCGCCCGCGCTGAATTGCCGATTTTGCGCCACCGGTCTGAATGTTGGGGTGAACGAAGTGGCGGTGAAAGACATCGAGGATGTGGTCGAAGTCTGCCGCGCCGCCCGGGAAGAAAGCGATGTCACGTTCGTCCACTTCAATTCCGGGTATCAGACCGACCGCGACCTGGACGTCGCCGCGCCGTACGTCAAGGCGGTGAAGTCGCGCGTGGGCGCGCTTATCGGCCTGCAACTGATTCCTACCCTCGATTTCTGGAAATATGACCGATTGATCGACCTGGGCGTGGACCACTTCAGTTTTTGCTATGAGTTTCACAACCGCGAGTTTTTCGCGCGGCTGCTACCGGGAAAGGAAAAGCTGGTGGGGCAGGCAACTTTCTTCAAGGCACTGGAATACACGTCGAAGCAACTGGGTAAGGGGGCCTGCTCGGGCGAAATTATCGCCGGCGTCGAGCCCGTCGAAGACACGCTGAAGGCCATTGATTACATCACGGGTATCGGCGCCTTCCCCACCGTGTGCATCTTCCGGCCCACCATCGGCGCGGACATGGAGCACTGGCCGCCGCCGCGCTACGAAGACATGCTGGTCGTCTTCCGCCATCTCTACGAGGCTTGCCGCAGAAACAATATCCCCGTCGACGTGACGCCCAACATCGAAGTCAGCCTGATCGTGCAGCCGGGCGACACACGGTATCTTGCGCCGCGGAACTGGGGCGCGCGCTGGTACAGTTTGAAAATGGGCGCCGCGCGGCAACTGGGCCGACCTTACTTCTGGTGGAAGCGCCGGCCCCGGAGCATTTCGGCGTCCGATCAACTTCAGCCCGCATGATTGCCAACCGCGACAACCCCGAGGTCCAGGCCCGGATTCAACGCGAGGTATCGGAGAACGCCGTCGCTCGAAGTCTGTGCGACGCGCTGGAGCAATCCCCGCATCACTTCGAATTCGTCCTGGGAACGGCGGGCATGGAGG
>CAZHKT010000140.1:0-4728 GCA_964533045.1 uncultured Acidobacteriota bacterium | reverse complement strand
CTTCCGGGCTTCCCAATCGCGCCCGCATCAAGGTGTTCAGCCCCCGACCCGGCCACACGCTGGTCTTTTTCTATAAGAAGAGTCTGGTTCCCTACAGCCGCGACCGCTACAGCTACGGCGGCATTGAGTTGAGAGAAGGCGACCTGAAGCCGGACGACGTCGCCGAGTGGCTTGTGTTCGTGACCTCCGGCTTTCACCCCGAGAAGCGTCCCGCGCGGCTCCGCCGTGCCTTCCCCTACGAAATCCCCGAGTGACCGCTGCGTTTCCGCTTGTCAGCTTTCCGAAGAAATCCGACAATACGTCGCGAATGCATTCGCTGCGCCTCTACTGGACCTTCGGCAGACCGTTCACCCTCGTTCCACCGATGATCGGGATCTTCTCCGGCTCGCTGATCGGCTATGGGGCGTCGCGCATCGAGTTCCCTTTCCTGCGTGTGGCCCTGGCGGTCCTCGCCGCCGGCGTGCTGAATGCCGCCTCCAACGGGATCAATCAAATCTGCGATCTTCAGAACGACATGATCAACAAGCCGCACCGGCCGCTGCCCTCCGGAAGGATGTCGCTGCGGGAGGCCTGGATTTTCGTGGCGATCACCTATGCGATGGCGCTGGGCATGGCCGCGCTGGTAAACCGGGAGACCTTCGTAATCTACGGCATTGCGGCGCTGGCAACCCTTGCCTATTCGGTCCCGCCGGTGCGATTGAAGCGACATCCCGTGGGGTCGAATCTCACCATCGCCCTCATCCGCGGTGGCCTGCTGAAAGTGGCGGGCTGGGCCGCGGCGGCGACCGTGCTGACTTCTGTCGAGCCCTGGTACATTGGCTCCATCTACGTCGTCTTCCTGCTGGGCGCGACCACGACCAAAGATTTCGCCGACATCGAAGGCGACCGCGCCGCCGGCTGCATCACGCTGCCGGTGCGCTACGGCGCCGCATGGAGCGCGCGCGCCATCAGTCCGGCCTTCATCCTGCCTTGGCTGATGCTGCCTCTGGGGCTCTACCTGCGTATCCTGACGGGGCATCCGTGGGTAATTCTGGCGCTCGCCGCCCTCATGCTCGCCTGGGGTTCCTACGTCATCTACCTCATCAACAAGGATCCGCGCCGCCTGGTCTCCGAGGGCGAAAACCACCCCGCCTGGCACCACATGTACTGGATGATGATGGTCGGACACCTCGGACTGGCGGGGGCGTATGTCATTGGACATTGAGTGATTGAGTAAAGGCAGAATGAAGAATAAGAAACTCGAAGCTGGAAATTCGGAACTCGGTGGAAATTGGCGCTGGTCTTTGCGATTTTCGAATTTTCGAATATCGATTCGCTGGCTTCTAATTTCCAGTTCTCTGTAGCAATGATTCTACTGACTGGCGCGACAGGCTACCTCGGTTCGCAAATTGCGTGTGAAGTGATCGCGCGCGGGATGCCCTTGCGCGTGCTGGTGCGCGATCCGGCGCGGCTGCCGCCGGCAATCGACCGGGCGCGCTGCGAGGTGGCGGTCGGCAGCATCACGGACCTTGCGGCGGTGCAGAGTGCCTGGCAGGGAGTGGACACACTGATTCACACCGCGGCGCTGGTGAAGATGTGGGTGCCCGACCGGCGCGAATTCTGGAAAACCAATGTGGACGGGCTGAAACAAATTCTTGAGATGGCGCAGGACCGCGGCGTCCGGCGTGTGATTTACACCTCGTCGTTCATCGCCTTGGGGCCTTCGGATTACGCAAGCGCCGACGAAACGCTGGTCCATCAGGGGCCATTTTCCAATGAATATGAGCAAACAAAGGCAGCGGCGCTGGCCTGGTTGCGGGCTCAGGGCGGCAAGTTTCCGGTCATCACGCTTCTCCCGGGAGTCATTTATGGCCCCGGCCCAAGGACCCAGGGGAACCTGGTTGGCACCATGATCGATCAATACCTCGCCGGACGCTTTCCCGGACTGCTCGGCGACGGAACCCAGCGCTGGAGTTTCGCCTACAATGTGGACGTCGTCGCCGCTCACCTCGCCGCACTCGAGCGCGGGAAGCCGGGCGATCAATTCATTCTGGGCGGCGACAATCGCACCCTGAATGACTTCTTCCGCGTGCTGGCCGACGCCAGCGGCATCCGCCACAAAGTGCGCCATCTTCCCTTCTGGGTAGGCACGATGGCAGGAGGTCTAGAAGTCGTGCGAGCGCGCCTCTTCGGCCACTCGCCCCAGCTCACGCCGGGCGTGGTCGACGTCTTCCGGAGCGATTGGGTCTATTCGAGCGCCAAAGCCCAGCGGGAGCTCGGATACCGCCTGACACCACTCGAAGAAGGAATCCGAAAGACATTGAATCACTGAATCATTCCTTCAGGGATTCAATGGCCCAACAAATCGTAAAGAACCGGCCGGTAATGACAACGCGTAAAGTGGTTCACATTTCGATGTTAGGTTTTGCTTTCCTGCTCCCGATTTTGACCTGGGTGCAGGCGGCGGGGTGCGCATTGCTGGCACTGTTGTTCAATATTTTCCTGCTCCCTCAGTTCGCCGTGGATCTGCGAAGACACCCCGAAGACGCCAGCCCTGCCTGGACCGGTGTCGTACTCTATCCCGTTTCCGTCCTGACGCTGATTCTGCTCTACCGCCATCATCTTCACGTCGCCGCGTCGGCCTGGGCGATCCTGGCGCTGGGCGACGGCCTGGCCAGCGTGGCGGGCGAACGCCTGCGCGGGCCGTTCCTTCCTTGGAATCGAGAAAAGCGCTGGTCGGGTTTCGCGGCTTTCGTGATGGCCGGTGCGGCCGGGGCGTATGTCCTGTCGCGCTGGGTAGCGCCAAGTTTGCCCTCCGATAAGGTTCTCATCATCTCCGTGGCGGGCGCACTGGTCGGCGCCATCGTCGAAAGCGTTCCGATCCGGCTGGATGACAATGTGTCGGTTCCGCTTGTCTCCAGCGGGTTTCTCTTCTGCGCCTACCTGATCGAGCGCTCGGCGCTCGACGGCAATCTGCCCTATCTCCCCCGGCGTGTGCTCTTGGCCTTCGGCGTGAGTCTGGCGTTTGCACTGCTGGCGCTCGCGGCGCGAGCCATCAACCGCTCCGGCGCTCTGGTGGGATTCTTCCTGGGGATAGCGGTCTATCTTGGCTACGGCTGGAAAAGCTTCTCGATCTTGCTGGCGTTCGTGATCGTGGGTTCGGTGGCCACGCGCGTGGGTTATGCGAGCAAGGCGCGGCGAGGCGTGGCGGAAAAGCGCGGCGGGGCGCGCAGCTGGCGGGAGGCGACAGCCAATTCGCTCGCCGGAGCCGTTTTTGCCCTGCTCGCTATCACCACGCCCCACGAAGCGGCGTTCCTGGCGGCGCTGGTCGCGGCATTTGCCGAGGCCGCAGGCGACACCGTCTCGAGCGAAATCGGCCAATGGCTTTCATCGCGCGCCTATCTCATTACCACCTTCAAACCCGTTCCCTCCGGAGAAAATGGCGGCGTGTCGGCTGGTGGAACCGTGGCGGGATTCCTGGCTTCGGCCTTGATCGTTGCCATCGGCTTCGCCCTCGGGCTTTGTGGCCCGGCAGGCGCAGCCATCGCCCTGGGCGCGGCGCTCGCGGGGAATCTGCTCGACAGCCTCCTGGGCGCGACCGTCGAGCGCCGCGGCTTGGTCACCAACGGCATCGTGAACTTCGCCGGCAGCAGCTTCGCCGGCGGCCTGGCGCTGGCGCTCATGCTGTGACTTTGCTTCTCAAATGGAGTAGAATTCCATGTCGAGCTCAGGGCCCTCCGACGATGGTCTCGTTTGAGAACAAACTGGTTCAGATCGGCCAATGGCCGCTCCGCGCCGCGGGCATTGAAACGCTCCAGGTGAACGTCGGCAAGCTCTGCAACCAGACCTGCCGCCACTGCCACGTGGACGCCGGGCCGACCCGCACGGAGATCATGACGCGCGAAACGGCCGACCAGGTCGTCAGCGTGCTGCGCCGCTTTAGCATTCCGACCCTTGACATCACGGGCGGTGCGCCGGAACTCAATCCCAACTTCGAATACCTGGTGCGCGAGGCGCGCGCGCTGGGCCGCCGCGTGATTGACCGCTGCAACCTCACCGTCTTTTTCGTCGAGGGCAAGCAACATCTGCCCGCGTTCCTGCGCGAGCATCAGGTGGAGGTCACCGCCTCCCTGCCCTGTTATACCGAGCAGAACGTGGACAAACAGCGCGGGAAAGGCGTCTTCCACAAGAGTATCGAGGCGTTGCGCCTGCTCAATAACCAGGGCTACGGCCGGCCCGAGACGAATCTCACGCTCAACCTGGTTTACAACCCGCTGGGGCCTTACCTGCCGGGACCGCAGGAGTCTCTGGAAGAGGCGTACAGGCAGCATCTGCGCGACGAACATGGCATTTTCTTCAACCACCTCTACACGCTCACCAATATGCCGATCAGCCGATTCCTCACGGACCTGAAGCGTAGCGGCAAGCATGATGAGTACATGGCGCTGCTGGAAGAAAAGTTTAACCGCGAGACATTGAAGGGCTTGATGTGCCGGACCCTGTTGAGCGTCGGCTGGGACGGGACGCTTTACGACTGCGACTTCAACCAGATGCTCGACCTGCCGGTAAACCACGGTTTGCCCCATCACATCCGGGATTTTGACGCCTATCTATTGGCGCGCCGCGACATCCGCACCGGCCAGCATTGCTACGGCTGCACCGCTGGCAGCGGCTCGAGCTGCATGGGCGCGCTCAACTAGTGTGGTGCGTCTAACGGTTCTTTACAATGGTGGATGTCCTTCGTGGTCT
>CAZHKT010000139.1:7874-9844 GCA_964533045.1 uncultured Acidobacteriota bacterium | reverse complement strand
CCTGCTCTTGCCGGCAGGAAAACGTTTTCCGGAGATACCCTCTCTCTCTTTCCAACTCAATTTTCAACACGAAATGTTGCAGCCTACTCCGGCCCCCCGAATCCAAACCCTCGCCCGCACCCTTTGATTCCTGTATGCTGATTCCCGATGCGCTGCGACGTCCGCCAACTGGGGCGCGTGGATTACCGCGAAGGGCTTCGCCTGCAAAGCGAACTGGTCGCCGCGCGCAAGGCCGGCAGGATCCCGGACACGCTCCTGCTGCTCGAGCACCCTCCGGTTTACACTCTGGGACGCAACGCCCAGCGCGAAAACCTGCTCGTTTCCGATCCATTCCTGGTGCAGATCGGCGCGGAGCTTTTTGAAACCGACCGCGGCGGCGACATTACCTACCACGGCCCGGGCCAACTCGTCGGCTATCCCATTTTCGATCTGACTCAGCACCGGCGCGACATTGCCTGGTACATGCGTTCGCTCGAGGAGGTGTTCATCCGCGTGGCCAAAGACTACGGCATCGAAGCCGGACGCATGCCGGGCGCGGCCGGCGTGTGGGTGGGCAACGCCAAACTGGTGGCCATGGGCGTGCATATTTCACGCTGGGTCACGTCGCACGGCTTCGCCTTCAATGTTTCGCCCGACCTGAAGTATTTCGATTACATCGTCCCCTGCGGATTGAAGGATAAGGGCGTGACATCCCTCGAGCGGTTGCTGGGCCGAAAGATCCCCATGGAGGACGCAACGGAGCGAACCCTCCGCCATATGGGCGAGGTTTTTGCACTGGAGATGCAGCCGGCCGCCGTCGTTGACCCACGCGACTAGATGGCCTACGATGGCAGTCAAGCACGCAGTGCGGCTGGCGAGTGCAGAGGCCGGGTTGATTCTGCACTTTCGCTTCGCTCAATCGCTCTAAACCGAGGATCTCATGCCAACCAACGTCATCATGCCCCAGATGGGAGAAAGCATCGCGGAAGGCACAGTCGTCCGCTGGCTGAAGAAGGTGGGGGAGCGGGTCGAGCGCGACGAGCCCCTGCTCGAAATCTCGACGGACAAGGTCGATGCGGAGATTCCTTCGCCCGCCTCCGGCGTGCTGACGCAGATTCTGGCCAAGGAAAACGAGACGGTGGGCGTGAACGCCGTGATCGGCGTGATTGACGGAGAGGGCGCCGGCGCGGAACCGGCCGAACCGCAGCCCCAACCCGCGGCCGCGCCCAGCCCCGCGCCGAAGGCGGCAGAGCCGGAGTCAGCCGCGGCGGCGCCTCGGGGCATCGTTCGCTCCTCGCCCTTGGTCCAGCGACTGGCGGCCGAGCACGACGTGGATCTGCGGCTGGTGAAGGGAACCGGCTTGGGCGGGCGCATCAGCAAGCGCGACGTGCTGGATTACGTGGCGCAGCGCAAGGCGGCCCAGGTCGCCGCGCCCGCGCCGCGGCCCGCCGCGCCTCCTGCCCCTGCCGCGCCGGCGGCGGACAAGACGATCACTTTCACCGGGCCGGAGCTCGTCGTCCCCATGACGCCCATCCGCCGCCAGATTGCCGATCATATGGTGTTGAGCCGGCGCACGTCCGCCCACGTCAGCACCGTCTTCGAGGTTGAAATGACGCGCATTGCGGACGTCATCGCCCGGCAAGGCGATGAATTCGAGCGAGTGCATGGTGTGAGATTGACCTACACACCGTTCTTCGTCCGCGCCAGCACGGTGGCGATTCGGGATTTCCCTATCATCAATTCCTCGGTGGACGGAACCAATATCATTTTTAAGCGCGACGTGAACGTCGGCGTGGCGGTGGCGCTGGATTCGGGCCTGATTGTGCCGGTCATCAAGAACGCAGGGGAGAAAACGTTCCCCGAATTGGCGCGGGCATTAAAGGACCTTGCTGACCGTGCGCGTTCCAAGCAGCTCAGCGTGGACGAGGTGCACGGGGGCACCTTCACCATCACCAACCCGGGCGCTTTCGGCGGCCTGTTCGGTACGCCCA
>CAZHKT010000139.1:0-7864 GCA_964533045.1 uncultured Acidobacteriota bacterium | reverse complement strand
AGGTGGCCATCCTTTGCGTCGGGGCCATCGAGAAGCGTCCTGTGGTGCGCGACGACGCCATCGCCATCCGCCTGATGTGCTATCTGGAACTGAGCTTCGACCATCGGGTGATTGACGGCGCGGTCGCCAATCAGTTCATGTCACGGGTGAAGCAGGTGCTGGAGAATTGGGACGAACCCGTGCTGTAGCGCGGCTCCAGCAGCCGCGCCGACGCGGGGCACAGACCCACGCTACAGCGATCCGGGAACCACCGACGGCAGGCGGGCGAGCAGGCTGGCGTTATCTTCCAAGCAGTCATCCGGGTCCACGCCCAATTTGTTCAACTGGGGAAGGACGGAGGGCAGATTCATGGCAAAGAACCGCTGCCCGAGGTCGCGCTGTCCCAGAGCCGCGTAGCCGGCGGCGATGGTCTGAAGCGCCTGGATGGACCGGTCTTTGGCGCGACTCCAGTTCTGGATATTGCGCTGGAGTTCGCTGCGCAGGAAGTCGGCGTGGCGGGAAGTCTGGTTGCTCCACTCGCCATTGACAAAGTCGAAGACGGAAATCACGTCGGCGGAATCCTCGTGGCCGCCGCACAGCGTCCGGTACCGGGAGTGCCCGATAATTTCCAGCGCGGCATCCTGGTCCACGTTGCGTAGTTCCAGACCTTCGAACGGCAGGCCGTCCAAGCCGCCGAGGCGCCCCATCACTTTCAGCGATTCCTTGCCCAATTGCAAAATGCTGGCCACGGTGCAGCAGTGGTCGCCCCCGGAATAGACGCCGACCATCGCTTCCGGCACGCCGTCGGCGTTCAGGTCCTGCGCGTAACGCGGCTTGGTCTTGCGGCCGGGGACGGGCCGTCCGTTCCTGCCCGCAAAATCGTACACCGCCGTCCAAGGTTCGCGAGAGCCTTCCAGCGTGTTCAGCTTGAAAACAGGTTTATTCGACCGATCGTAAACGACGAAGCGGCCGGGCGCGAAGGTAAGCGGCGCCGGCGTCTGGCGGTAGAGCGAGGCTTGGTACGCACCCAGGGAGAAGGTGTTCAGTTTCTGGTAACCGCTCAGCTCGGGTGTCTCGCCGCGAATGCCGGTGGAGGTCAGGATATATTCCTCCGCCGAAGTCGCCATCTTTTCGAGACCCGAAATCCGCCAGCGCTCGTGCGCGGCAATGAAGACCAGCAGCACCACCGCCGCCATGGCCACTGAGATTGCGTTCTCGCCCTTCTGCATCGCCGGCCCGCCTCGGCTGGCCAGGTTGGCTCATCCAACGTCGTCGCGCCACCGCCTGCCAGCCCCTGCATCCATTTAATCACTTCTGGGCGCGGTTGTCAGTTTGTTGAGAAGTAAACAAGGGGGATGCGGTCAGGGTGCCTGGCGACGGAACGATTCGAGCGTCCAGATGTCTTCCTTCTGGCAGTGTTTCAGAAGGTAGCTGTGGCCGTCGTCGGCGCGCACCTTGAAGCACTGGTAGCCCACGCCGTACCACTGGTCGAGGATCGCCGTCACTTCATGAGGGACTGGGTCGGGCCGCAGAGCCGTGAACCGTCGCGGGCGCTCGTCGGCCTTGTAGCCGGCGTAGCATTCGACTTTGAGGAGCAGACTCACGGCCTCCCCCACCGCATCAGGCTACGGCAGTTCCCGGCGGACCGATGCCGCGTAATCGTCGAGCCCGGCAAGGGGCTGAAGCCTGATTTGCGCGTCGGCGAGGATCTTTTGGGAATGGAGCGCGGCCTCGTGGCCGGGCGCGGGCAGGGACTCCACCACGGCCGTCAACTCGGCGGGCTCGCGCTTGCGGACGTAATTCACCATCAGGTTAGCGAGCACGTGCGCCAGGTCGTTATCTCGGCGGAGCGACAGGGCATGCACGAGCTTGAGGTGACCGTCAGGCTTTCCGTCCCGCTCCGCCGGACGATAGCCGTAATCGAACGCGAAGGGATCCCCCGCGCCGGTCCACTGCGCGGCGGGAATTCGCTTCTCCATCCGCGCCAACACCCCGTGCCGCGCCAGGGCGTCCGCCAGGCGCTGCTTGATGCGCATGCGCGTGTCCTGGGCCAGAGGGGCTGCCTCCCGCGTTCCCACATAACGCGCGAACAGATTCTGCAATTCCCTTTGCGGGTCGGCTGCCAGGCAGGTGCGGGGTGAAGTGACCTGCACGAGATTGGAATAGCTCTCCTGCATCTCGCGCACGAAGTCTTCCAGACGGTCCTCGCGCCGGCGGATTTCGTCTTCAAAATGCCGCGGCAGGTCGCGGAGCATCTCCACATCCACCTGCGGGTGAAACGAGCGAAGGCGCCGGAAATCGTCCGTAAAAAGGCAGTCGAGGTACTCTTCCTGCGGACTGTAGAGAAAGATGCCGATGTTGAGGCCTTCGCCGCGCACGATGTCGGGAACGTAGCGCACCAGGAAGAACGAACACGGTTTGGTCGCGGTCACTTCCGCCATGAGGGCCTGCCCACGGAGCTACGGACTTGAGCCCCACAATAGCCGCCCGAAGGACGGCTCTAGGTCCAATTCGGGAACGGCGCGAGCGGACTGTTCTTGGCGTCAATAAGGGCCTGCCGCACCCGCCGCCGCCGCTCGTACAACCGCTCCAGCAATTGCGCCAGCAAACGGCGATGCCCGCCGCACCACTCGTCCGGAATGTCTTCGGCGCACGCTTCCAGCTCGCTGGCCTCGAGATTCTCCAGGCGCGACAGGTACGGCTCGAACGAATGGAGCCCGCGCACTTTCTCGTAAACCAGACGGCGGGAATAGAGGCTGCGAATCGGGCTGTCGGGAAAATTCCATTCGCCGTCGTTAAAGCAGAATCCCTGGTCAATCAGCGCCGCCGACCATGCCGTGCCCTCCTGGTCCGCGGTGCGGTAGAAGATCGCCTGCCGCCCGTCGCAGTTGCACGTCCATTTGTCAAAGACCAGCGCACCCGCAAAGATCTTATCGACACTGGCCACGCGCCGCAGCAGGCGGTCGGGAAGAAAATCCATCACCAGCGTCTGGGACGGCGTGCCCGGAAAACGCGAGCCGAATTGCATGCCGGGCAGGCAGACCTCGCGACCGCGCGAGAGTTCGAAATGAAGCAGTGGATTTGCTTCCACCAGCTCGGCCGGAACGTCCACAAACGCCGGCCCGGGCACCGGCAGGCCGAGCAGCAGGGCCAGCCGGCTGGCCAGCATTTCGTTGGCGAGCACGCGGACGTGCTGCGGATTGTTGCGGAACTTGACCACATAATTCCCGCCGTCGTCGCAACGCAGGAGGCTGGGCTGCGACGCCCCGCGCATGCGGCAGATGAATTCCAGGGCACGCACCGGAGCGCCACGGACTTGCGCGAGCGCAGGCGGCGCCGCGGCGACCGCCACAGGCAGCACTTCCGATTCCTGGTTGTTTCTCGAAGCCATCGTCAAACGAAACGGCGGGGCCGAGGCCCCGCCGCGCGTGCTTGCGAATCCTTCCTTGCCCGGTGTGCCAGTCGGCGCCTCGAAGGCCGGGTGGCGCTACCGGCGCCGAGCTTTCCTGGCCGGCTTCTTGACGGCCTTGGCCTTCTTGACGGGCTTGGCCGGTTTCTTGGGCTTCTTCGCCGGCTTTCGAGCGGGCTTGGCGGCCTTCTTGACCGGCTTGCGGGCTGCGGGCACCTTCCGCGCCGACTTGGCAGGCTCGGGCGGCGGCGCAGGAGGTGGGGTCACCGGCGGCGCTTTTTCCGCCGACTCTTCGGCCTCGTACGAGATGTCCTCATCCGGCATTTCATCTTCCTCGCCGCCGAGGTCTTCCTCCTCTTCGCGGTAGTCCGAAGACAGCTCGTCGCCGAAGTCTTCCAACTCCTCGCCGGGCTCCCGGTCTTCCGGATCAAACAGCATGGTATCCTCCCCTGGCCATCCCGGCGCCGCTGTCGCTATGTCGCTCCGCGATCCGCCGCTCCCCCCAGCGTGCAGCCGCCATCGCCAGCGAGGCCAGATTTACAGCAGGGGAAAACCGGTGTCAAGCCCAATATTGCATGGCGGGGAAGGCTAGCGCGCGGCGCGTGAGGCAGGGGCGGTCGGCGCACTGGCGCGGGCAGCGGGGGAACTCGTTCGCGGTTTCGTTCGCGGGGAAGATGGTTTCGCCTGGGTGGCGCGGCGCGGGCGTCCCGCGCGGGTTCCGCCACCTCCCCCCGAGGAATGAATGACCAACGTCCGTCCTGCGATCAATTGGCTGCCGGACATCCTGTTCCACCGGCGAATCTGGTAGGGCGTGACGTCGAAGCGATCGGCAACGCGCTCCAGCGTATCACCGGGCTTCACCTTGTAGCGCACGATCTGGCGAGGCCCTCGCTCCCGCACGCGGGCCAGAGAAGCCTCATTTCCTGCGGCCAGTGGCAGAATCAGCCGCGAACCCGCATCCAGCGTCCCTTTCGGATCCAGCCCGTTGACTTTGGCGAGAGACGCCGTGGTTAACTTGTACTTGCGCGCCACACTGGCAAGCGTGTCGCCGTTTTCCACGGTGTGTGCCCGCCACCAGATGCGCTTGTCCGCCGGGAAAGCACTGATCGCCGCCGTGTACGCGGGTCCTGTCCCTTTGGGAAGATGCAGGACGAAGCCAGGGTCGTTGGGGGGAGTGGTCCAGCGCAGCAGGCCCGGATTCAGCCGGATGATTTCTTCCACCGGCCTGTCAATCAATTGCGCCACCAACCTCAAGTCCACCGGCGATTCGACCACTACGTCGTCAGTTTCCACCGGCGGATCCGGTTCCACCTCAATGCCAAACGCCTGGGGGTCCTTGCCGATGATGGCCATAGCCAGAATAATGGGGACGTGGTTCTCGGTTTCGGTGGGCAAGGCGCGCAGCCGGTGGAGCATCCAGAAATCGGCGTACCCCGTCTTCTCGATGGCTTTCTGGATGGTGACCGGACCGCTGTTGTAGGCCGCCAGCGCCAGGTACCAGTCGCCAAATTGCGTGTAGAGATCCTTCAAATGCCTCACCGCGGCGTCGGTGGCTTTGACGGGGTCCTCGCGCTCGTCCACCCAGCGGTCCTTCTTCAGTCCGTATTCCATGCCGCGGCTGAGCATGAGCTGCCAGATGCCTTTCGCTCCCGCCCGTGAAAGGGCGAAAGGATTGAAGGCGCTCTCGGCCGCCGCCAGGTAGATCAGATCCTGCGGCAATCCCTCACGCCGCAACGCGGCTTCGTAAACGTGTCGGTACTGCCCCATGCGGCGCAACGCAGTCCGCACGAAACCCGATCCCCGGCCCTGAAAATGCGTAATGACGCCGTCCACGATCTCGTTGGATACCAGAGGGAGGTCGGAGTGGACAGACTTCAGTTCGTCCTGCACCCGCTGGCGAACCCGGGGATCCACCGGAAACGTCAGGCCGCTGAAGGATTCAATCGGAGCAGTTTCGTAGCGGCTTCCGTTGGGCCCTCCATTAAAGTCCGAGGCCGCCACCTCCAACCCATGAATATCATCGACCAGCCTCTGAAAGACCGACCGGAGACGCTCATCGCCCGTCAGGTCGAGCTTGGACTGAAGCATCATTTCGATGGCGTGGTCAAACTTAGCTCGCGCCTGTTCGGTGCTTCCCGCCTGGTAGTCCTTCAGCCCCGCGGCGTAGGTCGCTTGCGCTTGAGCGATCAGCACTTCCACCGGATCGGGCGGAGGCGGCGGGGGAGGCGTCCTGGCAGGTTCAACTTGGGGTGAGGGCTCGGGGGGCGGTGGAGGCGCGGGGGCTGGGCGCGTCGCGGCACTGCGCTGGCCCAAACCGCCGCTGCAGCCCGCCAGCCAGCACGTCAATGCTACGACGCCAAGGAGTTTCCTGGTCCTCTCCAAGCGACACCCTTTACCCGCGATTCGAGGTTCTTTCCGGCATGCGCCCTTTGCCGTCCGGGCACATTTCAGGAATCTTACCGGGCCGACTGCCTTGCGGTCAATTCAGATTCGATGTCTTCTTCCTATCTGGCGTCGAATGAGCGCGTTAGAGTGAGCGTCGGCAGAAAATGCCGGAAAGACCCAACCACGTTGTGGGGGTGCCGCCGCGATGACCAAGGAGCACCCAGGCGTTTCGAGCATGCCCGCCGGTGGCACTGCGAGGAATATGTAGCAGACACTAGAAATCCATCGCCGCCCGCCGTAGGGCCGAGGCAAGCCTAGGTCAAACGGGGGCGCCGCTTCATGAGCCAGGACCCAGGTTTCATGCCAGGCCTAAAGAGGGCTGCTGGAATCATTGCCTGCTGCAAATCTATGTTAGAATCCCCGCGGTCCGAGGTCCTTGCACGGAGCCGTGTTCTGTGACGAGGAAACTTCCCTCCTCAAAGTCCGCCGTTGTCCTCCTGTGCCTGGCAATCCTTCTTCCGTCCTTGCCGGGGCAAGGCGGACAGATCTCCACCCCGCGCCTGAAGCCGCTTTCGGAGGAAGATATCACCACACTACTGTCAGGTGAAGTTCCGCCGGCACGCATTATCGAACTGGTCGAAAGCAAAGGCATCAATTTTGTCCTAACGGCCGAAGCCGAGCAACGCCTGCGCACCCTGGGTGCGACCGACGAAGTCATTGAAACGTTGCGCCAGCTGGGCGTGGCGCCGCCCGAGGCATGGGAGCACTTCCAGGAAGGCCAAAAACTCTTCGTGGAGGGCGATGCGGACGGGGCGTTGCGCGAATTTGACGCAGCCGCCAAACTGGCGCCGCTCTGGGCGCAGGTGCAACTCAACCGGGGCATGGCTCTCGATTCGGCCGGAAGCTACGCCGAGGCGGCGCTCGCCTGGCAGCGATACCTTGAACTTGCGCCCGAGGCGCCGGATTCGGCCCAAGTGCAGGAGCGCATTCAAGCCAAGATTAGAAACCTCTATTCGCGATCGCGGGAAGCGTTCAACGCACGGCGCTTTGGCGAGCCGGAAGACGACTGCGTCTTCTTCTGGGCGAGCGAGGTGCGCCGCGTTGAGCCCGACCATGCGGGCGTGCGCGAGATGGAAACACGCGCCCTGGCCGCCTACGAGAACGAGGCCCGGGCGGCAGCCGCCGCACAGCAGTTGGACCGTGCCCGGCAGATCTACCAGCGCCTGATGATGCTGTTTCCTGACAATGCCAACTTTCCGGCGGAGATCGCACGGCTGGAGAGGCTGGGGCAGATTGCGGCGCTGATGGCGCGTGCCGAGCAGGCTTTCCGGGACGGAAACCTGGCCACACCGGCCGGGTCGAGCGCCATCGAGGTGTCCCGGGAGGTTCTGAAGATGGACCCAACACACGTCGCAGCACTCGACCTGATCACCCGATCCACCGCCGCCTCCGAGAATCAGGCGCGACAGGCCGCCACCGCCGGGAACACCCAGCGCGCCATGGAAATCTACACTCGGCTGGCGGAATTGTTCCCCGCCAACCCCACGTACCGGCAGGAAATCGAAAACCTCCAAAGCTTTTCCTTCCCCGCCGTGCATTACCACGGCATGGCCAAGCGGGGAGGCGGATTGCTGGCTCCCGCCAAGTTCCTTCACCAGGGCTGCTGGGGAACTTTCCGACTGACTCCAAGAGGAATGTCCTTTACGGCGACCGGCTCGAACGATTCCCAGCCGCACACCTACGCTGTGGCCCGCGAACAGGTGTCGGTGACCGCTGCGGAACTGAAGTATCCCGGCAAGCTGGATGACGACTTTCAGGGGTCGGGTCTTCACCTGACCCACAAGCTCAACATTCCGGGACTGGGTGATTTCGATTTGACGCGGCAAGGCCATGACGGCTTCCGCAGCTACGTCACGCGAGTTTGGGGCTGGCAGTGGACCCCCACGGGGACGGGCAAGAAGAAGAAATAGGGGCCGCTAGAGCCCAGCACAATAAACGCCGCCATCGGGGATCGGGGCTTGAAATTGTTGACCCACAGTGAGATACTGAAAACCGTAAGGTCCGTGCGGGAACTTTTCCTATTGCCGACGT